>NZ_JBFAXA010000005.1:0-386849 GCF_040689265.1 Streptomyces sp. NPDC052012
ACGGCTACCAGGTCACCAACGTCGAGGCGTCCATGGCCTCGCCGTCCTCGCTGCTGCACTGGACCCGCCGGATGATCGAGATCCGCAAGCAGAACCCGGCCTTCGGCCTCGGTTCCTACACCGAACTGCCCTCGTCGAACCCCGCGGTGCTGGCCTTCCTGCGGGAGTACGAGGACGACCTGGTGCTCTGCGTGAACAACTTCTCCCGCTTCTCCCAGCCGACCGAGCTCGACCTGCGCGAGTTCGACGGACGCCACCCGGTCGAGCTGTTCGGCGGTGTCCGCTTCCCGGCCATCGGCGAACTGCCGTATCTGCTGACCCTCGGGGGCCACGGCTTCTACTGGTTCCGGCTCACACGAGTCGCATCCCGCATCGGCCGACGACTGTGAGCGTGTGCCGGCGAGAGGAGGCGTCACCATGACGAAGACCGCATTCCTGCGCCCGCGGAGCGCGCCCGCCGAGCCCCTGGAGTCGCTCGCCGGGCTGCTGCGCGAGTGGCTGCCGCGGCAGCGCTGGTTCGCCGGCAAGGACCGGCCCGTCACCGACCTGAGCGTGCTGTCGATGACGGAGCTGTTCCCGGGCTGTCTGCATGTGCTGGTCCACGCCGGTCACGGAGGCGTCCCCGCTCCCGGGGGCACTCCCCCGGCCGGCGACTGCTACCAGCTGCTGCTCGGTGTGCGGGAGCATCCCTCGCCGCGCCTCGGCCGGGCCCTGATCGGCAGGGTGCAGGACGGCCCGCTGGCCGGCCGGACGGTCTACGACGCCCTGCACGACCCGCGGTCGGCCCAGCTGCTCCTGGAGCGGCTGCGGCGCCCCGGCACCGCGGGCCCCCTGCGCTTCGAGTGCGACAGCGCCCAGCCGCTGCCCGCCGGTCTCGTGCCGCGCCTGCTGGACGCCGAGCAGTCCAACTCCTCGCTGGTGTACGGCGACGAGTACATCCTTAAGGTGTTCCGGCGCATCCAGCCCGGGGTCAATCCGGATCTGGAGGTGCCGGGCGCGCTGGCCCGCCAGGGCTGCCACCGGGTCCCCGCGCCGGTCGCGTGGTTCCGCACCACGCACCCCTTCAAGGCGACGCTCGGCGTGCTCCAGCCGTATCTGCGCGACGCCTCCGACGGCTGGACCCTCGCCCTCGGCGCGCTGGCCGCAGGCGACGACTTCACCGCGCAGGCGCACGCCCTCGGACGGGCCACGGCGGACGTCCACCTGGCGCTGGCCTCCGCGTTCCCCGTCGGCGGGCCCGGTGAGAACGGGCGGACGGCCGCGGCGATGACCGAGCGGCTGACGGCCGCCGCGCACAGCGTTCCGGCGCTCCAGCCCTTCGTGCCGGGGCTGCGAGCCGCGTTCGCCGCCCTCACCACCTGCGATCCCGGGCCGCCCGCCCAGCGCATCCACGGCGACCTGCACCTCGGGCAGGTGCTGCGGGCCGGGCGCGAGTGGTTCGTCATCGACTTCGAGGGGGAGCCGTCCCGGCCGCTCTCCGAACGGCGCAGCGCCCACTCCCCCGTGCGGGACATCGCCGGGATGCTGCGCTCCTTCGACTACGCCGCCCGGCAGCGCCGCCCCTGGCGCCCCGAGTGGGCGTGCCGCTGCCGTGAGGCCTACTGCGCGGGCTACGCGTCCCGCGCCGGCTGGGACCCCCGCAAGAAGCACGGTCTGCTCCGCGCGTACGAGACGGACCGTGCCGTGTACGAGGTGCTGTACGAGGCCCGGCACCGACCCGACTGGCTGCCCGTACCCATGGCGGCGATCGAGCGCCTCGCCGTGAGAGGAGACTGAAGCCGTGGCCCTGCGTGACACGCCCCTGCCCGGATCCGCCGGGCCCGTCCCGTCCGCCCCCGTCGCGGATGGGACAGCCGCCCCCGCCCTCGACGCCACCGACCGGGGGCGCCTGCTGGCCGGCGCCCACCACGACCCGCACGCCCTGCTCGGCGCCCACCCCGTCCCGGGCGGGATCGCCTTCCGGGCGCTGCGTCCCTTCGCGCGGGAGGTGAGCGTGGTCGTCGATGGCGCGCGCACCCCGCTCGTCTCGGAGGGCGACGGGCTGTTCAGCGGTGTCCTGCCGCTGGACGCGATCCCCGACTACACCCTGGCGGTGGCCTACGGCGACGACGAGGCGGTGGAGGTCCACGACCCCTACCGGTTCCTGCCGGCGCTCGGCGAGTTCGACCTGCACCTGATCCGCGAGGGCCGGCACGAGGAGCTGTGGACGGCCCTCGGCGCCCACCCCATGACCCATCAGGGCGTCACCGGCACCCGCTTCACGGTGTGGGCGCCCAACGCGCAGGGCGTGCGGGTCGCCGCCGACTTCACCTACTGGGACGGCACCGCGTTCCCGATGCGCTCGCTGGGCTCCTCCGGCGTGTGGGAGCTCTTCCTGCCGGGCGTCGGCGAGGGCACCCGCTACAAGTTCGAGATCCACTCGCGCTACGGCCACCGTTTCCTCAAGGCCGACCCGATGGCCCGCCGCGCGGAGGAGCCGCCGAACACCGCGTCGATCGTGACGGCCTCGCACCACGAGTGGGGTGACCAGGAGTGGATGGAGCGCCGGGGCGCGACGCCGGTGCACGAGGCGCCGTTCTCGGTGTACGAGGTCCATCTGCCCTCCTGGCGGCCGGGGCTGACGTACCGGGAGCTCGCCGAGGTGCTGCCGGCCTACGTCAAGGACCTCGGCTTCACCCACGTCGAGCTGATGCCCGTCGCCGAGCACCCCTTCGGCCCGTCGTGGGGCTACCAGGTCACCGGCTTCTACGCGCCCACCGCGCGGCTCGGCACGCCCGACGACTTCAAGTACCTGGTCGACGCGCTGCACCGGGCCGGCATCGGCGTGATCATGGACTGGGTGCCGGCGCACTTCCCGAAGGACGACTGGGCGCTGGCCCGCTTCGACGGTGACCCGCTGTACGAGCCCGGGGACTCCCGGCGCGCGGAGCACCCGGACTGGGGCACGTACACCTTCGACTTCGGCCGCACCGAGGTGCGCAACTTCCTGGTGGCGAACGCCGTGTACTGGTGCCAGGAGTTCCACATCGACGGGCTGCGGGTGGACGCGGTGGCCTCCATGCTCTACCTCGACTACTCGCGCGAGGACGGGCAGTGGGAGCCCAACGCCTACGGCGGCCGGGAGGACCTGGCGGCGATGGCGTTCCTGCAGGAGATGAACGCGACCGTGTACCGGCGCTGCCCCGGCGTGGTGACGATCGCGGAGGAGTCCACCGCGTGGGGCGGGGTGACCCGGCCCACCGACACCGGCGGTCTGGGCTTCGGCTTCAAGTGGAACATGGGCTGGATGCACGACTCCCTGGAGTACGTCGCGAAGGAGCCGGTGCACCGCAAGTACCACCACCACGAGATGACGTTCTCGATGGTGTACGCCTACAGCGAGAACTACGTGCTGCCCATCTCGCACGACGAGGTGGTGCACGGCAAGCAGGCGCTGGTGTCGAAGATGCCGGGCGACTGGTGGCAGCGGCGCGCCAACGTCCGCGCCTACCTGGGCTTCATGTGGGCCCACCCGGGCAAGCAACTCCTCTTCATGGGCCAGGAGTTCGCGCAGGGAGCCGAGTGGTCCGAGAAACAGGGGCCCGAGTGGTGGCTGCTGGAGGACGGCTACCACTCGGCGGGTGACCACCGCGGGGTGCAGGACCTGGTGCGCGAGCTCAACGCCCGCTACCACGCGACGCCGGCGCTGTGGCAGCGCGACACCGACCCCACCGGCTTCCGCTGGGTCGCGGTGGACGCCGCCGAGGACAACGTCTTCGCGTTCCTGCGGTACGACACCGAGGGCCGGCCGCTGCTCGCGGTGTCGAACTTCTCCCCCGTCGTCCGGCACGACTACCCGCTCGGCGTCGGGGACGAGGTGATCGCCTGGCAGGAGATCCTCAACACGGACGCCGCCCGCTACGGCGGCAGCGACGTCACCAATCCGGAACCGGTCAAACCCGAGGACGGCTGTATGCGGATCACGCTGCCGCCGCTGGCCACGGTGTGGCTGACGCCGGTCGCCTGAGTGACATTCCTGTGGCGGCGCCAGGTGTCCCGCGCCGGGAGCGGGGCATTCGGGGCGTACGGCCGAGGACCCCTCGGCGTCGTCGCGGCAGGTCACGAAAGGGCGGCATCAGGTGCGCACCGTCGGAGTGGAGGAGGAGCTCCTCCTGGTCGATCCGGAGACGGGTGAGCCGCGGGCACTGTCCGCGGCGGTACTCGCCCGGGTCGCCGGCAAGGACGCGGGACAGGACGTCTTCGAGAAGGAACTCCACGAGCAGATGCTGGAGTTCGCCACCCATCCGCAGTCGTCGATGGAGAGCCTGCACGCGGAGATCGTCCGCTGCCGCAAGGAGGCCGCCGGGCACGCCGAGGAGATCGGCTGCACGGTCGCCGCGCTGGCCACCTCCCCGCTGCCGGTCAGCCCGGCCATCGGCATGAACCGGCGCTACCAGTGGATGGAGAAGCAGTACGGCATCGCCACCCGGGAGCAGCTCGTCCTGGGCTGCCACGTGCATGTCTCGGTCGAGTCCGACGAGGAGGGCGTCGGGGTGGTGGACCGGCTGCGGCCCTGGCTGTCGCCGCTGGCGGCGCTCAGCGCGAACTCACCGTTCTGGCAGGGCAAGGACTCCGGGTACAGCAGTTACCGCAGCCGGGTGTGGCAGCGCTGGCCGTCGGCGGGCCCGACGGAGATCTTCGGCTCGGCCGAGCGGTATCACCGGCGTGTCGCGGACATGGTGGCCACCGGCGCCATCCTGGACGAGGCGATGGTCTACTTCGACGCGCGGCTGTCCGAGCGGTATCCCACGGTGGAGATCCGGGTGTCGGACGTCTGCCTGCACGCGGAGACGGCGGGGTTGATCGCCACGCTCGCCCGGGGGCTGGTGGAGACGGCCGCCCGTGAGTGGCGGGCGGGCCGGGAGGCGGCCGACCACAGTGTGAGCCTGCTGCGGCTGGCGGCCTGGCAGGCGGCCCGCGCGGGTCTGACGGGCGACCTGCTGCACCCGGAGACGATGCGGCCCATGCCGGCGGAGGCGGTGCTGCGGGACCTGCTCGACCATGTCGCCGAGGCGCTGGACGCCCACGGGGACCTGGAGCGGGCCAGGGAGGGCTGCGCCCGGCTGCTGCGTGAGGGCAACGGGGCGCAGGTGCAGCGGGAGCTGATGGAGCGCACGGGCAGCCTGCGGGACGTCGTCACGGAGTGCGTGCGGCACACACAGCGCTGAGGCGTCCTCGGACCGTCCGGGACGTCACGGGGTCGTCATGGGGTCGTCACGGGTCGTCGGCCTCACACGATCAGGACGAGGGCGTGGGTCACAGGATCAGGACGAGGGCGTAGGCCAGGAAGAACGCCGCGATCAGCACGACGAGGAGCAGGATCACGGTCAGGGGTCCCTTGGACCAGCCCTTGGGGGGATTGTGGGTCTCCCGGGGGCCCGCCTCGGGCAGGCTGCTCTCCGCGGGCGGGGTCTCGCCCGGGGGGACGCCGCCGCCCGGTTCTAGGCCGGTGCTGCGTTCCGGTTCTGGGTCGGGATTGATGTGGCTCATATCGTCCGGGTCCCCAGAAGCCGGCGAGATCATCAGTGCGGCCACACTTCCTGTGATCCCGGCCCCGTGGCGCTTCGGCTCGGCTACATTCAGGCACCGCCGATGACGCTACTCGTCGGCCGAGTCACACCCCGTACACGTCAGGAGCAGTGCATGCGCGACCTCGCTCTCGCTCCCCCGTCCGCTCCGCCCCTGACCGGCGGTCTCGCCGACAGCCTCTTCGAGACGGCCGCGGCGAACCCCACCCTGCCGATGCTGGCCCGCCACCCCGACCCGGCCTCCGCCATCTGGGAGGAGGTCACCGCCGTGGAGTTCCGTGACGAGGTCGTCGACCTGGCCAAGGGGCTGATCGCGTCCGGGATCTCGCCGGGCGCGCGGGTCGCCGTCATGGCCCGCACCCGGTACGAGTGGACCGTCCTGTGCTACGCGCTGTGGACGGTGGGCGCCGAGGTCGTCCCGATCTATCCGACCTCCTCGCGCGAGCAGGTGGAGTGGATCCTCCGGGACGCCGGGTGTGTGGCGGTGATGGTCGAGGACGAGCAGGGCGTGATGACCGTCGGCTCGGTGTGCGCCTCCCTGCCGTCGCTGCGGCACGTCTGGCAGCTGGACGCGGGCGCGCTGCAACACCTGGTGGGGCGGGGCGAGTTCATTCCGCTGCCGACGGTGGACTCGATGCGCCGGATCGTCCTGCCGGACTCCACGGCCGTCGTCGCGTACACCTCCGGGTCCTCCGGCCAGGCGCTGGGCTGCGCTCTGAGCCACCGGGGGCTGGCCACGGTCTGCGACACGCTGCTGGCGGGCTGGGGGCACACCGTGGCGGCGCCGGGCGAGCAGGGCGCCGTCCTCGCCTTCCTGCCGTTCTCCCATGTGTACGGGCTGATGATCCAGTGTCTGTGCGTGCGCGGCGGGCTGCTGATGGGGCACGAGCCGGACATGAGCGCCGAGTCGCTGTCCTCGGCGCTGCGGACGTTCCGGCCCACGTATCTGTACGCCGTCCCGTCGCTGCTGGAGAAGATCTACAAGAACTTCCTGCGTGCCTCGCAGCAGGCGGGCCGCGGCGCCCTGTTCGAGCGCGCGGCCGACACGGCACGCGACTTCGCCGCCGCCGTGGAACGGCAGCGACTGGGCCGGGGCCCGGGTCCGGGCTTCGATCTGCGGCTGCAGCACGCGCTGTACGAGCGGACCGTCTACCGCAGACTGCGCGCCACGCTGGGCGGCCGGGTGCGCCGGGCCACGTCCGGGGGCTCCACCCTCAGCCGCGATCTGTCCCTCTTCTACGAGGGCATCGGCATCTACGTGCACGACGGCTACGGGCTGACCGAGACCAGCGGCGGGCTGACGATGCAGCCGTTCGGCCGGGAGAAGTCGGGCACCGTGGGGCAGGTGCTGCCGGGCATGGAGATCCGGCTGGCCGACGACGGCGAGATCATGGTGCGCGGTCCGTCGGTGTTCCAGGGCTACGTCGGCGACGAGGCCGCCACCCGGGCGGCGCTGCGCGACGGCTGGCTGGCCACGGGCGACCTGGGCGAGCTGGACGCGGAGGGCTATCTCACCATCACCGGCCGCAAGAAGGACATCATCATCACCAGCAGCGGCAAGAGCGTCGCGCCGGCCGCGCTGGAGCAGCGGCTGCGGATGCATCCGCTGGTCCACCAGGCCGTGGTCGTGGGTGACGACCGGCCCTGTGTGGGCGCTCTGATCACCCTGGACCCGGAGTTCCTGACGCACTGGCGTGCGGCGCTGTCCCTGCCCGGTGACGCGCCGACCCGCGAGGCACGGGAGGAGAACGCGCTGCGGGAGGAGGTCGCACGGGCGGTCGCCGCGGCCAACAGCAGCGTGTCGCGCTCGGAGTCGATCCGGGTGTTCCGGGTGCTGCCGGAGCCCTTCGACGTGACCAACGGGCTGCTGACGCCGTCGATGAAACTGCGCCGGGACGAGATCGTGCGGCGCTACGCGCTGGAGATCGACGCGATGTACCAGTCACGTTCCCGCCGCAGGCCGGCCGCCGAGGAGCCGCAGGGCTGGGACGATCCGGACAACGTCTTCCGCTGACCGGGCGGCCTCCTCCCGCCGGCCGGCGGTCCCTGCTGCCGGGCAGACCCTGAGGGGCCGCCCGGACACCGGGGGAGACCGCCGGGGGCGCCGTACGCACCGGGCGCCCTCGACGAACGGCGCGCCCGGTGTCAGGTGTTTCACCGAGTCCCGGCAACTCGGCGCCCGCACGGGGGACTTCGGGGTCAGCGGCGCCGTCCCCGGGCCGCCCAGCCGCCGCCGACGCCCGCGACGTGCAGGGCCAGGGCGAGCAGGCCGAGCAGCATGACGTTCGTCGAGGAGAAGACGTCGTTGGTCGAGATGTCCGCGGCGTTGATCAGGAACGCTATGAAAACAGCACCGCCGCTGCGATGGCCGCCATGGGCCCTCCATTCCGTGAAGTGATCGCCGTTCCCCGGGAGACCCGGGTGCGTTGCAAGGCGTCTGCCCCCGTTCTCCGGACACAGACCGGCGCGTAGGCTGCGCCAGCACGGGAACTCACGCACCGAGGAGACACGAGGGACAAGCGAAGGGACGATCGCCCCGCGTTTCACACCGGGGCCGGGAAGGCGAGATGGCAACCGAGCCGCATGAGGACAGGACACTGGCTGCCGAAGAGATCACGAGCCGCGTCGCGAGCTTCCCGGGGGAGCTGCACGACGTGACCGACGCACGCCTGGTCGCGGAGGAGTTCCTCTTCGACCTGGCCCGCGTGGCGGCGCCGACGGCCCCGGAACACTGGGACGACATACTGCTGGTGGTGACGGAACTGGCGGCCAACGCGGTGCAGTACGCGCCGGGGCCCTTCCAGCTGCGCCTGCGCAGAACGTTCGACGGTGTGCACGTGGTGATGCACGACACCAGCACGGTCGAGCCGGCTCCGCGGCCCTTCCATCCGAGCCGCGGCGGGGGCGGTATCGGCTGGCATCTGATCCACACCCTGGGCGATCAGGTCAGCGTCGTCCGCAACGACGCCGGCAAGGACATCCACGTGTTCCTGCCCTGGTGACGGACGGCGGGCGCGGCGCGGGGCGCCGTCAGTGCTCCTCGGCGGCCGGCGCGGGCGCGTCGCGCAACGGCACCAGTGCGGCGATCGTCTTGCCCCCTCCGGGGCGCCTGCGGGCCTCGGTCTCCCGCGCCAGCCTGCTCACCAGGGGCCAGCCGTAACCGCTGCCGTGATGCGTGCGCGGCAGGTCGGCGCCGCCCAGGGCCGCCTCGGGAATGACGTCGCTGTGGTCGTGCACGGCGATCCGCACGCCGTCCCGGGTGGTCAGGACGTCGAAACCGGCCAGCCCGCCGCCGTGCCGGATGGCGTTGGTGACGAGTTCGGAGACGACGAGCGACAGGTCGATCATGTCCCGGGGGTGCGGGGTGCGCCCCTCGGACGCCCGGTGCGCGCGTACGGTCGTTTCGGCGTGCGCCCGCGCGGCCGCCGCGGTGGTCACCCGGGCGCCGCCCGGCACCCACGCGTCGCGCGGCCCGCCGCCGGCCCGCAGCGGAGCCGTTCCGTCGGTCAGATGCATGTCATCGGTGTCCCTGGGTCTCTGGTAAGGGGCACGGGCGCGGCCCTGCCCTCATCCGGCGCGCGTCTCGTGCGGCGGCAACCCGTGATAATAGGCGCCGACCTCCGTGAGATACGCGGGGTCCATGGTCTCGCTGTCGGTGCGGAACCGGGGCGCCGCCTTCACCTCCGCCCTGGTGCAGGTCAGCGTCACCTTCCGGTCCGCGGTGTCGATGCCCGTGACCACGCCCACCGGCACCAGCATGCTCCGGCCGAACACCCAGACGCCGGTGTCGACGACCAGGTGGCGCATGCCGTGGTGGTCCGCCTGCCGGTCCACGTGGCCCACGGTCCCGTCGCTCGCGACGACGGTGTACCCCGTGAGGTCCTGCTGCTGTGCGGGACCCAGTTCCGGCGCGTACGACCAGATGCTGTCGATGGGCACGCTGCTCCTTGCCTCCCCGGTGAGTGACGGACCGCCGGAGCCGGCGAGGTCGGTGGGCGGCCCGTCCGGCTCCACATCAGCAGATACCCGGCCGCGGCGGGGGCATTCGGTGGGCCGGGCGGCGAAAATCCGCACCGGCGCGCCGCTGGACATGCCGCTCGGGCCGCCCCGCGGCGCGGCCTGCCCGCGATGGCGAACCCACCCGACTACCCCGGATTCATCGGTCCATTCCCGGCTGTTCCGAGACGCCCGCGGATGCGGGTCCCGGCCTGTCGGCGCGCTTTGTTCCGCGCTGTGCACGTGCGTTACGCTGCGGCGGATTTCTCATCATGCGCCTCCGTGAACAGCGGAAACGCGCAAGTGCCGGTCAGGCAGCAGGCCGGGGGGTTGGTTCCGAGTTCTCGACGCCGGGAACTCCTGGGGAGCGGAACGAGGGTGCTCATGGCGGGCAGCGGCGCTGACGGGATCGACGTCCTCCCGAGAGATCAGGAGCTGATGCGGCTTCTGACCGGGCTGACGGCCGTACGGGACGGGGACTTCGGCACGCGGCTGCCGGACGACGCCGACGGTCTCATGGGGGACATCGCCAAGGTCTTCAACGGCATGGTGGACCAGTTGTCGGTCTTCACCTCCGAGGTCACACGGGTGGCACGGGAGGTCGGCACCGAGGGGACGCTGGGCGGCCAGGCGAAGGTGCCGGGGGTCTCGGGCACCTGGGCCGACCTGACGGACTCGGTCAACGCCATGGCGGGCAATCTGACGACACAGGTGCGCTCGATCGCCCAGGTGACCACCGCCGTCGCCAAGGGCGATCTGTCTCAGAAGATCACCGTGGACGCGCGCGGCGAGATCCTCGAGCTGAAGAACACCATCAACACGATGGTCGACCAGCTCTCCGCCTTCGCCGACGAGGTCACCCGCGTCGCCCGCGAGGTCGGCACCGAAGGCCGCCTCGGCGGCCAGGCCGAGGTGGAGGGCGTCTCGGGCACCTGGCGGGACCTCACCGACTCGGTCAACTTCATGGCGGGCAATCTCACCGGCCAGGTCCGCAACATCGCGCTGGTGGCGACCGCGGTGGCCAAGGGCGATCTGTCTCAGAAGATCACCGTGGACGCGCGCGGCGAGATCCTCGAGCTGAAGAACACCATCAACACGATGGTCGACCAGCTCTCCGCCTTCGCCGACGAGGTCACCCGCGTCGCCCGCGAGGTCGGCACCGAAGGACGCCTCGGCGGCCAGGCCCAGGTACGGGGCGTGTCGGGTACCTGGCGGGATCTGACGTACAACGTCAACGTGATGGCGTCCAACCTCACCGGCCAGGTCCGCTCGATCGCCCAGGTCGCCGCGGCGGTGGCGCGCGGTGATCTGTCGCAGCGGATCACCGTGGAGGCGGCCGGTGAGGTGGCGGCGCTGGCCGAGGTCATCAACACCATGGTCGACACACTGTCCGCGTTCGCCGACGAGGTGACCCGCGTGGCCCGCGAGGTCGGCACCGAAGGACGGCTCGGCGGCCAGGCGCACGTGCCGAACGTCGCCGGGACGTGGAAGGACCTCACCGACAACGTCAACTCGATGGCCAACAACCTCACCGGCCAGGTGCGCAACATCGCGCTGGTGACCACGGCCGTGGCCCGGGGTGACCTGTCCAAGAAGATCGACGTCGACGCGCGCGGCGAGATCCTGGAGCTGAAGACGACCATCAACACGATGGTCGACCAGCTCTCCGCCTTCGCCGACGAGGTCACCCGCGTCGCCCGCGAGGTCGGCACCGAAGGCCGCCTCGGCGGGCAGGCCGAGGTGGAGGGCGTCTCGGGCACCTGGAAGCGGCTGACGGAGAACGTCAACGAGCTGGCCGGGAACCTGACCCGGCAGGTGCGGGCGATCGCCGAGGTGACCAGCGCGGTGGCGGAGGGCGATCTGACCCGCTCCATCAACGTGGAGGCGTCCGGGGAGGTCGCCGAGCTCAAGGACAACATCAACGCGATGGTGCAGTCCCTGCGCGAGACCACCCGGGCCAACCAGGAGCAGGACTGGCTCAAGACCAATCTGGCCCGGATCTCCGGCCTGATGCAGGGGCACCGCGAACTGCCCGTGGTCGCCGAGCTGATCATGGACGAGCTGGTGCCGCTGGTGTCGGCGCAGTACGGCGCGTTCTATCTCGCGGAGGACGACGGCGAGGGCCCCGCGCTGCGGCTCGTCGGCTCCTACGGCTCCCCGGACGACGACGGCCGGCCCACCCGCATCCCGTTCGGCAGGACGCTCGTCGGCCAGGCCGCGCGCAGCCGCCGCGTCATCACGGTCGACGAGCTGCCGCCGGACTACGTGACGATCTCCTCCGGGCTCGGCCAGGTCGTGCCGACCGCGCTGATGCTGCTGCCCATCGTGGTGGAGGGCCAGGTCCTCGGGGTCATCGAGCTGGCGTCGGTCACGCCGTTCACGCAGATCCACCGGGACTTCCTGACCCAGCTGATGGAGACCATCGGCGTCAACGTCAACACCATCGTCGCCAACGCCCGGACCGACGAGCTGCTCACCGAGTCGCAGCGGCTCACCGCCGAGCTCCAGGAACGCTCCGCGGAGCTGCAGACCCAGCAGGAGGAGCTCCAGCGGTCCAACGCCGAGCTGGAGGAGAAGGCGTCGCTGCTGGTGGCGCAGAACCGGGACATCGAGGCGAAGAACCTGCAGATCGAGCAGGCCCGGCAGGAACTGGAGGCGCGGGCCCAGCAGTTGTCGCTGGCCTCGAAGTACAAGTCGGAGTTCCTGGCCAACATGAGCCACGAGCTGCGCACCCCGCTCAACAGCCTGCTGATCCTGGCCCAGCTGCTCGCCCAGAACCCCTCGCGCAACCTCACCCCGAAGCAGGTGGAGTACGCGCAGATCATCCACTCCGCCGGCTCGGACCTGCTGCAGCTGATCAACGACATCCTCGATCTGTCGAAGGTCGAGGCCGGGAAGATGGACGTCAGCCCCGAGCGGGTGGCGCTGCGCCGGCTGATCGAGTACGTGGAGGCCACCTTCCGGCCGATGACGATGCAGAAGAGCCTGGACTTCACGGTGACCACCGCGCCGGGCGCCCCGGCGGACCTGCTCACCGACGACTCCCGGCTGCGGCAGGTGCTGCGCAACCTGCTGTCCAACGCGGTGAAGTTCACCGAACGGGGCGGTGTGGAGCTGCTGATCGAACCGGCGGCGGACGACGAGGTGCCCGGCAGTGTGGTGCGCGGGGGCGCCGTGGTGGCGTTCCGGGTGAAGGACACCGGCATCGGCATCCCGGAGCAGCACCTGGAGACGATCTTCGGCGCGTTCCAGCAGGCCGACGGCACCACCAGCCGCAAGTACGGCGGCACGGGGCTCGGCCTGTCGATCACCCGGGAGATCGCCCATCTGCTCGGCGGCGCGGTCACGGTGGACAGCACCCCGGGGCACGGCAGCACCTTCACGCTCTATCTGCCGGTGAGCCGGCCCGACTACGACGAGCCGTCCGGACCCGCCCGGGCCACCGAGGGCCAGGAGACGCAGGAGGCCCCCGCGGTGCCGTACCGGCCGTCGCCGGCGATCGCCGGCGGATCCGGCGCCCGGTCGCGTCCGCGGCGGCTGCTGGTCGTGGAGGAGCGGCCGAGGGGTCTGCTGACGCTGGTCGCGGAGAGTGTGGTCCAGGACGTCGCGCACGGGCGGGGTGACGGCACGCCACGGCCGGCGGTCGACATCATCACCGCTGTCGGCGCCCAGGAGGCGGCCGGTGCGCTGGCGGCCGAGCCGTGCCACTGCGTGGTGCTGGAGCTGGGCATGGCCGAGGGCGAGGCCACCCGGTTCCTGGACGCGCTGCGCGGCGACTCGGCGCTGGCGAGCGTGCCCGTGCTGGTGCACAGCGGTCACCGCGCGGACGCGGCGCTGGAGGAGGACCTGCGGTCCCGTGCCGGGGACACGCCGCTGGAGTTCCTGGCCGGCCTCGACGACCTGCGCGAGCGCATCGCGCTGCACCTGTCCGCCGAGGAGCCGGGCGACGTGCTGTCCCTGGTGCGCCCGGAGGAGCCGCAACGGCCGCTTCCGCCGGCCCTCGACGAGGCGTCCGCCGGCCGTACGGTCCTCGTCGTCGACGACGACGCGCGCAACCTGTTCGCGCTGAGCGGCATCCTGGAGCTGTACGGCTTCCGCGTGCTGCACGCGGAGAACGGCCGCAAGGGCATCGACACGCTGCTGGCCCACCCGGAGGTGGCGCTGGTGCTGATGGACGTGATGATGCCGGAGATGGACGGCTACGCCGCCACCGCCGAGATCCGTACCATGCCCCAGTACGCCGAGCTGCCGATCATCGCCGTCACGGCGAAGGCCATGCCGGGCGACCGCGAGAAGAGCCTCGCGGCGGGCGCCAGCGACTACGTCACCAAACCGGTCGACGCCCAGGACCTGATCACCCGCGTGCGCCACTGGCTCCCCGCATGAGCCGCCCGGACACGCCGCCCGCGCGCCGCGAACGCCCCGCACACCGGCCCTTCGCGGGCTCTCCTCGCCGGGGGGTGCGCGCGTCATGAGTGCCGTCGAGCAGCCGGGCGGGCCGGGGGCCGGCCTGGACGAGGCCGTGGGTCCGGCGGGGCCTGCCGGGGCGGGGGCCGGGTCGCCCGTGGGGCGGCTGGCGGCCACCGTGGAGCGGCTCAGCCGGGAGGTGCGGGCCGCGCAGGCCGAGGCCGAGGGGCGCGCCCTGATCGAGCTCGCCAAGGGCATCCTGGTGGAGCGCCTGCAGTGCGGGCCCGCGCAGGCCGCCCGTCAGCTCGACGAGCTGGCCGAGCAGGCCGGCACGAGCCGGCTGGAGTTCGCGGTCGAGGTCATCAACCAGGCCGCCCGGGACCGTATGTCCGAGGTGACCGACGCCTTCCTCAGTGCCACCCGGGCGACCGACGAGGCGGAGGCCGATTCCGTCGCCGTACGGCTGCGCGCGGCCGAGAGCAGGGCGCTGGCGGCGGACGACACCCAGGCGGTGGCCGAGTCGCTGCTCGAGCAGGCGCTGCGCCCGCTGGGTGCGGTGGCCGTGGCCGTCTGGGCAGCGGGCGCCGACGGTTCCCTGACGCTCGCGGGCAGCGCCGGTTTCTCCCCGGCGGAGGCGGCCCGCTGGCACTACGTACCGCCGGACGTGGCCACCGTCGCCCGGTGCGGTCTCACCGAACGCGACGGGCTGTGGATCGCGTCACTGGCCGAGACGGGACTGCCGAGCGTCGGCCGGCACCACCACCCGGCCGGCGGCCGGGCGGCCGTGCCCGCCGGAACGGGGGGACGGGTGCACGGCGTGCTGGAGATCGCCTGGCCCGCACCGCTGCCCCCGCAACCGCCGCAGATCGTCCGTCAGATCGAGGCGCTGGCGGAGCTGTGCGGCCACACCCTGGAGACGTACGCGGCACCCGGCGGACCGTCCGCGGAGCCCGGCATGCTGCCGGACGCGGCGGAGCTGATGGACCTGGCCGACGGGCTGTACGATCCCGCGCTGGTCCTCGGCCCCCACCTGGACGCCGACGGGAACCTGGTGGACTTCCGCATCCAGCACGTCAACGACCGCTTCCTGGATCCGGCGGGCCGCCCGCGCGCCATGGTCAGCGGTGCCCTGCTGCTGGAGGCGTACCCGATGGCGGCCGGCGAGAGCGAGCTGTTCCAGCGCATCGAGCGGGTCTACGCCACCGGCGAGCCGTTCCGGGCGCGGCGGATGCATCTCACCGCGCTGGTCGACCAGGTGCCGCTGTCGGCGGTGGCCGACATCAGTGTCAGCCGGCACGGATCGGGCATCCTGTTCATCTGGCGCATCGAGGACGAGACGGCACGGCTGGCGAGTCTGCTGCAGCACGCCCAGCGGCTGGGCCGTATCGGGGGATTCGAGGAGAATCTGCTCACCGGTGAGATCACCTGGAACGGCCAGCTGTTCGACCTCTACGGCCGCCCCCAGTCGTCCGGCCCGGTGCCGCTGGAGGAACTGCCCGCGCACGCCCACCCGGACGACGCCGTCGCCATCAGCCGGTTCCTGCGGACGCTGCTGCACCATCGCCGGTCCGCCTCCGCGGCGTTCCGGCTGCAACGGCCCGACGGTGTGACGCGGCACATCCGGGTGGTCGCCGAGCCGGTGCTGGACACCGACGGCGGACTGCACACCGTCCGCGGCGCCTACCAGGACGTCTCGGCCCAGCACTGGACCGAGGTGGCACTGGCCGCCACCCGCGACCAGCTCGCGCACACCGAGCAGCACGCCAGTGAACGCGACCGGCTGGCCCTGCAGTTGCAGCGCGCCATCATGCCGCCCACGCAGGCCCCGCTGCGGATGCCCGCCCTCGACGTGGCCGTGCGCTACCGGCCCGCGGAGGCCGAGCAGCTGGTGGGCGGCGACTGGTACGACGCCGTGGTGCTGCCGTCGGGGCTGGTCCTGCTGTGCGTTGGCGACGTGGCCGGCCACGGCATAGAGGCGGCCACCAGCATGGTCGTGCTGCGCAACGCGCTGCGCGGTCTGGCCGTCACCGGCGCGGGCCCGGGGCAGTTGCTGGCGTGGCTGAACATGGTGGCGCACCATCTGACGGGCGCGGTCACCGCCACGGCGGTCTGCGGCCTGTACGACCCGGACTCGCGCACGCTGCGATGGGCCCGGGCCGGTCATCTGCCGCCGGTGCTCGTCCGCGGCACCGAGGCCGCCCCGCTGCCGCTGGTGCGCGGTCTGCTGCTCGGTGCCGTGCCGGAGGCGGGCTACGAGGAGGCGGAGGTGCAACTGGCCGCACAGGACACCCTGTTGATGTACACGGACGGCCTGGTGGAACGGCGCGACCGTTCTGTGGAGGAGTCCCTGACGCAGCTTCTGACCACCGTCGGCACGGCGCCGCACACCCTGGACCAGCAACTGGACCGCCTGCTCACCCACAGCAGGTCCGACACGGACGACGACACCTGCATCGTCGGCATCCGCGTCGGATGAAACCGCGCGACGGGGAGGCATGAGACGGCGATCAGGGGGTACGCGCGGCTGCGCGGTGACACGCGACCGGCAGAGCCTGACCACCCCCCGTGCCCTGGCCGTCAGTATTCGTTGGAGGTACTCGTGCCCATTGCCCAGAACCCGCTGTCCGTCGAGGTGACCCTGCCTCGGGACGACGTCGCCCTGCTGAAGGTGCAGGGATACCTGGACATCGACACCGCGACCGAGTTCCAGCACCACCTGGCGAACCAGCTGCATCACGGCCGCCGGCACTTCCTGCTCGACCTGTCGGCGGTGCCCTTCATGGACTCGTCCGGCATGAACATCATCCTGCGCGTCTACCAGGAGGCCCGCGAGCTGCCGGGGAGCGTGCACATCATCTCCCCCACCGCCGCGGTGCGCCGCATATTGGACCTGACCGGTGTGAGCATCACCGTCCCGGTGTCGGAGAGCCTCGAGGAGGCGCTGCAACGGGTCGACCGGCCGCAGGAGGTCGCGCCGGAAGGCGAGGTCTGAACACACCGGGCGACAGGCGCCGATCGCGCGGCCCGGGGCCGGTGAGCGGAGCACGGCCGACGGCCGCCCGCCACCGGCCGTCGCGCTGTCCGCGCACGCCCGCCGTGCCGGGCCCCACCGTGGGGGTGCCCGTCCGGGATCCGGTGTCCTGCGAGGTCGGAGCGTCGTTAAAGTGGGCGCCCGGCAAGGTCACATCGCCGTCTCGTTGCCTGGAGCGGGCTCGGCGCGACGCAACGATGATGAGGAGAGAACAGGTGCCGGAGCACGAAACGGGCGGATCGCCCGGAACCCCGACGCCCGAGGTCGCGGACTTCCTGCGCCGCCGAAGGGAGCAGATCGCCCAGCGCTGGGCGGACGAGCCCCTGTTCCGTACGGTGTTCACCGTCTCGCGGGACGAGGCGGTGGAAGCGGGCAAGGCGGTCGTCGACGCGCTGGCCGAGGTCGCCGACGCCGGGCGGGTCGAGGACCCGGACGCCGCCGGATTCAGCGGTGTGCGCGAGCAACTGGCCCGGATGGGTGCGGCGCGCTCGCGGGCCGGACTGTCCGTCACCCAGGTGTCGAGCGAGCTGTCCGCGCTGTGGCCGCCGGTCGAGAACCTCCTCCTCGCCGACCTCGACCAGGCACCGCCCGAGCAGGTGCGGACGTGCTCGATCACGCTGAGCAGACTGCTGGGCACGCTGCGTCTGGTGGCCATGCAGACCGCGCTGAGCGAGAACCAGGCCCTCATCGACCGTCAGCGGATGCAGCTCCTCGAGGTCGCCACGCCGGTGATCAAGCTGTGGGACGGCATCGTGGCGGTCCCGCTGATCGGCACGCTCGACAGCGCCCGCAGCCAGGTGGTGATGGAGACGCTGCTGAACGCGGTCGTCGACCAGCACGCCCGGTTCGCGATCCTCGACATCACCGGCGTGCCGACCGTGGACTCGCTGGTGGCCCAGCATCTGATGAAGACGGTCGCGGCGGCCCGGCTGATGGGCGCGGAGTGCGTGGTCTCCGGTATCCGTCCGGCGATCGCCCAGACCATCGTGCACCTGGGGCTCGACCTCGGTTCGGTGCTCACCCGGGCCAGCCTCGCCGACGCGCTCGGCTACTGCCTGCACCAGCTGGGCGCGGACATCGTCGACGCGACGCCGGGCGGTGCGAACCGGCGGTGAACGAGTCGTTCCCCCGCCACGTGGCGGGACATGTTCCGGTCCTCCGGCTCGGCGACGTCCTGCTGGTCACCCTCCAGGGCGACCTGTACGACAGCACGGCGCAGCAGCTGCAGCAGGACCTGTCCGAGACCATCGCCCACAGCAGGGTCACCGGAGTGGTCATCGACATCTCCGGCGTGGAGGTCGTCGACTCCTTCCTCGGGCGGGTGCTGGCCGAGATCGCGGCGCAGGCCGAGCTGCTGGCCGCGCGGACCGTGGTGGCCGGTATGCGCCCGGCCGTCGCCATCACCCTCGTGGAACTCGGCCTGACGCTGCCGGGACTGCGGACCGCGCTCACCACCGAGGCGGCTCTGGAGCTCCTCGACCGGCCGATCGTCACCCCCCGCTCCGGCGGCCTGCGCCAGGAGAGTCCGTGATGCACACTGCCGCGGGCGTCGAGGCCTGCTTGCCCATCCGGTCGGACATGGACCTGGTGTGGGTGCGCCAGCACGTGCGGCAGGCCGCCGCCCTGCTCGGCTTCGGCCTGGTGGACCAGACCAAGCTGGTCACGGCTGCCAGCGAACTGGCGCGCAACACCCTGGTGCACGGCGGGGGCGGCCAGATGGAGGCGGCCCGGGTGTCGGCCCGCGGTGCCGACGGACTGCGGCTGACGTTCAGCGACAACGGGCCGGGCATCGCCGACCTCGAGCGGGCGCTCAGCGACGGCTACACCTCGGGCGACGGTCTCGGGATGGGCCTCGGCGGCGCGCGCCGTCTGGTGCACGACTTCGAGGTCGAGAGCAGTCCGGGAGCGGGCACCACGGTGCGGGTGACCTCATGGGTGACACGTCCGCCGCGACCGCGTGAGGAGTCCTGATGCCGCGCGTGAGGTACGTACCGGTGCAGGACTCGACCCGGGTGCGGGACGTCCGGGTCGCCGCGGAGAGCGCGGCGGCCTCGGCCGGGCTCGACGAGCGGCGCACCGCGGCCGTCTCGCTGGTGGCGACCGAGCTGGCCACCAATCTCCTGAAGCACGCGCAGGGCGGCGAGGTGCTCATCGAGGTGGTCGATCCTCCCCTCCTGCGGGAGACGCCCGCCTCGCGGTCGGTGCAGATAGCCGCGATCGACCACGGGCCGGGGATCGCCGACGTGGCCGGCGCGCTGCGGGACGGGTTCACCACGACCGCCTCGCTCGGTGCGGGCCTCGGCACGTGCCGCCGCCTCGCCGACGACTTCGGGCTGCACAGCGTCCCCGGCCGGGGCACGGTGGCGGTGGCCCGCATCGCCGACACGGACACACCGCGCACCGCGGACACCCCGGCGGGGCCCGGCGTGCGCGCGGGGGGTGTCAACATCCCCTACGCCGCGGCCGACCAGTCGGGGGACGACTGGGCCTGGGTGCGGTCCGGGGACCTGTTCACCCTGATGCTGGCCGACGGTCTCGGCCACGGCGCCGCCGCCGCCCGTGCCTCGTCCGCCGCGGCGGACGCGGTGCGCCGGCGGCCCCATCTCCCGCCCGCGGAGGCGCTGCGCCGGCTGCACGAGGCGCTGGGCGGCACCCGGGGCGCGGCCGTGGCGGTGGCCCAGCTGGACCTGCGAGCGGGGCGGCTGCGGTTCGCCGGGATCGGCAATGTGGGCGCACGGCTGCGCGAGGGCGACCGGTGGCGCGCGCTGCTGTCCCGGCCCGGCATCGTCGGCGTGCACCGGCCCGGCACCCTGCGGGAGGACGACGTGCCCTGGTCGGACGAGAGCCTTCTGATCCTGCACACCGACGGACTGCCCAGCCGTTGGTCGCCGCCGTCCGACGGGGTGCTCACGGCAACGGATCCGGCCGTGACGGCCGCCGTGACGATACGCGACGCCGGGAGTTCCGCACGACCGGTGCGGGACGACACCGCTGTGGCCGTCATGACCCCGACCCCGCCGGACCGCCCATGACCCGTACCTGGCGCATCACCACCGTCACCGACGCCGCTCGTGCCCGGATCGCGCTCGCGCGGCTGGCCGCCGTCTCGGGCCTGCCCGCCGTCGAACGCGCCCGGCTGGCCAGTACGGTCAGCGGACGTCTGCGGCAGTGCCTCACCAAGGGCGGCACCTGGCTGCTCACCCTGGACACGTCCCGCTCGACCGCCGGGACGGCGCGGCTGCACGCCGTGCTGACGCCGCCGGCGGACGCCGGCGCCGACGGCGAGCCGCCGTGGGAGGTGACGGTGTCCTGGCCCGAGGCGGGCGGGGCGTCCGCCGTCGGCTCGGTGCCGGCGGATCCGGCCGGCCCGGCGGATCCGCCGGCCCTCGCGGAGGCCCTGCTGGGCGCCGACGAGGACACGGCCGTCGTGCTGGACAAGCTCGCCGAGCAGGAGGAACTCGTCGCCTTCCACCGGGAGGAGCTGCACCAGACCAACCAGGGCGTGCTGGCACTGCACGCCGAGCTGGACGCGGCCGGCAGGGCACAGCGGGAGGCGTTCGCCGCCGAGCGCGCGGCACGCACCGAGGCGGAGAACGCCCGCCACCGGCTGACGTTCCTCGCCGACGCGAGCGCGGTGCTGACCGCCTCCCTCAATCACGAGGAGATCGTGCGCCGGCTGCCGGAGCTGCTGGTGCCGACCTACGCCCGCGATGTCGACGTATGGCTGTTCGACGACGAGGACGATCCGCGCGGACCGACGTCCCATCCGGCGGCGGCCGTGCGGGCCGTGCGCACCGGACGGCCCCAGTACGCGGCCGATCATCCCGGCGGGCTGCCCGGCGTCGACGACCATCCGCCGTCCGCGCTGTCGCCCACCCGGCCGCTGCTGTGCGTTCCGCTGCTGACCCGGCGGGCACCGCTGGGCGTGCTGACGCTGTCACCGCCCGGTGAGCGCTGGGACCCGGACGACGCCGTCATGCTGATCGAGCTCGCCCGCAGGGCCGGCATCGCCCTGGACAACGCGCGCCGCTTCGAGCACAACCGCGACATCGCCGAGACGCTGCAGCGCGCGCTGCTCACCGAGCTTCCGGCCACCCCCGGGCTGAGCCTGGCCGCGCGCTATCTGCCGGCCACGCACGGCCTGAACATCGGCGGTGACTGGTACGACGCCTTCCGCCAGCCGGACGGCAGCCTGATCACCGTCATCGGCGACGTCACCGGGCACGGGCTGCACGCGGCGGTGATGATGAGCCAGCTGCGCACGGCGCTGCGCGCCTACGCCGTGGACGGCGGCAGCCCCGGCCGGCTGCTGACGCGGCTGCACCGGTTCCTGCACCATCTCCAGCCGGATCTGTACGCCACCGCCGTCATCGCGCGTCTCCATCCCGACGAACCGACCCTGACGTGGGCCGCCGCGGGGCATCCGCCGCCGGTGCTGCGGCTGCCCGACGGGCGGGTGCGCACCCTGGACGCCAAGCCGGGCGCGATGCTCGGCATCCCGCTGCGGCAGGACATCGCCGACCACACCGAGCGCCTGGAGCCGGGGTCGACGCTGGCGCTGTACACGGACGGTCTGGTGGAGCGGCGCGCGCAGGGCATCGACCCGGGCATCGAACGGCTGGCGGCGGCGCTCGGCTCGTTCGGCTCGCGGGAGCTGGAGGCGGACCTGGAGGGCTCGGCGGACCGGATCCTGCGTCCGCTGCTCAGCGACTCCGAACGCGACGACGACGTCTGCCTGCTGCTGTGCCATCTGCACGACCGATCGATTCCCGGTGCGCTCCGGCCCTCGGGCGGGCATCGTGGTGCTGAACAGGGGCACGAGTAGGGCGTCGGCGTTCGGGCAGATCGTCTGCAGCCGTAGAGCGCCGCCGGCCGCAGAAAGGGAGAACACCGTGACTCGACCCAGGATTCTCGTGGTGGGTGCAGGCTTCGCCGGTGTGGAGTGCGTGCGCCGGCTGGAGCGCAGACTCGCTCCGAACGAGGCCGACGTCACCCTGGTGACGCCGTTCTCCTACCAGCTGTACCTTCCCCTGCTCCCCCAGGTGGCCTCCGGCGTGCTGACGCCGCAGTCGATCGCCCTGTCGCTGCGGCGCAGCAAGAAGTACCGCACGAGGATCATCCCCGGCGGTGCGATCGGTGTGGACCTGAAGGCCAAGGTCTGCGTGATCCGCACCATCACCGACGAGATCGTGAATGAGCCGTACGACTACATCGTGCTGGCCCCCGGAAGCGTCACCCGCACCTTCGACATCCCGGGGCTGACCGACCACGCCTTCGGCCTGAAGACCCTTGCCGAGGCCGCCTACATCCGCGACCACGTCATCTCGCAGCTGGACCTCGCCGACGCCAGCCCCGATCCTGCCGAGCGCGCCGCGCGGCTGCAGTTCGTGGTGGTCGGCGGCGGCTACGCGGGCACGGAGACCGCCGCCTGTCTGCAGCGGCTCACGCACGCCGCCGTCAAGCGCTACCCGCGGCTGGACCCCCGGCTGATCAAGTGGCATCTGATCGACATCGCGCCGAAGCTGATGCCCGAGCTGGGCGAGAAGCTGGGGCGCAGTGCGCAGGAGATCCTCACCCGGCGCGGGATCGAGATCTCGCTGGGCGTCTCCATCGAGAAGGCCGGTCCCGAGGAGGTCACCTTCACCGACGGCCGGGTGGTCCCGACCCACACCCTGATCTGGACGGCCGGCGTGGTCGCCAGTCCCCTCATCGCGACGCTGGGCGCGGAGACCGTCAAGGGACGCCTCGCGGTCACGGCCGACATGTGCCTGCCGGGCTACGACGGCGTGTTCGCGCTCGGCGACTCCGCCGCGGTGCCGGACATGGCGAAGGGCGACGGCGCCGTGTGCCCGCCGACCGCGCAGCACGCGCTGCGGCAGGGACGGCACGTCGCGGAGAACGTCATCGCGACGCTGCGCAACCAGCCCAAGCGGCCCTATGTGCACAAGGACCTGGGGCTCGTCGTGGACCTCGGCGGCAAGGACGCGGTCTCCAAGCCGCTCGGCGTGGAGCTGCACGGCCTGCCCGCGCAGGTCGTGGCCCGCGGCTACCACTGGTCGGCGCTGCGCACCAACGTCGCCAAGACCCGGGTGATGACCAACTGGCTGCTGAACGCGGTCGCCGGGGACGATTTCGTGCGCACCGGCTTCCAGGCCCGCAAGCCCGCCAAGCTGCGGGACTTCGAGTACACCGACGCGTACATGACGCCGGAGGAGGTGCGGGCCCACGTGGAGGCGGCGGGCCGGCCGGCGCGGTGAGGCGCCGGCACCGGCATCCGTACGCGGCTCCCGGTCGGCCGGCGACGGCGTGAAGGCGGCGGGACGGTCGGTGCGGACGCGGCTGCGGGACCGGGTCGCGGCGTCCGATCCCGGGCTGCTGCGGCTGACGGCCGGGCTGCGCACGGTGGGCGCCATCGCGCTGACGCTGGCGGTCCTCGCCCCCACCGGGACGGACATCACCCATCTGGTGGCCGGGGCGATGGCGTCGATGGTGGCCACGTTCGCCATCCGGGAGAAGCAGCGCCGGGCCCAGGCGGTCACGCTCGCCCTGGGGCTGCCGGTGGCGCTGGTGTCGGTGTCGCTGGGTGCCGTGCTGAGCGAGCGGCTGATCATCGGGGACGTCTTCTTCGTCGCCCTCATCTTCAGCGCGGTCTACGGCCGCCGGTTCGGCGACCGCGGCACCGCGCTCGGGCTGATCGGCTTCCAGGTCTACTTCGTGTCGCTGTTCGTCGGTGCCTCGACCGGACAGCTGCCCGGTCTGTGGGCCGTCACGGCCGTCGCGTTCGCGTGCAGCGCGCTGGTGCGGTTCGTGCTGGTGCCGGTGACGCCCACGGGCCTGCTCGGGCGGTTGCGCGAGGCCTTCCGCGCCCGGCTGGCCCAGCTGGTCTCCGCGCAGCTGGCGCTGCTGGACGCGAGTGCGGAGGACCCTCAAGGCATCGACAAGGCACTGGAGGAGGTCCGCGCGGGCACCGCGCGGCTGCACGAGACGGCGCTGATGATCCAGTCCCGGCTGGAGGAGGGCACGCGGGACGAGGCCACCGCGCGACTGGTGCAGCGGCGTATCGCGGACGCCGAGATCGCCGCCGAGCGGCTCGGTCTGGTGCTGCTGTCGGCGCGCAGCGCCGAGCGGGCGGACACCCTGACGCTGCATCTGCCGGGAGCGCCCGCCCCGGAGGTGGGCCGGCTGCCCGGTCCGGAGGAGTCCACCGCGCTGGTACGCCGTGACCTGATGGCGTTGCGCGCGCTGGTGCTGCGGGCCGGGGGCGGGGCGGCGGAGACGGTGCTGAAGCAGGTGCGCAACCGGCTGCTCGCCTACCGGGAGGAGGAGAACCTGCCGGCGGCGTCCCGGGCGGTGCAGGACGTCTTCCGGGCCATCGGCGAGGCGGCCCGTGCGGTGATGGGGCTGCGGATCGCCCTGGAGGGCCCGCAGGAGGAGGCGGACGAGACTCCGGAGACGGCGCGTTCCCGGGAGGAGCTGGACGCCGAGGACGCCGCGATCGACGCGGAGCAGACGGAGCAGGCCGAGGAGCCGAAGGGGCTGCAGCGGCCGACGACACGGGCCGCCGTGCAGGTCGCCGTGGGTTCGACGCTGGCCATCGTCGGCGGGGAGCTGATCTCGGCGCACCGCTGGTACTGGGCGGTGCTCACCTGCTGGATCGTGTTCCTCAACACCGCCTCGACGGGCGAGATCCTGGTCAAGGGCTACCGGCGGCTGCTGGGCACGGTGTTCGGTGTGGTCGCAGGCATCCTGCTGGCCGGGCTGGTGGGGCGGCACACCGTGACGGCGTTCGCTCTGGTGCTGGTGCTGATCTTCGCGATGTTCTACACGGCGCCGCTGTCGTACACGCTGACGTCGTTCTTCGTCACGGCGATGCTGGGGCTGCTGTACACGCTGCTGCACACCTACAGCTGGGAGGTGCTGGTGCTGCGGGTGGAGGAGACGGCGCTGGGGGCGGCGTGCGGGGTGGTGGCGGCGGCGTTCGTCCTGCCGGTGAAGACGGACCGGCGGACGAACGAACTGCTGGGCACGGTGCTGGAGCGGCTGGCCGGTGTCACCGAGGCGGCCGTGGGCCAGCTCAGCGGCGGTCCCGCGGACGATCTGCTGGACAAGGCCCGTGATCTCGACCAGGCGCTGGGCGACTTGCGCGGCGCCGTCCAGCCGCTGACCCACCCGGTCACCCCGCTGCGGGCCCGGCGCAACACGGCCCAGTACGTGGTCGCGCTGCTGGAGACCTGCGCGTACCACGCGCGCTCGCTCGCCGCGACGGCCGAGCTGCTGCCGACCCACCCCTCCATCGCGGCGGACCCGCGGTTGCGCGGGGCGGCGGCGCGCACGGTACGCAACATCGAGGCCATCGCCGCCCGGGTCGAGGACGAGCACGCCGGCACGAGGATCGAGACGGGCCCGAGCATCGCCTCCCTGCTGGGCGGCGCCGACGGGGACGCCACGGCCCGCTACGGCCGGATCACCACCCGCGTCCTGCGCCACCTGGAACGCCTGGACGAGGCGGTGGTGGGCCTGGCCCGCCCCCTGGGCGTCCCGGTGTCGACGCCGGACCGCTGAGGAGGCCGTCCGGGCGGACCGGCACCGCACCACAGAGAAGCGCGTCCGGGCGGACGGCACCGCACCGCAGAGAAGCGCGTCCGGGCGGACCGGCACCGGACCGGGCGAGCCGGCGTCGACCTGGCGAGCCGGCGCAGGCGCCGACCCTGCCAGTCGCCGGTCCGGCCCGGCGGCGGGTCAGAAGTCCGTGGGCAGGCCGCTCGCCTCGGCGATGCCCCGGAGTTCCTCGTTCTGCTGGTGCCGTTCTCTGATGTAGGCGGCGATCTCGCCGAGCCGGGAGGGGTCGTTGGCGGTCGCGGCGTCGGTGACGACCCGGACCGGTCCCGTCTCGTCGACCTCCAGCTCGACCACCTCGTTGTCGAGGCGGCCGGTGACGGCGGTCGCGATGACGAGGGCGGCCTCGTCGCGGATCTCCTGGGGCAGTTCGTCGTCGCCGCCGTCCAGCGCGACGTCGAGGCCGGACAGGCGGTGTTCCTCGATCGCCCTGAGGACCGGCTCCACGACACGCAGCAGAAGCCGGTAGTCCTCGGTGTCCATCCGGATGCGCAGGAGGTCGAGGTAGACGTCCACGGGCCGGCCGTCCGGCGGAATCTCGGATTCGCTCATCCGTCCCGTGTTCCCCGGATCCGGCAGGCCTATACGGAACGCGTGGTGTCAGACCCGCCGCCAGCGGGCCAGCGCGAAGGAGAACACGCCGAACAGCACGAGGCCCGCGGCCACGCAGACCAGCAGCCACGGGCCGAGCGGGGTGTCGGCGAGGCTGCGCAGGGTGTCGTCCAGGCCCTTGGCCTCGTCCGGCTCGTAGGCGATCGCCGCCCGCACGGCGAAGACTCCGGCCGCGGCGAACACCAGGCCGCGCGCCACGCCGCCGCCCACTCCGGTGACGTCGACGAGGCGGCGCGCACCGGGGCTGAGCTCCCCCAGCCTGAGCTGCCTGTGGTACGTGCGGCGTGCCGCCCGTACGCCGATCCAGACACCGGCGCCCACGATCACCAGCCCGGCGGCTCCCACGAGCCACTGTCCGGCGGGCGCCTCCATGACGCGGGCCGTGGCGTCCCGGGACTGCCGGTCGCTCGACCCGCTGCCGTTGTCGCGGTCGGCGGCGAAGGCCAGCACGGAGTACGCGACGAAGACGTAGAACACGAACCGTGCGACCGCCAGCAGCCGCTTGCGCGCACTGCGTCCGTCCTTGCCGACCGAACCGAACACCGCCTCGGACAGCCGCCACAGGGCCATGCCGACGAGTCCGATGCCGAGCGCCCACAGCAGCAGCGCGCCGAAGGGCCGGTCGGCCAGCTCGGCCAGGGCCCCTCCCCGGTCCGCCTGCCGCCCGGTGTCGCCGAAGGCGATCCGCAGGGCCAGAACGCCGACCAGCAGGTAGATGACCCCCCGGGCGGTCAGCCCCGCCCGTGCGGCCCCCTCCATCACCGAGCCGTCCGCCGCCCGCCGGGCGCCGGCCCGCCCCCTCCATGCCAGTGCTCGTGTGTTCATGCAACCTCCCGGCACTGCGGATGCCCCGGCTGCACGGGCACACACCCGCAGGGGGAAGGGGACCGGCCACCCGGCGGCGGTGGGCTCAGCGGGTGACGGTTCCGGGGGGCGCGGCTCCGGCGAGCCACCGGTGTGCCGTCTCCAGCGCCTGGCGCACATCGCGGGTGCCGGTGGACACGCAGAGGGTGTAGGCCAGGTCGCTGATCCGCGCGCTCGGCACGACCGGCGCGTGCGGAGCCTGCGAGGCGACTTGCGGGGCGTGCGGCGCGTGCGGGGCGCCGCCCGCCAGCAGCGCCTCGTACTCGTCGACGAGCCGGCGCAGCACGGAGGGATGAGGCTTCAGCATCGGTCTCTTTCCTGGTGCGAGGGGATCGACGGGTCCGAGGGGGCGGAGCCCGCCGTCACGCCGACGCCGAGTGCCCGCGGGTCTGCCCGCCAGGGCCGCCGGGGCCGCCCCGACCGCCGCCTCCGCCCCGCTCCCCCAGCGCCTCCGCGCGCACGCGGGCGCAGCTGCGGCTGATCAGGCGCGAGACGTGCATCTGGGAGATGCCGAGCCGGTCGGCGATGCGGCTCTGGGTCATGTCCTCGAAGAACCGCATGTAGAGAATGGCGCGCTCGCGTTCCGGCAGCCGGCGCAGTCCCTCCTTCGCCGATTCGCGGTCGACCACGACGTCGTAGGAGGCGTCGGAGGAGCCGAGGGTGTCGGCGAGGCTGTAGCCGTCGTCGTCGGAGGACAGTTCGGCGTCCAGGGACAGGGTGCTGAAGCTCTCCAGCGCCTCCATCCCGGTGCCGACCTCCTCCTCGGTCAGGCCCGTGTGGGCGGCGATGTCCGCCACGGAGGGTTCGGGGCTGCCCGGGTTCTGGGTGAGCTCGCGCCGGGCGATGCGCACCTTGTTGCGGAGTTCCTGGACCCGGCGGGGCACGCGCAGCGCCCACATGCGGTCCCTGAAGTGGCGCTTGACCTCGCCCGTGATGGTGGGCACGGCGTAGCTCTCGAAGGCGCCGCGGCTCGGGTCGAAGCGGTCGATGGCCTTCACCAGGCCGAGCGCGGCCACCTGGCGCAGGTCCTCGACGGACTCGCCGCGGTCGCGGAAACGGCCGGCGATGCGGTGCGCCATGGGCAGCCACGCGGTGACGAGTTCGTCGCGGACGGCATCCCGTTCGGGACCGTCCTCCAGGGTCGCCAGCCGGGCGAAGAGGGCCGCCGTGTCGGGGGCGTCGTCGTGACGCCTGCGGGTGGTGGCGGCCGTGGTGTCGGGGCGGTCGGTGGGCGTGTCGATCAGCATGCGTTTTCGCTCCCGAGCGGTGGTTTTTGGGGTTCTACCGCGGGACGGGTGGCCGAATGGACGCCCGGAGGCTCCACAGCGGCCATACCTGTCCCGCCGGCGCGCCTCCGGTCCGAAGCACGACACTCCGAATGCCCTGCCGCCCTGGGAACAAACTCCGCTTCGCGGCGCAATCCGCCGCGAGTCGCGGGCGGGGCTCAGGACAGCGGCACCTCGGCGGTGATGCACTTGCCGCCCGCGGGCAGGTCGGCCACCCGTATGTCGCGGGCGAGCCGGCAGACGATGGGCCAGCCGTGACCGCCGGGGCGACGGCCCCGCCGCCGCTCGGCCTCCGGCACGGCCACGGGCAGCTCGTCGCTGCGGTCGCTCACCGAGACGCGTATCCCGGGGCCGGTGACGTCGACCCGGACGTCGGTGACACCGCCGCCGTGCAGGATGGCGTTGGTGGTGAGTTCGGAGGCCACGAGCAGGGCGTCCGCCAGCGCGTCGGTGTCGCAGGGGGTGTGCGTGGCGCGGCAGCGTTCGGACACCGCCCGCTGCACGGCCTGCCGCACGTCGCACGGTCGGTAGCCCGCCGGCGGGGCGGCCCGGGCGGCGCCGGGCGGTTCGGCAACGGGTTCGGTGGTGTGCTCCTCACGCATCCTTCGGCTCCCTGTCGATGCGGAAGGTCCTCGACTCGAACGGTCGAGCCCTCCCCTTCCGGCTCACCTGCGCCCGTACGGGCAAACCTCCGGGTGTGTTTCCTCGGTACATGTCATCCCGATGGCGGACGGGGGTACGCGGAGAGGCATGACGGACGTTGTGGACTCGGACGAACTGCTGCGGCGCATCCAGCGGGCGCGGGCCTGCGCGGCGCGGGAGGAACGGGCGTGGCAGGCCAGGGGTGTGGAGGTCGCGCAGGCGGATCCGGGCGCGGCGCGCGAGGCGGAGGTGCGCAGCGTCGCCTACGACGTGGTGCTGCGGGTGCTGGACGAGATCCTCACGCCGGGCAAGCACCCGGTCCAGGACTGACCGGGCCGGCTGCGATCCGCTCGGTCAGGGCCGATCGGGCGGTCCCGGGCGCCGGTGCGGGACCCGGCTGATTGGCGGGGAGCGGCTGCGGGCACCCGAGGGACATGACTGCCGATCACAGCCGGGCACCGGTCCTGGAAGCGCTGGAGGAGTATCACCGCAGGGGGCGGCTCGGGTTCACGCCGCCGGGGCACAAGCAGGCGCGCGGTGCCGATCCCGCCGCCCGTGAGGTGCTCGGGGACGCGGTGTACCTGGGCGATGTGCTGGCCTCGGGCGGCCTGGACGACCGGCTGACCCGCGGGCGCGTACTGCAGCGGGCCCAGGAGCTGATGGCCGACGCGGTCCACGCGGAGCACACGTTCTTCAGCACCTGCGGCAGTTCCCTGTCGGTCAAGGCGGCGATGCTGTCGGTCGCCGGGCCGCACGAGAAGCTGCTGATCGGGCGGGACGCCCACAAGTCGGTGGTGGCGGGTCTGATCCTGTCCGGCATCGAGCCGGTGTGGGTGGAGCCCCGGTGGGACGCCGAGCGGCACATCGCGCATCCGCCGTCGGCCGCGGAGTTCGACCGGGCCTTCGACGCCCATCCGGACGCCCGTGGTGCCCTGGTCACCAGTCCCACGCCGTACGGCGCCTGTGCCGATCTGCGGTCGGTCGCCGAGGTGTGCCACCGGCGTTCGCGTCCGCTGATCGTGGACGAGGCCTGGGGCGCGCATCTGCCCTTCCATCCCGACCTGCCGTCCTGGGCGATGGACGCGGGCGCCGACATCTGTGTGACCAGCATCCACAAGATGGGCAGCGGTCTGGAGCAGGGCTCGGTGTTCCATCTGCGGGGCGATCTGGTGCCTCCGGCGCTGCTGGGGATGCGCGCGGACCTGCTGGGCACGACCAGCCCGTCGGTGCTGATCTTCGCCGGGCTCGACGCCTGGCGGCGGCAGATGGCGCTGCACGGCAAGGAGCTGCTGGGGTCCACCCTGGAGCTCGCGGCCGAGGTCCGCGCCGCGATCGAGGAGATCGACGGCATGCACGTCCACGACCGCGGCGACTTCTGCGGCCCCTCCCTGGCGGACGACTTCGACCCGCTGCCCGGCGTCATCGACGTCAGCGGTCTGGGGATCACGGGGTATCAGGCGGCGGACTGGCTGCGTGAGCAGCGGGCCATCGACGCGCACCTCGTGGACCACCGTCGTATCGGCGCGCAGATCACCCACGGCGACGACCGGGAGACCACCGGGGAGCTGTTGTCCGCGCTGCGGGACCTGGGGCGGGCCGCGCGGGAGCTGCCCGCGGCGCCCAGGGTGGAGGTGCCGCCGCCGGACGAGCTGCGGATGGAGCAGGCGCTGCTGCCGCGGGACGCGTTCTTCGGCCCGGCCGAGGACGTTCCGGTCGGTGAGGCCGCCGGACGTGTCGCGGCGGAGATGATCACGCCGTATCCGCCCGGGATCCCGGCGGTGCTGCCGGGCGAGCGGCTCACCGAGCCCGTGCTGCGCTATCTGCGCACCGGGATGGACGCCGGCATGCATCTGCCGGATCCGACGGACCCCGAGCTGAACACGGTGAGGGTCGTGGTGCCGGAGTGAAACAGGTCACGTGACCCGGTTCCGGTGCGGGGAAACCCCCACTGATGGTTTATCGTTCATCCATACGTGGTGATGGGGTCGACGCAGGTCCCCCGTACACCACCGTTTGCCGCCCTGGCTGGTTTCCCCCGTCCAGCCAGGGCTTTTTTCTGTCCGCCGAGGTGCCACGGACGGCGGCAGCGGCTGAAATGGGCGTAGGGGAAGCACCGGAACCGAATGCCCCGGCGAGGAGCTGCGCCTCATGACCAAAGCGATCAAACTCCTGACCGCCCTGCCCCCGCCGCAACGGCAGCGCCTGATGACGCTCGCGCGGGAGGTGTCCTTTCCGGAGGACACCCGGATCTTTGAAGCGGGAGGCACCGCGGACCGGTTCTGGGTCATCCGCTCCGGCGCGGTCTCCCTCGACCAGAAGGTCAACCAGCTGCACCGGGTCGCGGTCGCGAGCCTCGGCGCGGGCGACATGCTCGGCTGGTCCTGGCTGTTCCCGCCGCACCAGTGGGACTTCGGCGCCCAGGCGTTCAGCCCCGTGCGCGCCTACGAGTTCGAGGCCGCCGCCGTGCTCCGGCTGTGCGAGGAGGATCCGCAGCTCGGTCTGGCCCTGGTGCGCAACGTGGCCGAGATCCTCGCGTACCGGCTGGAGATGACCCGGGGCAAGCTGATGGAGCAGTACGCGATGCACCGGCGGGGAGCGCTGTAGCCGGCCGGGTCACACCCGGTACCGGCGCAGTGCGGGCATCGCGGCCGCCAGCGCCAGCATCACCACGACGACCAGGGCGCCCCCGCCCGCGACGGCCGCGCGGGTGCCGAAGGCGGAGCCGGCCGTGCCGTGCAGCAGGTCGGCGAGGCGGGGGCCGCCGGCCACGACGACCGTGAAGACGCCCTGCATCCGGCCGCGCATCTCGTCCGTCGCCGCGGAGAGCAGGATCGCCCCGCGGAACACCATCGAGACCATGTCGGCGACGCCGGCCACGGCGAGGAAGGCCACGGCGAGCCAGAGGCTTCCGCTGAGCCCGAATCCCGTGATGGCCAGGCCCCAGACCACGACCGACCCGATGACCATCCAGCCGTGCCGGCGGGCCCGCGAGAACGTGCCGGAGAACAGCCCGCCCAGCACCGCGCCGACGGGGATCGCGGCGAACAGCAGCCCCAGCGCGAAGCCCTCGCCGTAGGGCGCGAAGGTCTCGGAGGCCAGTTGCGGGAAGAGGGCGCGCGGCATGCCGAGCACCATGGCGACGATGTCGGCGAGGAACGACAGCAGCAGCACCGCGTGCCCCGAGATGTAGCGGAAGCCCTCCGCGATCTCCCTCAGGCCCGCACGACGCGCCGTCGTGGCCTTGAGGGGCGGCAGGGCGGGCAGCCGGTACACGGCCCACACGGTGACGCACAGCGCCAGGGCGTCGATGAGGTACAGCTCGGCCAGCCCGATCACGGGGATGAGCGCACCGGCCAGCAGCGGTCCGGCGATCTGCCCGGTCTGCATGACGGTGGAACCCAGCGCGTTCGCGGCGGGCAGCTCGTCCGCGGGGACCAGGCGGGCCACGGAGGCGCTGCGGGCCGGGGCGTTCAGTCCCCAGAACGCCTGCTGCACCGCGAGCAGCACCATCAGCACGGCCACCGACTCGGTCCCGGTGACCGCCTGCAGCCAGAACAGCAGCGAGGTCACGGCGATACCGCTGTTGGTGATCAGCAGCAGCTTGCGCCGGTCCATCGCGTCGGCGATCGCCCCGCCCCACAGAGCGAACACGATCAACGGCAGCAGGCCCGCGAGGCTGGCGGTGCCCACCCAGGCGGAGGAGCCGGTGATGTCGTAGATCTGCTTGGGCACGGCGACGGCGGTGAGCTGGCTGCCGACCGCCGTGACGATGGTGGAGGTCCACAGCCGGCGGTAGGCCGGGCGGCGCAGCGGCCGGGTGTCCATGGCCCAGCGGCGTCTGCGGGCACCGCCGCTCGGTGCGGGCTCCTCCGCCTGGCGCTCGGCACTGCTCTCGCTGGTGTCCACGACCGTCCCGTTGGTGATTACATCTACCTGGCCGGGGACAGTGTCGCAGCCGCTCCGCACCGGCCCGCCGTCAGGCTCCGGCGATGAGCGTCACCCCGAGGACGATCATGGTGGCGGCCACCAGTGCGTCCACCACCCGCCAGGCGGTCGGCCGGGCGAGGAAGCGGCTGAGCAGCCGGGCGCCGAAGCCGAGCGCGGCGAACCAGCAGACGCTGGCCAGCACCGCGCCGAGGCCGAAGGTCCAGCGCAGCGAGCCGTGGTCGGCGGCGACCGAGCCGAGCAGGAACACGGTGTCGAGGTACACGTGCGGATTCAGCCAGGTCAGTGCCAAGCAGGTGAGCACCGCCCGTCGGCGCGAGCTCGCCGCCTCGCCCTCGCTCACCAGACCCGTAGAGGCCGGCCTGAGGACCCGGCGGGCGGCGAGGGCGCCGTAGCCGAGCAGGAACGCGCCGCCGATCCAGGCCACCGCGGTCAGCGCGCCCGGCCACGCCACGACCACCGCGCCGACCCCGCCGACGCCGAGGGCGATCAGGGCCGCGTCGGACAGCGCGCAGATGCCGACGACGGCGAGCACCGCGTCGCGGCGTATCCCCTGGCGCAGGACGAAGGCGTTCTGGGCACCGATGGCGACGATGAGCGAGAGACCGGTGCCGAATCCGGCAGCGGCGGTGGCGAAAGCGCTGGTCATGACGGTGACGCTACGAGCCGGACAGCGATGCAGTCCAGCTAAAGATTCTTACGTAGCATTAGCTCTCGTGATGAACGACCTGCCCCTGGACCAGGTGAGGACCCTGCTCGCGGTGGTGGACGAGGGGACGTTCGACGCGGCGGCGGCCGCGCTGCACGTCACGCCCTCCGCCGTCAGCCAGCGGGTGAAGGCGCTGGAGCAGCGCACCGGCCGGGTGCTGCTGCTGCGCACCAAGCCGGTGCGGCCGACCGAGTCGGGCGAGGTGCTGGTGCGGCTCGGCCGCCAGGTGGCCCGGCTGGAGCGGGACGCGTACGGGGAGCTGGGACTGAGCAGCGCCGGGGAGCCGACCCGGGTGGCGGTGGCGGTGAACGCGGACTCGCTGGCGACCTGGTTCCTCGAGGCGCTCACCCGCGTACCGCCGCGGCTGCGCCTGTGTTTCGACCTGCGCCGCGAGGACGAGGCCCATACGGCCGCGCTGCTGCGCGAGGGATCGGTGATGGCGGCGGTGACCTCCTCCCCGGAGCCGGTGCCGGGCTGCTCGGTGCGGCATCTGGGGCGGATGCGCTATCTCCCGGTGGCGAACCCGCGGTTCGCCGAGCGGTACCTCGCCGGGCCGCCTGCCGAGGTGGTGCCCGAGGCGCCGGTGGTGGTGTTCGACCGCAAGGACGACTTCCAGGACGGCTTCGTCCGCAGGCTGACCGCCGGACGCGCCGAGGCCAGCGCGAGCCGCCACTTCGTCCCCACGTCGGAGGGCTTCGCCGAGGCGGTCGCCGCGGGCCTCGGCTGGGGCATGGTCCCCGAGGCCCAGGCGACACCCCTGCTGCGCGCCGGCCGGCTCACGGTGTTCGCGCCGGGCCGGGAGGCCGAGACCCCGCTGTACTGGCAGCAGTGGAAGCTCGACTCCCCCGCGCTGACCGCCGTGGCCGAGGCGGTCACGTCCACAGCGGCACGCGCACTGCGCCGCTAGGCGTATCGGACGTCTCGGGGCAGGCGGGACTACGCGGCTCCCTGGGGAGTGTCCGAGGCAGGCGTCTCGTCGAGGCGGTGGGCCGCGCTGTCCAGGAGCATCTCCAGGGCCGTCGGATAGGCGCTGGTGACCATGCGGGTGGCGAGCAAGGGGGCCGCTTCGGCGATGCGGGGGTGGGTGGTGGCGGGGAGACGGGCGTAGGTGGAGCGCCACATGTCTTCGTCGGCGCGCAGGGCGGCGCTGGGCAGAGCCAGCGAGGCGGCGTCGAGGGCGGCGAAGGCCAGGGTCGTGTCGATGAAGGCGTGGTAGACCCGGACCGTCTCCGGCAGCGGGAAGCCCGCCGTGCGCAGCACGTCCAGGACCGCCTCGTCCGCGGCGAGCTCGTGGGCGCGGCCGGTGACCCGGGAGGCGGTCAGCACCGCCGCCTGCGGATGGGACACGTAGGCCTCGTGGATGCGCAGGCCGATGCTCCGCAGATCGGCGCGCCACTCCCCCGTCGGCCGCCAGCCCCGCAGCGCCCGGCCGATGAGCGCGTCGCCGATCGCCAGGGTGAGGTCGTCCATGCCGCGGAAGTACCGGTAGAGCGTGCTCGGGTCGCAGTCCAGGGCGAGGCCCAGGCGGCGGGCGGTCAGTCCGGCGCTGCCGTGTTCGCGCAGCAGGCGCAACGCCGTCCCGACGATCAGCTCCTCGGACAGGACCTGTCCGCTCCTGGTGGGCCGGCGCCGCCGCCGCTTCTCCTCGGGCACCACCGGTTTCGCCAACGCCGCCTCCCGTCGTCCCGGACCTCGGAGCCCTGGGTCTCCGGAGTTCCGTCCTTATGCCAACACCATTGACCTTACGTCGCCGCCGCCCGTTGTATCTCCCTCGAGGGGCCCCTCGTCTCATCCGGCGTTTTCATGTGGTGAAGGAAGAAAGGGAGTGCGCGTCATGCGGGTACTGCTGGTGGGCGCGGGCGGAGTGGGCACGGCGATCACGCGGATCGCCGCCCGGCGGCCGTTCTTCGAACAGATGGTGGTGGCCGACTACGACCCGGCCCGCGCCGAGGCGGCGGTCTCCGCCCTCGGCCAGGACGCCGCCCGGTTCCGGGCCGAGCGGGTGGACGCCGGTGACGAGGCGCAGGTGACGGCCCTGCTGGAGAAGTACGGCTGCGACGTCCTGCTCAACGCCACCGACCCGCGGTTCGTGATGCCGCTGTTCCGGGCCGCGCAGGACTCCGGTGCCACCTATGTCGACATGGCGATGTCACTGTCCCGGCCCCATCCCGAGCGGCCGTACGAGGAGTGCGGGGTCAAGCTCGGCGACGAGCAGTTCGAGCGGGCCGCCGAGTGGGAGAAGGCGGGCGCACTCGCCCTGGTCGGCATGGGTGTGGAGCCCGGGCTGTCGGACGTCTTCGCCCGGTACGCGGCCGACGAACTCTTCGACGAGATCGAGGAGATCGGCGTCCGGGACGGCGCGAACCTCACCGTCGAGGGGTACGACTTCGCACCCTCGTTCAGCATCTGGACCACCATCGAGGAGTGCCTGAACCCGCCGGTGGTCTACGAGTCGGGCCGCGGCTGGTTCACCACCGAGCCGTTCAGCGAGCCCGAGGTGTTCGACTTCCCCGAGGGCATCGGCCCGGTGGAGTGCGTGAACGTCGAGCACGAGGAGGTGCTGCTGGTCCCGCGCTGGGTCGACGCGCGCCGGGTCACCTTCAAGTACGGGCTGGGGCGGGAGTTCATCGACACGCTCAGGACGCTGCACCTGCTGGGGCTGGACCGGACCGAGCCGGTGACCGTGCCGAGTGCGCGGGGGCCGGTGGAGGTCTCGCCCCGGGACGTGGTCGCCGCGTGCCTGCCCGACCCGGCGACGCTGGGCGAGCGGATGCACGGCAAGACCTGCGCGGGCACGTGGGTGCGGGGCGTACGGGACGGGGCCCCGCGCGAGGTGTACCTCTACCACGTGGTCGACAACCAGTGGTCCATGGCCGAGTACGGGTGCCAGGCGGTGGTGTGGCAGACCGCCGTCAATCCGGTCGTGGCCCTCGAACTGCTCGCCGGCGGCGCCTGGTCCGGGACGGGTGTCCTCGGCCCGGAGGCGTTTCCGGCCCGGCCGTTCCTGGACCTGCTGACCGCGTACGGCTCCCCCTGGGGCATGCGCGAGCAGTGACCTGAGCGCCACGGGGTGGCAGGAGGCGCTGTTTCACCACCGGTCGACAGGTGACCCGAGAAGGAGCAAGGCATCCCCGGGGGGTTCCGAGGGATGCGTCTCCCACTCCGATCGCAGGTGACTTTCGATGGACAACTGGCGGAACCGTGCGGCCTGTCGGGACGAGGATCCCGACCTCTTCTTCCCGATCGGTACCACCGGCCCGGCCCTGGTGCAGACGGAGCAGGCCAAGTCGGTGTGCCGGCGCTGTCCCGTACGGCAGCAGTGCCTGGACTGGGCGCTGGAGACGGGGCAGTCCATCGGGGTGTGGGGCGGCACGAGCGAGACGGAGCGCCGTGCGCTGAAGCGGAGGGCGGGCGCACGGCGCGGCTCCGGCTGAGCGAGCCGCGCCGGCGGGCCCCCGGCGGCCGGTCCGGCGTACGCCTCGGCGGCCGGTCCGGTGGCGCCCTCAGCTGCCGATCCGGTGGCGCCCTCAGCTGCCGATCCGGCGCAGTGGCCCCCAGGGGTTCTCCTGGCGGGCCACCTCCGCCTTCGCCTCCTCGATGACCCCGGGGGCGATCCGGCACAGCGGGCGGACGTCCGTGACGAGCGGCTCATTGTCGGGGCCACGCCCCGCCTCCCGGCCCGCCAGCACCCAGGGGCGTACGCCGGGGCCCTTCTCGTGCGGAAGATGGGCGTAGTCGTGCAGCCTGCGGGCCACCCACAGCCGTGTCGGCCGTCCGTCCCACCAGCGCTCGACGTCCAGCGGGTTGGCGGACAGTCCGGGCATGGACACGCCCGTGAGGTCGTCGGTGCTGGAGACGGCCCGCAGATCGGTCGCCGGCCCCTTGGACCAGCGGACGTAGAGGCCCCGCTCACGCTCGACCAGAGCGGTGAGATCGTCGAGCGTCGCGACGACCGGCAGTTCGCCCGAGCCGGTCATGGTGTCCTCCTCTCCCCCTGTCGTCCAGGACGTCCGGCGCGGACGTCAGGCGAACGGGGTACCCGCCCGATGCGAGAGAAATCGGCGGGAGAGCACCGGAAAGGGGCCGATCATGAGCGTGCGGGTGCGCCGCGTCTACGCATCGCCCGAGCCGGACGACGGCGTCCGTGTCCTGGTGGACCGGCTGTGGCCACGCGGTCTCGCGAAGGACGCGGCCCGGATCGACGAGTGGCCCAAGGGCCTGACGCCGTCGACCGAGCTGCGCCGCTGGTATCACGCCGACCAGGGGTCGTACGAGGAGTTCCGCGAGCGCTACGAGGCGGAGCTCGCCGCCCCGGAGGCGGCGGAACTCCTCGAGCACGTCCGTGAGCTCGCCGCGAAGGGCCCCGTGACGCTGCTGACCGCCTCGAAGGACCCGGAGCACAGTCACGCGGCGGTCCTGGCCGGGCTGCTCGCGCGGAGCTGACCTCAGGCTGTCAGGCTGTCTGCCGGGCTGCCGCGCGGCCCGCCGCACGGCCCGAGAAGAGGCAGCCGCCGAGGAACGTGCCCTCCAGGGCGTTGTAGCCGTGGACGCCGCCGCCGCCGAAGCCGGCCACCTCGCCCGCCGCGTACAGGCCCTCCACGGGCCGCCCGTCGGTGCCGAGGGCGCGGGAGTCGAGGTCGGTCTGGATGCCGCCGAGGGTCTTGCGGGTGAGGATGTGCAGCTTGACGCCGATCAGCGGGCCCGCGGCGGGGTCGAGGAGCCGGTGCGGGGTGGCGACGCGGCCGAGGCGGTCGCCGATGTAGCGGCGGGCGTTGCGGATGCCCTGCACCTGGGCGTCCTTGGCGTAGGGGTTGGCCAGCTGGAGGTCGCGGGCCTCGATCTGGCGGCGGACGGTGGCGGCGTCGAGGAGGGGCTTGTCGGTGAGGGCGTTCATCTTGTCGACGAGCTGCTCCAGCGTCGGGGCGGTCACGAAGTCCGCGCCCTTGCGCAGGAAGGCGTCCACGGGGCCGGGTGCCCCCTTGCCGAGGAGCCTTTCGCGCAGGAAGCCGGCCCGGTCCTTGGCGGTGATGTCGGGGTTCTGCTCGGAGCCCGACAGCGCGAACTCCTTCTCGATGATCTTCTGGGTGAGGATGAACCAGGAGTGGTCGTATCCGGCGATGTCCTCGGTGGTGCGCAGGTGTTTCAGGGTGCCGAGGGTGTCGTAGCCGGGCAGGCAGGGCTCGGGCAGGCGGCGGCCGAGGGCGTCGAACCACAGGGAGGACGGGCCGGGCAGGATGCGGATGCCGTGTCCCGGCCAGATGGGGTCCCAGTTCCGCAGGCCCTCGGTGTAGTGCCACATGCGGTCACGGTTGACCAGCCGGACGCCCGCGCGTGCGCTGATGTCGAGCATCCGTCCGTCGACGTAGGCGGGGACGCCGGTGACCATCTCGCGGGGCGGGGTGCCGAGCCGTTCGGGCCAGTGGCGGCGGACGATGTCGTGGTCGGCGCCGATGCCGCCGCTGGTGACGATCACGGCCTGGGCGGTGAGCTCGAACTCGCCGATCGCCTCCCGGTTGGAAGGGGCACCGCGGGGTGCGTCGTCGGGGGCCAGGACGGTGCCGCGCACGCCACGGGCGGTGCCGTCCTCGATGACCAGTTCGTCGACGCGGTGGCGGTGGTGGAAGGTGAGCAGTCCTTCGCTCGCCGCCTGCTCGGCGTACCGGACGAAGGGCTCGACGACGCCGGTGCCGGTGCCCCAGGCGATGTGGAAGCGCGGGACGGTGTTGCCGTGCCCGTCCGCGCGGAGGTCGCCTCGTTCGGCCCAGCCGACGGTCGGCAGGAACGTGATGCCGTGACCGTCCAGCCAGGACCGCTTCTCCCCGGCCGCCCACTCCACGTAGGCCCGCGCCCAGCGCACCGCCCAGGAGTCCTCGTCGTCGAGCCGGTCGAACCCGGCGCTGCCCTGCCAGTCGCTCCAGGCGAGCTCGAAGGAGTCCTTGATGCCGAGGCGCCGCTGCTCCGGGGAGCCGACGAGGAACAGTCCGCCGAAGGACCAGAAGGCCTGTCCGCCGACGTTGGCGGCGTTCTCCTGGTCGACGAGGGCGACCCTGCGACCCCTGCTGGTCAGTTCGTGGGCCGCGACCAGGCCCGCGAGACCCGCTCCGACGACGATGACGTCCGCATCCATGGCGAGCAGTCCCTTCCTCATCCGCGCCCGCGCGGGGCCGGTTCGGCGCTGCCGTCGGTGAGCAGCGCGGTCAGCAGTTGTTTCAGCCAGGCGCGGGCGCCCGCGACGTCCCGGTCCAGCAGCAGTTGGGTGGTGACGCCGTCGTACGCGGCGACCACGGCGTGCGCGGCGCTGTCCGCGTCGCCGAGGGCCGCGGGCAGCGCGGTGTGTCCCCGGGCGCGGGCCAGCCGGTCGGCGATGGCTCCCCGCAGCCGCGCCCGGTGCTCCAGCAGGGTGCGCGCGACCTGCGGGTCGCGGGCGGCGTGCACCAGGAAGTCCGTCTTGACCAGCAGCCAGTCCCGGTCGAGCAGCAGCACCGCGGTGACACGGTCCACGGCGGCGGGGACGTCGAGGTCGGGGCCGTCCTGGGCGAGGGCCGTGGAGACCTGCTGGGCGATCAGTTCGGCGCGCTCCGCGTACAGGGCGAAGAACAGCTCGTCCAGGTTGGAGAAGTTGGAGTAGAAGGCGCCTCTGCTGTACCCGGCGGCCTCGCAGACCTCCTCGATGGAGACGTGCCCGAAGCCCTTGGCCGCGAAGACGGAGAACGCCGCCCGGAGGAGGTTCGCGCGGGTGCGGGCGCGGCGTCTGGTGACGCGTCCGGTCGTGCCGCCGGTCTCCATGGCCCACCTCCGTTCGATACGTGAACGTATTCGATACACCGATGTATCGGAAGGGGCGGGGAACGCCTTTCTCGCACATGATCGATCTAGAACGTATTTTCGAATAAGAGGTACGCTGGTGCCATGAGCACGCATCCGCCCGCGGCCCTCCAGGGCTCGCTGTTCGACCAGGCCGACGAGCTGCGCCTCGGCCCGCTCGACGCGGTGCGCCGCACCGAGCTGGGTCTCGGCGCCTGGATCGACGTGCTGCCGGGGTGGCTCGGCGGCTCCTACGCGCTCTTCGAGCAGCTGGCCGCCGAGGTCCCGTGGCGGGCGGAGCGGCGCACCATGTACGACCATGTCGTCGACGTGCCCCGGCTGCTGGCGTACTACCGCCGCGACGATCCCCTCCCCCACCCCGTCCTCGCCGAGGCGCGCGACGCGCTCAGCGCCCACTACGCCGACGAACTGGGCGAGCCGTTCGCCACGGCCGGGCTGTGCTACTACCGCGACGGCCGCGACAGTGTCGCCTGGCACGGCGACCGGATCGGCCGGGGCGCGCGGGAGGACACGATGGTCGCGATCCTCTCGGTGGGCGCGCCCCGCGACCTGCTGCTTCGCCCGATGGGCGGCGGACCCGCCGTGCGCCGGCCGCTGGGCCACGGCGACCTGATCGTCATGGGCGGTTCCTGTCAGCGCACCTGGGAGCACTCGATCCCGAAGAGCACCCGCGCCACCGGACCGCGCATCAGCATCCAGTTCCGCCCGCACGGCGTGAACTGAGGGACCGCACCGAGTCCTTCCGTGACGGCCCGCGCGGAGTCCTTCCGCTCCTGCCGGAAGCCTGTCCTCCCCCGTGCGGCTCGCGCACACTGGGCTCACCTCGGGCAGGAGGGTCGATGGGAGCGGACGGCGGGCGGCGCGGCGAACTGGACGTCCTGCGCGCGCTGGTGGTCCTCGGCCTGGTCTTCTTCCACACCGCGCTGGTGTTCTCCCCCGACGACGACTTCTACGTCAAGAATCCGCAGACCACCGAGGCCGTCACGGTGCTCGCCGGGTTCGGCGTGGTGTGGGCGATGCCGATGCTGTTCCTGGTCGCCGGTCTCGGCGCGCGGCACTCGATCCGCCGCCGCGGACCCGGCGGCTTCGCCCGGGAACGGCTGCTGCGGCTGGGGATCCCGCTGGTCTTCGCCACGGTCGTGCTGTGTCCGCTCCCGCAGTGGCTGCGGCTGCGGGCCGCCGACCCCGGGTACGACGAGTCGTACGGCGGCTTCTGGGCGCGGTTCCTGACCGTCCGCCCGGACCTCGCCGACTTCCCGTTCGTCCTGGAGGGGGAGCACTTCGAGACCGGGCACCTGTGGTTCGTCGTCCTGCTGCTCGCCTTCTGTCTGCTGCTCGCGCCGGTCTCCGCCCCGCTGGCCGCCGCGGCCGAGCGCCTCGTCCCCGCGCTGTGCCGCCGCCCGGTGCTGCTCCTGCTGCCCGCGGTGCCGCTGGCCGCCGTCAACGCGCTGCTGGGCATGGAGGAGGGGTTCGCGGGCTGGAACCGCTGGGCGTATCTGCTGTTCTTCGTCCACGGGTTCGCGCTCGCCGACGACGCGCGGGTCCGGGACGTGACGCGCCGGGCGGCCGTCCCGGTCGGTGTCCTCGGGCTGGTGCTGTTCGCCGGGACCGCCCCCGGATTCGTCGCCGGTGACGATCCGTTCACCGCGTGGAGTCCCCTCGCGCTCAGCACCCGGGCCCTGTTCGGGGCGGCCGGCTGGTGCTGGGTGGTGGCGATCCTCGGTCTGCTGGACCGGCCGCGGCAACGGGCCGCGCCCGCGAGGGAGGGCCGCCCGTCGCTGCCGGAGGGCCGGCCGGTGCTGCGGTATCTGGCGCTCGCCGCACTGCCGTTGTACGTCCTGCACCAGCCGGTCGTGGTCGCCTTCGCCTACGGAGTGGTCGGCTGGCCGGTGCCGATGGCGGTCAAGTACGCGGTGATCGTGACCGCTTCGCTGGCGGTGATCCTCCTGGTCTACGAGTTCGGGGTGCGCAGGACCGCGGTGACGCGCCTGCTGTTCGGGATGCGTGGTTCCCTGGTGCCCACGGACCGGAACGGCGAGAGGGCGGGGCGAGCATGAGCGCGGACGTACGGCAGATGGCGGACGGCGTCTTCCTGGTGCACGGCACCCACACGAACTGGGTGATCCTCGTGGAGGGTGAGGCCGTCACGCTGGTCGACACCGGCTACCCGGGCGACCGTGCCCTGCTGCTCGCCTCGCTCGCGCAGGTGGGCAGCGCGCCGGAGGCGGTGGCCGCCGTGCTGCTCACCCACGCCCACAACGACCACGTGGGCTCCGCCGAGTACCTGCGGGCCACGTACGGCACACCCGTGTACGCCCACGAGGCCGAAGTCCCGCACGCCCGCCGGGACTTCCTGCACCAGGTGGGCGCCGGGCAGGTCCTGCTGAACGCCTGGCGTCCGGGCGTCCTGCCGTGGGGTCTGCGGGCGCTGCGCTCCGGCGGCACCGCCCATGTGCCGGTCACCGCGCCCGAGGCGTTCCGGGCGGCCGGCCCGCTGGACCTGCCCGGCCGGCCCGTCCCCGTGCCGACGCCCGGGCACACCGACGGTCACTGCGCCTTCCATCTCCCGGACGCCGGGGTGCTGGTGTCGGGGGACGCGCTGGTCAGCGGACACCCGACCTCGCGGATCACGGGGCCGCAGCTCCTGCCGCGCATGTTCCACCACGAGCCCGCCGCCGCGGCGGCCTCCCTGGACGTCCTCGCCGGGCTGGACGGTGACGTGCTGCTGCCCGGGCACGGCCCCGCGCACCTCGGTCCGCTGCGGGAAGCGGCCCGCACGGCACGCGCGCGTGCGCAATAGGGTGAGGGGACGATCACCCCCGAGACGAGGACACCCGCGCCATGGCCCTGCAGATCAACGCGACCAACCCGGAGCATCCCGCGCTCCTGTTGGAGCTGCCGTGGCACCTGCCGCTGGAGCAGTGGCCCGAGGATTACCTGGTGCCGCTGCCGCGCGGCATCTCCCGGCACGTGGTGCGCTACGCCCGCGCCGGCGACGAGGTGATCGCCGTCAAGGAGCTCGCCCGGCGGCCCGCGCTGCGCGAGTACGAGTTGCTGCGCGACCTGGACCGGCTCGGCATCCCGGCGGTGGACCCGCTCGCCGTGGTCACCGGCCGCACCGACGCCGCGGGCGAGCCGCTGGAGAGCGTGCTGATCACCCGGCATCTCGGCGGCTCGATGCCGTACCGGTCGATGTTCGAGACGACGCTGCGCCCGGCGACCATGCACCGTCTGATGGACGCGCTCGCCGTGCTGCTGGTGCGGCTGCACCTCGCCGGGTTCGCCTGGGGCGACTGCTCGCTGTCCAACACCCTGTTCCGGCGCGACGCGGGCGCGTACGCCGCGTATCTGGTGGACGCCGAGACCGGCGATCTGCACCCGGAGCTGACCCGGGGCCAGCGCGAGTACGACCTCGACCTGGCGCGCGTCAACATCAGCGGCGAGCTGCTCGACCTGGAGGCCTCGGGCGCCCTGCACCCCTCGGTCGACCCGATCGACTTCGGCACCGAGATCTGCGCCCGCTACCAGGGGCTGTGGGAGGAGCTGACCCGCACCTCGGTGTACCCGGCGGGCAAGTACCACTACATCGAACGCCGGATCCGCCGCCTCAACGAGCTCGGGTTCGACGTGGCCGAGATGCAGATCGAGCACGCCTCCAACGGCGACACGGTCACCTTCGTGCCCAAGGTCGTCGACGCCGGCCATCATCAGCGCCAGCTGCTGCGGCTGACCGGCCTCGACGCGGAGGAGAACCAGGCCCGGCGGCTGCTGAACGACCTGGAGAGCTGGATGGCCACCCAGGACGACTACGCCCCGGGCGACCCCCTCGGCGCCCGCCCGGAGGTGCTCGCCCACCGCTGGGTGCGGGAGGTGTTCCGGCCCACCGTGCGGGCCGTACCGCCGCAGCTGCGCGGCGGGATGGACCCGGCGGAGATCTACCACGAGCTCCTGGAGCACCGCTGGTACCTCTCCGAACGGGCCCAGCACGACATCGGCCTCGACACGGCGGTCGAGGACTACGTCAGGAACATCCTCCCCAGGACCCGGCAGTCCCTGGAGCCCGCGGCCGACTGAGTCAGGCGGGCGGCACCACGGCCACCGGGCAGTCCGCGTGGTGCAGCACCCCGTGGGCCACCGAGCCGATGCGCGCGCCGACGGCCGTGCGGTGGGCGCGCCGGCCGACGACCATCAGCTGGGCGGTGCCGGCCACCGACAGCAGCACCTGCCCGGCGCTGCCCATCTCCACGTGCTCGATCACGTGCACGTCGGGGTAGCGCTCCCGCCACGGCGCGAGGGCGGCGCCCAGCGCCTTCTGCTCGTACGGCTCCAGACCCCCGGCCTCGTCCAGCAGCCTGAGCGAGCCGGGGCTGTAGGCGAACACCGGCGGCAGGGTCCAGGCGCGGACGGCGCGCACGGTGGCCCCGCGTGCGGCGGCCGTGGCGAAGGCGAAGCCCAGCGCGGCGGCACTGTCCTCCGGGTCCCCCTGCTGGCCGACGACGATCTCGCGCCCGGCGGCCTCGGCGGACGGCTGGTCCCCGGCCCGGACGAGCACCACCGGCCGCGCGGCCTCGACGATCACCTGCTGGCCGACCGAGCCGACCAGGAAGCCCACGATCCGTCCGTGCCCGCGCGAGCCCAGCACCAGCGCCTCCGCCTCGCCGGCGACCCGCACCAGCGTCTCGACCGCGTCGCCCTCCAGGACGTCGGTCGTCGTCTCCAGGTCCGGATGCCGCTCGCGCACAGCGCGGACCGCCTCGCCGACCGACTCGCGCACCCACCCCTCCTGGGTGGCGAAGTCGCCCGTGTCCACCGCGTCGTGGCTCTGGAAACGCCAGGCGTGCACCACCCGCAGCGGCAGCCCCCGGCGGACCGCCTCCCTCGCCGCCCAGGCCAGCGCGGCGAGGCTCTCCTCGCTTCCGTCGACCCCTGCCGTGATCGGGCGCGTCATGCGGTTCCTCCCAGTGTCGTGTCCACTACGCGCGGTCCAGTCTTCCCTAAGCTGCGGCCATGACGCTGGAGTGGGAGCAAGTGGTGATGGACGCGGCCGATCCGGTGGCCCTCGGGCGCTGGTGGGCCGAGGCTCTCGGCTGGGTGGTGGTCAACGACGACCCGGACGAGTTCGAGATCCGCCCCGCCCCGGACCGGCTGCCGGGGATCATCTTCGAGCCGGTGACGGACCGCAAGGTCGTCAAGAACCGGCTGCACCTCGACTTCCGGCCCGGGGACCAGCGGGCGGAGGTGGACCGCCTGCTCGCCCTCGGCGCCCGCCACGCCGACGTCGGCCAGGGCGAACAGTCCTGGGTCGTCCTGGCCGACCCGGAGGGCAACGAGTTCTGCGTGCTGTCCGCACGGGGCGGCTGAGGCGGCCGGCGCCCGGTGACCGGCTGCCGCGGGCCCTGTCGGTGGCGCGTGCCAGGATGGGGGCGTGTCGCAGATCTTCACCGGCAGCCCGCTCGTCGGCCGGGACGACGAACTCGCCCGTCTCGCCGGTGTGCTGGAGCGTGCCCGGCGGGGCGAGGCGCGGGCCGTGCTGGTCGCCGGGGACGCCGGGGTGGGCAAGACCAGGCTGCTGGACGAGGTCGCCGCGCGGGCCGCCGCCGAGGGCTTCACGGTGCTGTCCGGTCACTGTGTGGACGTCGGGGACGTGGGTCTGCCGTATCTGCCGTTCACCGAGGTGCTGGGCCGGCTCGTCGCCGACGAGCGGTTCGCCGCCCTCGTGGACGACCATCCGGTCGTGGCCCGGCTGCTGGGTGAGGGCACCGACTCCGTGCGGGACGTGGACGCGCGGCTCCGGCTGTTCGAGGGCATGGCCCAGCTGCTGGCGGACGTGGCGGGAATCGCCCCGCTGCTGATCGTCCTGGAGGACCTGCACTGGGCCGACCAGTCCTCCCGCGACCTGCTGCGTTTCCTGCTCAGCCGCGGCATCCTCGAGCGGCCCGCGGGCGGTGCGCCCGCCCACCGGCCGGCCGTGTGCGTGTCGTACCGGGCGGACGATCTGCACCGCCGGCACCCCTTGCGGCCGCTGCTGGCCGAACTGGTGCGGCTGCCCGTCGTGGAGCGGCTGGAGCTGCGGCCGCTGCCCGACGCCGATGTGGCCCGCCTGGTGCGCGCCCTGGAACCCCGGCCGCTGCCGGACGCCACGGTCCGCCGCATCGTCGAACGCGCCGAGGGCAACGCCTTCTACGCCGAGGAACTGCTCGCGGCCACCGACGCACCCGCCGGCGGGGTGCCGAGCGCGCTGGCCGACGTCCTGCTCATCCGCGTCGAGCAGCTGTCCGGGACCGCCCAGCAGGTGCTGCGCACCGCCGCCGTCGCCGGGCGGCGGGTGGAGCACGAGCTGCTGCGAGAGGCGGTCGGCATCCCCGAGGAGGAGCTGGAGACGGCGCTGCGCGAGGCGGTCGGACGGCAGCTGCTGGTCGCCGGGGACGACGACACGTACGCCTTCCGGCACGCCCTGACCCGCGAGGCGGTCCACGCCGACCTGCTGCCGGGCGAACGGGCCAGGCTGCACGGCGTCTTCGCCCGCCTGCTCACCGCCCGCGGGCGCCGCGCCGAGACAGCGGCGGAGCGCGCCCATCACCACCGCGAGAGCCACGCCCCGGCCGAGGCGCTGCTCGCCTCCCTGGAGGCCGCCGACCACGCCCAGCATCTCGGGGCGCCCGCCGAGGAGCTGCGGCATCTGGAGGCCGCCCTCGACCTGTGGCCCGCGGTGGGCCCGGACGCGCTGCCCGCGGGTGCCGGGGTCGACCCGGTGGCGCTCACCCTGCGGGCCTCGGCCGCGGCCGCGCACGCCGGTGAGCTGCACCGCGCCGTCGCGCTCACCCGGTCCGCGCTCGCCGACCTCGGCCAGGACGCCGACCTGGAGCTCGCCGCCCGGGTGCGCTACACGCTGGCCGGGAATCTGCTGCGGGTCGACAGCCTGTCCGCGGCGTTCGCGCACAGCAGCGAGGCCCTGGCCATGATCCCCGAGGAGCCGGTGTCCCCGACCTGGGTGTGGGCGGCGGCCACGCACGCGGTGACGGCGCGTTATGTGGGCGAGGACGAGGCCGCGCTGGAGGTGGCCCGCCGGGCGCTGGCCGCCGCCGAGCAGCTGAAGATGCCCGACGCGCAGGCGGATCTGCTGATCTCGATGGCCGGCCTGGACGGCCACAACCGGCGCACGCCGGAGGGCCGCGAGCGGCTGACGCGGGCGCGGGAGCTGGCGCGCGGCGCGGGCAACGCCCCGGTGGAGCTGCGGGCGCTGTTCAACCTCGCCATGGGCTGCTACGAGTCGGGGGATCTCGACACGTGCCTGCGCTGGGTGACGGAAGGCCTGGACCGGGCGCGCCGCGCCGGGCTGCTGGCGTCGCCGTACCCGCTGGAGATGCGGCATCTGCGGCTGTCGGTGCTGTACGTGCTGGGCCAGTGGGACGAGTGCGTGCGCGCGGCGGGTGCCGACGCCGAGGCGCTGTCGTCCGCGGGCGGCTACACGATGGCGCCGGCGCTGTACGTGGCGCTGGCCCGCGGCGACTTCACGGCGGTGGAGCGCGCCCGGAGTCTGCTTCAGGGCCCGTTCGACTGGATGGCGAGGCTGGTCGCCGGCATCGTGCTGACCGAGGCCGCCGCGCTGCGGGGCGAGGCGGAGGACGCGGTGCGGTGGATGCGGTCCACGGTGACGGACCTGACGGACGAGTCCGGTGCGCGCCCGGACGTCACGGTCCGGCTGGCGGCGCTCGCGCTGGCCGCGGTCGCCGACGCGGCCGTCCGGGCGCGCGGGGCCGGTGACGAGGAGAAGGCCCGCCGCTGGGCCGATACGGCGACGGAACTCGTCGAGTCCGCCCGCGACTCGGCCGCACACAGTCAGGACGGCACCCCGCAGGGGCCGGAGGGGCAGGCGTGGCTGGCGCGTGCCGAGGCGGAGTGGCTGCGGGCCGTGTCGGGGCCGGACGTCACGGCCTGGGCGCGGGCGGTGGCCGGGTTCGCCTACGGGGACGCGTACGAGCGGGCGCGCTGCCGTCTGCGCCACGCCGAGGCGCTGCTGGCCGCCGGGCTGCGCGAGGAGGCGGCGCAGGAGGCCCGCGCCGTGCGTGAGACCGCCGACCGGCTGGGCGCCACGCTTCTGCGGGAGCGGCTGGACGCGCTGGTGAGCCGCGGCCGGCTCGCGCGGACTCCGGATGCCGCGGACCGTCCGGCGCTGCTCACGGCACGCGAGCAGGAGGTGCTGCGGCTGCTCTCCCAGGGGCGCAGCAACCGGCAGATCGGCGAGGAGCTGTTCATCAGCGGCAAGACGGCGAGCGTCCATGTGTCCAACATTCTCGCCAAGTTGAGCGCGTCGAGCCGTACCGAGGCGGTGGCCATCGCCTACCGCGAGGGCCTGATCGGCTCGTAAGCCCTCGCCCTTCTGGGGGCACACGCCCCCGAACAGTCGATTTGAACGCATATCGCAGTAGTACTGTGACCACCCTCGGCAACGCTCCGTGACCGATGGGTCACCGATCGCGCGCTGCCGTGCATCAGGTGACGGGTCGTCGGCACAGGCGGGAGAACAACAGACATGGTGTCAGCAGCGACGCTGCGCAAGGGGGCCGCGGCAGCGGTGATCAGCCTCTCCCTCCTGGCGGTCCCGGCGCACGCCGCTCCCTCACCGGGAGGGGCGGCGGCGCTTCCGGCGCCGGACGCGAACGGTCTGCTCGGCGTGCTGAGCACGGCACGGTCGCAGGGCGCGCCCGGAGCGATGGCGCGGATCGACGACGCCGGCTCGCTCCACCGCACCACCGTGGGACTCGCCGACCGCTCGACGGGCCGGGCCATGGCCACCACCGACCGCTTCCGCATCGGCAGCGTCACCAAGGTCATGTCGGCGACGGTCCTGCTCCAGCTGGTCGACGAGGGGAAGCTGACGCTGGACTCCCCCGTCGACCGCCACCTCCCCGGACTGCTGCCGGACGACCGCATCACCGTGCGCCATGTCCTGAGCCACGGCAGCGGTCTGCACGACTACACCGACGACATGTTCGCGCGGACGGTGGAAGGCTTCGAGGCGGTACGGACGAAGACGTTCACGCTGCGTCAACTGGTCGGGCTGTCGCTGCGGCATCCCCGCACGACCGCGCCCGGCGGCGCCTACCGCTACTCCAACACCAACTTCGTCGTCGCCGGGATGCTCATCAGGAAGCTGACGGGGCGTTCCCTCGCCACGGAGTACCGGGACCGGATCATCGAGCCGCTGGGGCTGCGCGACACCTTCTACGTCCATCCGGGCACGGCGATCCCCGGCCGCCACGCCCGCGGCTATCTCACCCCGGACACAGCCGGTGCGGCACTCGTCGACGCCACCGAGCAGACCGTGTCCTGGGCGCAGAGCGCGGGCGCGGTCATCTCCAGCGCCCGGGACATGAACACGTTCCTGTCCGCGCTGCTCGCCGGCCGGCTGACCTCCGCCGCGAGCCTGGCCGAGATGCGGCGCTGGGTGCCCGCGGGCACGGGCCAGGCGTACGGGCTGGGGCTGCGACGCCGTGATCTGTCGTGCGGGGTGTCCGTGTACGGGCACACGGGTGCCGTGCAGGGCTACTACACATACGCGTTCGCCTCGGCGGACGGCCGGCGCAGCCTGACGGCGCTCGCCAACACCTCGAACAACGCCCGGGTGATGAACACGATGCTGCGCACGCTGGACTCGGCGTTCTGCGGCAAGCGGGCGAAGGCGCGCGGCGGCGCGGGGCCGGTGCTGCGCCACGAGGACGTGGCCCCGGGAGTCGCCCTCGACTGACCGCGCGGGCGGCCCGGCGGTGCCCTCTCACCCTGCGCCTCGCGGGCGGCCCGGCGGTGTCCCGTGCCCCTGCGCGCCGCCCTCGGTGCCGTCGGCCCGCGCGGCCCGTACGCCCGTGCCGGGAAGCGGGAACCGGGAACCCCAGGCCCCGTCGGGACGTTGTCCGCACACACCCCCACCGGTCCGGTACGACGACAGCAGGGCGGCGTGATGAGCGAGTTGGTCCCCGGCGGCAATCTCGCGCTGCCCGGCGGTGCCGTGACCGTCCGGGTGCCCGGCCCCTTCGACGTGTCCGCGCTGATCACCGACGACGGCGGCACCGTACGGGACGACGCCGACTTCGTGTTCTACAACCAGCCGTCCGCACCGGGAGCCCGCCTCGGCACCGAGGGGCTCGTCGTCGATCCCCGCACGCTGCGCCCCGGCGCCACCCGAGTCACGGTGGCCGTCAGCCCCACGGACCCCGGCACCGTACTGAGCGGCCTCCCCTCCCCCACCCTCCACGTCACCGACTCCGGCGGCCGCCCGGTCGCCCGCTTCACCCCGCCGCGCCCGCGCCAGGAGTCGCTCCTGCTCCTCGCGGAGATCTACCGGCGCGGCGACACCTGGAAGCTGCGCGCCCTGGGCCAGGGATACGCGGACGGGCTGGCGGGCCTGGCCCGGGACTTCGGGGTGGAGGTGACGGACGAGGAGCCGGCGCCCGGGGTCACGGTGCAGAGCGCGAGCAGGGTGGCCGCCCCGGCCGGCGACGGGCCCGGCGGATTCCTCCGTGCCGTCAACTCCGCACGTGCGGGGGCCGGTTCACCAGCCGTGTCCTTCGACGCCCGGCTGGCGGAGGCCGCGCGGGCGCATGCCCGGGCCATGGCGGCGGACGGGCGGCTCGGGGTCGAGAGCCGAGACGGGGTGTCCGTGTACCAGCGCCTGGTCGCCGCCGGGTACGCGTATCTGACCGTCGGCGAGCATCTGGTGTCCGGTCCGCGTACGGCCGACGAGTTCGTGGCGTACTGCCTGGGCAGCGAGCCGCCCCGGCGCACCCTGCACGATCCCCTGCAGGTCCACGTGGGTGTGGCGCACGCCGAGGGCGGGGGTGACGTCTACTGGACGGCGTTGTGGGCCAGTCCCCTCACGCCGGACGGTCTGGCCCGTACGGTGGCCGACGTCCTCGACCTCACCAACCGGGAGCGCGTACGGGCGGGGCTGGCGCCGCTCGCCTCGGATTCCCGGCTCGCCGCGGCCGCGCAGGGGCACAGCGCCGACATGGCGGTCCGTGACTTCTACTCCCACACCGCGCCCGACGGCAGCAGGCCCTGGGACCGGGCCGCCGCCGCGGGCTCCACCCGGCGCACGGTCGGCGAGAACATCGCGTGCGGGCAGCGCACGGCCGCCGAGGTCGTCCAGGGGTGGATGAACAGCCCCGGTCACCGGGCCAACATCCTCAAGTCCGACTTCACCCATCTCGGCGTCGGTCTCGCGGGCGGCGGCCGGGCGGGCACGTACTGGACCCAGCTCTTCGGCGGCTGACGCAACGTCACCGGACGGCGTCCCCTGCCGCGATCTTGGCGGAGGGGGGCCTTCCGGGTGAGGATGCCCGCATGAAGGGTGACCTGTTTTCCAGCCGGCACATGGTGCAGCCCGCCACGGCTCCGGGCATGACGGTCGAGAACGCCAAATGCATCCGGTACGCGGTGAACGGTGAGATGCTCGCGCGGCAGGGTGCGATGGTCGCCTACCGCGGCAACCTCCAGTTCGAGCGCAAGGGCCAGGGCGTGGGCGGCATGCTCAAGCGCGCGGTGACCGGCGAGGGACTTCCGCTGATGGCGGTGCGCGGACAGGGCGAGGCCTGGTTCGCGCACGAGGCGCAGAACTGCTTCATCGTCGAGGTCGACCCCGGCGACGAGTTCACCGTCAACGGCCGCAACGTCCTGTGCTTCGACTCCTCGCTGTCGTACCGCATCGCGACCGTGAAGGGCGCCGGCATCACCGGCGGCGGCCTGTTCAACAGCGTCTTCACCGGGCACGGCAGGCTGGGCCTGGTGTGCGAGGGCAATCCCCTGGTGATCCCGGTCTCGCCGCAGTACCCGGTGTACGTGGACACGGACGCGGTCGTCGGCTGGACCGCGGGGCTCGGGACCTCCCTGCACCGCTCGCAGTCCCTGGGCTCGATGCTGCGCGGCGGCTCGGGCGAGGCGGTGCAGCTGATGCTGCAGGGCGAGGGCTACGTCGTCGTCCGGCCGAGCGAGGCCACGCCGCACAAGGCACAGCAGCACTGAGCCGGGTTGACCCGGGCCGCGGCTCCGGGTCAGGGTCGTTCCGGCGCGGATCACACGCGGATGACGGCTGCGCCGGAGAGGGTGGGAGTCGTGATCGGGATCTCGGAGATCGAGGCCGCCGCGGAGCGGATCGCGGAGCACGTGGTGCGGACGCCCACGGTGCCGAGTCCGGGGCTGTCGGCGCTGCTCGGCGTACCGGTCACGGCGAAGCTGGAGCTGTTGCAGCGCACCGGTTCGTTCAAGGTGCGCGGCGCCGCGGCGAAGCTGCTGTCGCTGAGCGAGGCCGAGCGGGCCGCGGGCGTCGTGGCGGTGAGCGGCGGCAACCACGGCATCGCGCTGGCGGTGATGGCCTCGGCGCTCCATGTGAAGGCGACGGTGGTCATGCCGCGTTCGGCGCCGGCGCGGGCCGTGGAGATCGCGGAGTCGGCCGGCGCGCTCGTGCGGCTGACGGACGACATGGCCGGGGCGTTCGCGCTGACGACCCGGCTTCAGCAGGAGGGTCTGACGCTGGTCCACCCTTTCGACGACCCGGTGGTGATCGCCGGTCAGGGCACCGTGGGGCTGGAGTTCGCCGACGACGCCGATGAGCTGACGGACGTACTGGTGAGCATCGGCGGCGGCGGACTGATCGCCGGTGTCGCGGCCGCCCTGCGGGCGCGGCGGCCCGGGGTGCGGATCTGGGGCGTGGAGACCGAGGGCGCCCAGGCGATGTCCGAGGCGCTGGCGGCGGGCGGACCGGTGCCGGTGACCCTGTCGTCGATCGTGTCCACGCTCAGCGCCCCGTCCGTCGCGCAGGTGACGTACGACCATGTCGCGGAGCTGGTCACCGAGGTGCTGGTGGTACCGGACCGGGAGGCGGTGGCGGGTTCGCTGGATCTCGCCGACCACGCCAAGCTGTGGACGGAGCCGGCCGCGGGCTGTCTGGTGCCCGCCGCGCGGCGCGTGCTGGAGCGTGTGGGGGACGGGGCCCGGCTCGGGCTGGTGGTGTGCGGGGGCAACGCGACCACCGGCGACATGATCGCCTGGGCGACCCGCTTCGGGCTGCGCTGAACCGTCACGGTGGCGGCCCGGAAAACCACCGCCGAATTCCGGCCGTGGGACCCTCCGGGCCGCTTCCCGCTCGGCACCCGCATTTACCGCGGGTTACCACCAGGTGAGGCGGTGATATTCGGTTCCGTGAGGGCCGGAAACGGAATTGGTTCCCCCGACTGACCCGTGTACACGGCCCAGGTGAGGCGCGAACCACCCGGAGTGGCTGTTTTCCCTCGCACACGTGCTCCCCCCTTTTGATTCGGAGCCGGGAATCCCCGAGAACCCGGGATTCCCTCGGTTCGCTTTGAACGGACCAACCCTGCTCCCCCGTACCTCTGACAAAGGCGGGAAACAGCGGTTCGACGAGGGATGGTCATGGGCAGGGCGCACGTCTCCACGCACGAGTCGGTCGCCGGACGGTACCGGCTGGTCGAGATCCTCCATCGCGAGACCGACCTCGTCTGCTGGTACGCCGACGACACCCAGACCGGACGCCCCTGCATGGTCACGCAGATCGGTCTCCCGGAGGAGCCGGACGACGCGGCGGGCCGGGCCCCGTCCCGGGTGCTGCGGACGACCGAGCACATGACCCGGCTGTGTCCCGGGCGGATGGCCACCGTCATCGACGCCGTGGCCGAGGCCGGCTGTCTGTGGACCGTCACCTCCTGGATCGACGGCACCCCGCTCGGTGCCCTCCTCGCCGAGCAGGGCACCTTCAACTACGTACGGGCCGCCCGCATCGGTCTCGAACTGCTCGACGTCCTGGACGCCGCGCACACCGTGGGCGTCACGCACGGCGAGCTCAGCCCGGGGCAGGTGTTCGTGCGGGACACCGGTCCGGTCGTCGTCACCGGGTACGGCCTGGCCGGTTCGACGCCCGTCGCACGGCTCACGGCGCCGTCGTACGCGTCCCCGGAGCAGGCCCGCGGCGAGCGCGTCGGTCCGGCCGCGGACCTGTGGACGCTCGGCGCGCTGCTGTACGCGATGGTGGAGGGGCGTCCGCCGTTCCGTGACCGGGGCAGGGCCGATGCCACGCTGAAGGGCGTGGACCGGCTGCCCCTGCGGACCCCGCTGCGCGCCGGACCGCTCACCCAGCTCGTCCAGGGGCTGCTGCGCAAGGACTCCCGGGAGCGGCTGACCCGCGAGGTGGTCCGGGAGGTCCTCACCCGGGTGATCAGCGAGGACCCGGGGGCGGCGCCGCCCGCGGTGCCGAGTCCGCGGCTGCGCGCCGCCACCGCCCTGCGCGGCGCGGGCCGGGAGTGGAGCAGACGGACCATGGTCCTCGGCACCACCCTCGCCGTGGTGACCGTGGCGGTCGCCGTGCTGGCCGCGACGCAGGGCCTGCCGGGCGGCGACTCAGGGGCGGACGCGGCGAACACGCCACCGGCCTCCGCGTCCGCACCGGGCGGTCCGGCCGCCTCCGGTGGTGCCGGCGAGCCCGGCAAGCCCGGTGACGGGGCGACGACGCCCCCGCCGTCCGCCACCCCCACTCCCTCCCCCTCGGGCACGGGCGGGCTGCCGTCGGGCTACGAGCTCTACCGGGCGCCCGAGGGGTTCTCCGTCGCGCTGCCCGAGGGCTGGCAGCGCCTGGACACCGACCGCGTGTCCGACCTGGCCTACCGGGTCACCTTCGGCTCGGAGAAGGACCCGCGCACCCTCGCCGTCACCTACAGCGAACGCGTGGGCGCGGACCCGGTCGCCGTGTGGCGGGACGACGTGGAGCCGGGCCTGGAGCGGTCGGACGGCTACGACCGGATCGGCGAGATCCGCGCGACGACGTACCAGGGCCGCGAGGCCGCCGACATGGAGTGGACCGCGGAGGACGACGGCACGAAGGTGCGCACCTTCGGCCGCGGCTTCCTCCTCGGCGGCGGACGCGGCTTCTCCCTGCGCTGGACGACCCCGGCCGACGACTGGGACGACACGACGAGCAAGGAGGCCCTGCGAACATTCCTGCGAACCTTCCGCCCGGCCTCGGTGTGAAGGTCCGTTCGGCGAGGGAGCAGGCCACGCTCAGCCGGTGCGGTCCACGGAGCCGGATCCGCCGTTTCCGGGTCGTGGGGCGGGGGGACTCGGGCGGCATGGTGCGAATCGGATACACGATGATGACCGAGCAGGCCGGCCCGCGTGATCTCGTCGGCCATGTGGTGCGGGCCGAGGAGGCGGGCTTCGACTTCTCGGTGACGTCGGACCACTACTTCCCGTGGCTGAGGTCGCAGGGTCACTCGCCGTACGCGTGGAGCGTGCTGGGCGCCGCCGCGCAGGCCACCTCGCGCATTCCGCTGATGACGTACGTGACGTGTCCGACGTTCCGGTACCACCCGGCGGTCGTGGCGCAGAAGGCGGCGACCATGCAGTTGCTGTCCGGCGGCCGGTTCCGGCTGGGGCTGGGTTCCGGTGAGAACCTCAACGAGCACGTGGTGGGCGGCGGCTGGCCCGCGGTCGACGTGCGGCACGAGATGCTCGAGGAGGCGGTGGAGATCATCCGCGCGCTCTTCGAGGGCCGCCATGTGAACCACCGCGGCACGCACTTCGACGTGGAGTCGGCCCGGCTGTGGGACCTGCCGGAGGAGCCCCCGCAGATCGGCATCGCGGTCTCCGGGGAGCGGTCCTGCGCCCTGGCGGGACGGCTGGCCGATCTGGTGATCGCCACCGAGCCCGAGGCGGGGCTGCTGGACGCCTTCGACCGGCACGGCGGCACGGGCAAGCCCCGGGTGGGACAGCTTCCGGTGTGCTACGACCCGGACCGGGACAGCGCCGTCGAGCGCGCGCACGCGCAGTTCCGCTGGTTCGGCAACGGCTGGAAGGTCAACTCCGAGCTGCCGCACCCGGATTCCTTCGAGTCGGCGACGCAGTTCGTGCGGCCCGACGACGTGGCCGCGTCGATCCCGTGCGGCGACGACCCGGACGCGTTCGTGGAGGCGGTACGCCCGTACGCCGAGGCCGGGTTCACGGAGATCGCGCTGGTGCAGGTCGGCGGCGAGTCGCAGCCGGACTTCCTGGACTGGTCGGAGAAGACGCTGCTGCCGGCGCTGCGGAACGCCTTCGGCTGACGCCTAGCCGCGGATGCCGTGCCTGGAGCGCTGTGCCAGGAGCGCTGTGCCGATTCGTCCGTGGCGCTGAGCATTCCGCGCGCACGCGGGGTACTAGAGGGCTACTACAGGGCTCCGCATCGGTTCTTCGCGAAAGGCTCCCGTCGTGAACTCGTTCCTGCACAAGTCCCTGGTGGTGGAGGTCCAGGCGGGCGTCACGGACCGCTGTCCCGTGCTCGCCCACCTGAGCTACACCCCCGCGGACCCGTTCGCCGTCACCGTCGTCTTCAGCCATGACGGCCGGGTCCTCGCACGGTGGCAGCTCGACCGCGAGATGCTCCTGGAAGGGCTGATGCGCCCGGTCGGGATCGGGGACGTGCGGCTGCGTCCCGAATCGCGCGGAGCGGCGCGGGAGCTGCGGATGGAGTTCTTCGGCGAGGCCCGTGCCGACGGCGGCCGGCACCACGCGGTGGTGTTCGCGTGGGCCGAGGCCGTCGGGGAGTTCCTCGCCGAGACCCGCCGGATGGTCCCGCCGGGGTGCGAGGACGTCCGCGTCGACCACTTCCTCGCGGACATCCTCGCCGGCAGCTGAGCCCCGGGCGGCGGGCCCGCGGCCCACCGCCCGGGGCGGCGGGCGCGGAGGGTCGTCAGCGCGTGGTGTACCGGTGCCGGGCCCACATCGGCAGCCCGAACCACCACAGCAGGTACCAGAGGACCACCCCGGCGACCAGGTACGGAACGAAGCTGTCGTCGCTCGCCACGCGCAGGATCAGCAGCAGCGAGGCGCAGGTCGTGGCGAGCAGCAGGACCAGCCCCAGCAGCGTCAGCCGGGACGCCCACCGCACCGCCTGCGGTTTGACCCGCCGTCCGGAGACCAGCCGGTGCAGCGAGACGGGGCCGATGAGCGCGCCGGTGGCGCAGGCCCCCAGGACGACCGTGACGATGTAGATCATCTGGTTCGTGTGCGACAGGTCGTCGTACTTCGGGGTGAAGACGACGGTCAGCAGGAACCCGAAGAGGATCTGCACGCCCATCTGGGCCACGCGGACCTCCTGGATCAGCTCCTGCCACATCCGGTCCGCCCGCTCCTCCTCCGTCTCGTTGCGCCCTCTGCGCCTGGTCTCGCCCTGCTCTGTGTCCGGCACGGGTTGCCTCCCGGGGTGTGCGGCCCTTACAGCGTTCTCTTCCCGCTACTGCCCCGTCCGGCGCCGTCCTCCCAGGCGAACCTCGGTTTGCCGGTGCCGGGCGCGGTTACACGGCACGCGATGACGCCGAGGCCGGGAGGTCGTGGGACGTATGTCCGATACCCAGCTCACCGTGACGATCGACGGCGGGGGCGCCGACGACGCCCGTGTCGTCGTCCGGGCCCTGGAGGGCGCGTTCGGGGCACCGGACGCGCTGCCGTCCGACGACAGTGCGACGGTCCACATGGCGACGTTCGCCTCGGAGGGCCGCACCGGCGCCGGACAGCCCCGCGCCGGCCGGCTGTCGGCCCCGGTGAACGTCACCGTGCAGGGCACCCCGCTCGCGGTGCGCCGCGCCCGTGACACCCTCGCCGGCGCCTTCGCGGCACGCGACGCGGGCGCGGCCTCCGGGGACCAGGAACAGGAGTGGCAGCTGCTGCTGGAGCCGTGAGAGCTACCAGCGGCTCTCCACCTGGTCCTTGATCCGCCGCTCGTAGAGGTCGCGGATCGCGGCCAGGGTGGAGGCGGGGAGCTCCGGGAGGCGGGCGGCGGCCGCGTTGGCGCGGGCCTGCTCGGGGGTGCGGGCGCCGGGGATGACGGTGGTGACACCGGGCTGCTGGACGATCCAGCGCAGGGCCAGCTGGGCCGGGGCCCATCCCTCGGGGGCGAGCGCGGCGAACTCGGCGGCCGCCTCGACGCCCGTGGCGTAGTCGACGCCGGAGAAGGTCTCGCCCTGGTCGAAGGACTCGCCGTGCCGGTTGAACGTGCGGTGGTCGTTCTCGGGGAAGACGGTGTCCTTGGTGTACCTGCCCGAGAGCAGTCCGGAGGCGAGCGGCACCCGGGCGATGATGCCGACACCGGCCTGACGGGCGGCGGGCAGCACCTCGCGCAGCGGCTTCATGCGGAACGGGTTGAGGATGATCTGCACGCTCGCCACGTTCGGCCGGGCGATCGCCGTCAGCGCCTCGGCGCAGGTCTCCACGCTGACCCCGTAGGCGGCGATGCGCTCCTCCGCCACCAGGGTGTCCAGGGCGTCGAAGACCTCGTCGGCGGAGTAGACGGGGGTCGGCGGGCAGTGCAACTGCACCAGGTCGATCCGGTCGACGCCGAGGTTGCGCCGCGAGCGGTCGTTCCAGGCGCGGAAGTTGGCGAGGACGTAGTTCTCGGGGATCTGCTCGACGCGCCGGCCCATCTTCGTGGCGACCATGACGTGCAGATCGGGGCGGCCGCTCAGGAACGAGGCGATGGTCTGCTCGCTGCGGCCGTCTCCGTAGACGTCGGCGGTGTCGAAGAAGGTGACGCCCGACTCGGCGGCGGCCTCCAGGACCGCCAGGGCCTGCTTGTCGTCGACGTCGCCCCAGTCCGCGCCGAGCTGCCAGGTGCCGAGACCGATGACGGAGGCGTGCTGGCCCGACCTGTCGAATGTGCGCTCTTCCATGGTCGTCAGTCTGTCACCCGCGCGGTCCGGACGCCGGTCCCGTGTCCCGGTCCGAGGGATCGCGTCAATCTCGCGGCGTGACGCGCGCCACGCGCCGGACGCCCGGCGCGGAAGATCGCACACGGGAGCCTTTCGAGCGCAGCGGAATTTCCCCTTCCACTGCTGCGCCACCCCGGCCCGCAGCAAGATCATCTCCGTTCAACCTTGTACCGCATGAGCGGAATTGCCCGGATCCGGACCAACCGGTCCGAGGGGATTTCCACCGCCGCCGACGCGCCCGATAGGCATACGGCGTCCTCACCCCGACCGAACCCCCAGGGGGATCCGTATGCCCGGACTCAGCCGTCGCCGCGCGCTCACCGCCGCGGCCGTCCTCACCACCGCCGCGGGTGCCTCCGCCGCCCTCGCACCCTCCGCCCGTGCCGAGGGCCCCGGCCACCACCACGACTCCCCCGGCAGCTTCGACGAGGTCTACAAGGGCCGCCGGATACAGGGCCGGCCGCTCGCTCCCGGCGGCCGTCACCACCATGGGGCCGGCTACGCCGTGTTCATCGACGGCGTGGAGCTGCACGTGATGCGCAACGCCGACGGCAGCTGGATCAGCGTCGTCAGCCACTACGAGCCGGTGCCGACGCCGCGCGCCGCCGCACGCGCCGCCGTGGACGAACTCCAGGGCGCCGCGCTGCTGCCCTTCCCCGCCACCGGCTGACCGGTCGTCACAGCACGCCGCACATCACCGCACGCACCTCGGGAGCCCTCCGCACATGACCGTCCGCAAGAACCAGGCCCTGCTGACCGCCGAGGAGAAGCGGCGCTTCGTCGCCGCGCTCCTCGAGCTCAAGCGCAGCGGCCGCTACGACGCGTTCGTCACCACGCACAACGCCTTCATCATGTCCGACACCGACCAGGGCGAGCGCACCGGACACCGCTCACCGTCCTTCCTGCCGTGGCACCGCAGATTCCTGCTGGAGTTCGAGCGCGCGCTGCAGTCGGTGGACGCGTCGGTGGCGTTGCCGTACTGGGACTGGACCGCGGACAACTCGGTGCGCTCCTCGCTGTGGGCGCCGGACTTCATGGGCGGCAGCGGGCGCAGCCGGGACGGACGGGTGATGGACGGCCCGTTCGCGGCGGCCGACGGGAACTGGCCGGTGAACGTGCGCGTCGACGGCCGTACGTTCCTCAGACGCGCGCTCGGCTCCGGCGGGCGGCAGCTGCCCACCCGGGCGGAGGTGGAGTCGGTGCTGGCGATGGCCACCTACGACATGCCGCCGTGGAACAGCGCGTCGGACGGCTTCCGCAACCACCTGGAGGGCTGGCGGGGCGTCAATCTGCACAACCGGGTCCATGTGTGGGTCGGCGGGCAGATGGCCACCGGGGCCTCCCCCAACGACCCGGTGTTCTGGCTGCACCACGCCTACATCGACAAGCTGTGGGCCGAGTGGCAGCGCCGCCACCCCGGCTCCGGCTATCTGCCGGCGGGCGGCACGCCGGACGTCGTCGACCTGAACGAGACCATGCGGCCGTGGCACGACATGACCCCGGCGGACCTGCTGGACCACACGCCGCACTACACCTACGACGCCTGATCGGGCGCCGGCGTCAGGCGCTCTGGGCGGTCCGGCACTCGGGGTGGCCCCAGCCCCGGTCGTTCTTCGCGATGGGCTCGCCGGCGGCGTAGGAGCGGCCGCACAGGCAGCGGCCGGGGAACTTCGCCTTGATCGTGCGCGCCGACGCGCCGCCGCCGGTGCGCGGCCGGGACGCCTTGGAGCCCGCGGACCTGCGCTTGCCGGCCCCGCCCGGCGGGGTGTCGGGGGCGGGCGGCGGCTCGGGCGAGCCGAGCTCGCTGCCCGCGTCCTGCTGCACGGTGGCGGCCTGGCTGGCGGCGCGGTCCGCGAAGTCGTTCAGCCGGTCGCCGTCGACCTGGTGGGCGGGGACGTAGCGGAACTCGACGGAGCGGTCCTGCAGGAGGGCGTCGATGCGGACGACGAGCTCCTGGTTGGCGACGGGTTTGCCGGCGGACGTCTTCCAGCCGTTGCGCTTCCAGCCGGGCAGCCAGGTGGTGACGGCCTTCATGGCGTACTGCGAGTCCATCCGGACCTCGAGCGGCACGTCCGGGTCGGTCGCCGTGAGCAGCCGCTCCAGCGCGGTGAGTTCGGCGACGTTGTTGGTGGCCTTCCCCAGCGCCCCCGCCGCCCAGCGAACCGGGGTCTCGGAGGCGTCGGCGATCACCCAGGCCCAGCCGGCGGGTCCGGGATTCCCCTTCGAAGCCCCGTCGCACGCGGCCACAACACGTTCACGCATGGCCCCGATCATGCCATGCCCGGCCGGGGCACCCCGCCGGGACGCCGTGCGCCGCGGGGCCGCCCGACCGGGCCCCGGGGCACACCGCGACGCTCACACGTCGGTCATCGGGGGCATCTCACCCTCGGTCTTCGTGGTGTCGATCACCGAGAAGTTCGCGCCCTGCGGGTCGGTCAGCGCGGCGAAGCGTCCGAAGGGGCTGTCCATCGGCCCGAAGCGCAGGACCGCGCCGTGCTTGGTGGCCTTCGCCACCGCCTCGTCGCAGTCGGCGACGCTGAAGTAGACGTTGATGTACGGCGGCACCTCGGGCGGGAAGTCGTCCGTCATCTCCATGCGGCCCAGCGCGGGACGCTCACCGAGGTTGTAGACCCGGAAGTCCATCGCCTCGTCCTGCATCTGCTGGGCCGTGTAGCCGAAGACGGCCGGGAAGAACGCGTCGGACTTCGCGGGCTCGCGGGTGAAGATCTCCGCCCAGCAGAACGCGCCCGGCTGCTCCATGTCCGTCTCGAAACCCTCGTGGGTCCCCGGCTGCCAGACGCCGAACACGGCCCCGCCGGGGTCGCGGGCCAGGCACATCGCGCCGAAGTCGCCGACCTCCATCGGCTCCATCAGGATCTCGCCGCCGTTGTCGCGGATCTTCTGCGCGGTGGCGTTCACGTCCGGCGAGGCGAGATACAGGCACCACTGCGACTGGCCCTCCTGCCCGGGCATGGGCGGGACGACGGCCGCGGCCGCCTTGCCGTTCGCGTAGGCCTGGGTGTAGTTGCCGTACTCCGACGACTGCTCGCCGAAGGTCCAGCCGAGGACGTCTTCGTAGAAGCTCTTGGCTCCCTCGACGTCCGTGAACATCGCATCGGCCCAACAAGGGGCACCCGCAGGTGGTACGGCCATGGTCACGGCCCTCTCCCGGTAGGTGGATCGTCCGCTTTCTCACGCTAGTCACCCGCGGGACGCGACGCGCGCCGAACCTCCCGCTCCGCAGCAGACTGGAGAATGCCGGGACAGGCAGGACAGCCAGGACAGCCCAGGGACAGCCATGAGCACCGAGACAGCCGGGACGATGCGGGCGTGGTCCGTGGTGCGACCGGGCCCGGTGGAGGACGGCTCGCTCCGGCCGGTGACGAAGCCGGTGCCGGTGCCCGGTGACGACGAGCTGCTGGTGCGGGTGCGCGCGTGCGGGGTGTGCCGTACGGATCTGCATGTCGCCGAGGGCGACCTGCCGGTGCACCGGGTGGGGGTGACGCCGGGGCACGAGGTCGTCGGCGTGGTGGCGGGGGCCGGGGCGGCGGTGACGGACTTCGCGACGGGCGAGCGGGTGGGGGTGGCGTGGCTGCGCCGCACCTGCGGCAGCTGTGCGTGCTGCGTGCGCGGCGCGGAGAATCTCTGCCCCTCCTCGCGCTACACCGGCTGGGACGCCGACGGCGGCTACGCCCCGTACACGACCGTCCCGGCCGCGTTCGCCCACCGGCTGCCGGGCGAGGTGGACGACGTGGCCCTGGCGCCGCTGCTGTGCGCCGGCATCATCGGCTTCCGCGCGCTGAGGCGGGCCGCGCTGCCGCCGCGCGGGCGGCTGGGGCTGTACGGGTTCGGCGGCAGTGCTCATCTGTGCGCGCAGGTGGCGCTGGCCGAGGGAGCCACCGTGCACGTCATGACCCGGGGGGCGGCGGCGCGACGCCTGGCCCTGGAGCTGGGCGTCGCATCAGCGCAGGACGCGTACGCGATGCCGCCGGAGCCCCTGGACAGCGCGATCCTGTTCGCCCCGGCGGGCGAGCTGGTGCCGGTGGCGCTGCGGGCGCTCGACCGGGGCGGAACCCTGGCGATCGCGGGCATCCACCTCGGCGACACGCCGCCGCTGCACTACGAGACGGAGCTGTTCTACGAGAAGCAGCTGCGCAGCGTCACCTCCAACACCCGCGAGGACGCCCGCGAGTTCCTGGCGCTGGCCGCCCGGCACGGCGTACGGGCGACGACCCATGCGTATCCGATGGCGCGGGCCGCGCAGGCGCTGGCGGACCTCGCGGCGGGCCGCTTCGACGGGGCGGCGGTGCTGGTGGACCAGCCGTGCACCACGTGAACCAGCTGTGAACGAGCTGTCCTGAAGCGCGTCTTCCTCCGCGGACCCGGCTGTGCTTGCCTGGGGAGCCGTTGTGGCCGGCCGGGGCGGGAGTCGCCGTATGCGCAAGGCGTGGGTCGTGTTCGTGCTGTCGGCTGCCGTACTGCTCGGTGCCTGCACCGATCCGTCGTCCGGCCGCGGGGCCCGGGCCGCGCCGCCCGCGGCCTCACCGGAGGCGTCGTCCATGACGCACCGGCGGCCGGCGGCGTCCCCCGGCACGGCACCGGTGACGAAGCCGCCCGCGGTGCTGTACCTGGGGGACTCGCTGGCGATGGAGAACCAGCGGGTCCTCGGCGCTGAGCTGCGCCGCGACCTGGGCGTCCGGTACACCAGCGCGCCGTACTCGGGCACCACGCTGTGCGACTACCTGGAGGGCTCCGGCAAGCGGTCCCTCGTCCCGGCCCGGGACAAGGCGGCGGCCCTGGTGCGCAGGCTGCGGCCGGACTACGTGGTGCTGCAGTTCTGGGGGAACGCCTGGGGCTACACCTGGTGCATGGACGGCATCACCCACGACGCCTCCCGGCAGCGGTACTTCGAGCGGTACGCGGCGGACGCGCGACGGCTCACCGAGCAGATCCGCGCGGCGGGAGGCGCCGGGCGGCCCCGCATCGTGTGGGTCCTGCAGGGCCCCGACCCGATCACCCCGGACCGGGTACGCCGGGTGAACGCCCTCTACGTACAGCGCGCCGCCGCCTCGGGCGACCTCGTGGCGGACGCGGGCGGCACGGTGAGCGCGCCCGGCGCCCGCCACGCGTGGACCCAGTACCTGCCGTGCACCCCCGCCGAACGCTCCCGCCCGGGCTACTGCACCGAGCCCGCCCGCGACCGCACGGCCCTGCACCGCGATGACGACTACCTCCACTTCTGTCTGGCTCCCACCACGTCCGAGCCGAGGCCGTGCCCGGTCCGCTCCCCTGGCATCCTGCGGATGGCCGAGGAGATCACGCGGGTGATCGGGAAGGACGCCGGCGGCGGCTGAGCGCCCGCTGCGGAGCCCCGTCGCACGAACCGAGCGCCGCACGTGGGGGCCGGACGACGAGCGGGCACGGCACGGAGCACGCCCGGCTCACACGGCACGGGTCCGGCGCGGGCTGGGCGCGGCACGGATCTGGTGCGGGCTGGGCGGCACAGATCCGGCGCGGGACGGAACGGAGCCGGGCGCGCCCTGGCGCGGCACGGTTCCGGTGCGGGCTGGGCGCGACACGGATCTGGTGCGGGCTGGGCGGCACAGATCCGGCGCGGGACGGAACGGAGCCGGGCGCGCCCTGGCGCGGCACGGTTCCGGCGCGGACCTGGCGGCACAGATCCGGCACGGGACGGACCCGGGCGCAGGCCGGGACCGGGCCGGGACCGGGCCGGGACCGGGCCGGGACCGGGGAATTCGTTCGACAGCGTGGGGCGGCGGGCGCTGGGATGGGCGGCATGTGTGCTGTGAAGATGCGTGCCGACGAGGTGGAGGTCGACGCCGGTCTCGTCGAGCGGCTGATCGCCGGGCAGTTCCCCGAGTGGGCGGGGTTGCCGGTCGTGCGGCTGCGCTCCTCCGGGACCGAGAACGCCATGTTCCGGCTCGGTGAGGACCTCGTCGTGCGCCTCCCCCGGCATCCGGGGGCCGTCGACGACGTCGCGCACGAGCTGCGGCTGTTGCCGAGGCTGGGCGCGAGGCTGCCGTTCGCGACGCCCGGACCGGTCGGTGCCGGCGTCGCCGGGGAGGGCTTCCCGTGGCCCTGGGCGGTGTACCGCTGGCTCGACGGGGCCCATCCGGTCGTGGACGCCCTCGACGCTCCGGAGGCGGTCGCCGTGGACCTCGCGGCCTTCGTCACCGCGCTGCGGCGGATCGATCCGGCCGACGGGCCGGCCGGTTACCGGGGCGGGCCCCTGGCGACCCGGGACCGGCCCACGCGCGAGGCGATCGCGCAGCTCGCGGGGCGGGTCGACACCGGCGCGGTGACGGCGGTGTGGGAGGAGTCGCTGCGGGCCCCGGAGCACGCCGGTGCGCCGGTGTGGGCGCACGGTGATCTGTCACCGGGGAACGTGCTGGTCGACGGCGGACGGCTGGCCGCGGTGATCGACTTCGGGACCGTGGGCGTGGGTGATCCCGCGGTGGATCTGATCGTCGCCTGGAACCTCCTCCCGGCGGAGGTGCGCGGCGTCTTCCGCGAGGCCGTGGGTGCCGACGAGGCGGAGTGGGCGCGGGGCCGGGGCTGGGCGCTGTCGATCTCGCTGATCCAGCTGCCGTTCTACTGGGAGACCAACCCGCCTCTGGCGGAGAACTCCCGGCATGTGATCAAGGAGATCCTGGCGGAGCGCGCCTAGGCCGGGCGGGCGCGGCCGGGCGGGGCCGTGAGGGGTGCCGGCCCCGCCCTGCCCGCACGGCGGTCACTCGCCCGCGAAGGCCTTCTCCAGTTCGGCGACGTCGAGCTTGCTCATCGAGAGCATGGCCTTCATCGCACGGTCCGCCTTCGCCTGGTCGGGGTCGAGCAGCATCTCGGTCAGGCGGATCGGATTGACCTGCCAGGACACCCCGAAACGGTCCTTGAGCCACCCGCAGGGCCCGTGCTCGCCGCCGCCCTCGACGAGCTTGTCCCAGTAGTAGTCGACCTCGGCCTGGTCCTCGCAGTCGATCTGGAAGGAGATCGCCTCGCTGAACTTGAACTCCGGCCCGCCGTTCAGGGCGACGAACTTCTGGCCGTTGGCGACGAACTCCACGGTCAGGACGCTGCCGACGGGTCCGGGCCCCGCCTCGGTGTAGCGGAGCGTGTTGCCGATGCTGGAGTTCTTGAAGACGGAGACGTAGAAGTTCGCGGCCTCCTCGGCCTGGCCGTCGTACCAGAGACATGTGGTGAATCCGTCGGTGGTCATGAGTACCTCCCGGGCGTCGAACGCGGTCACCTATGCCGACCCCTCCACAGCCCGGAACTCATCGGTCACCCGGCGGCTTCATCCAGGTGGACCACCCCCGTCCGGATCCCGGCGGGCGGGGCGGCCGGGCTCTGCCCGTGGCGAATCTGCCGCGGGCAGAGAAAGCGCCGGTGGGCGGCGTCCACGGCCGACAGTGGAGTCGACGGCATCCGCGCCACGACGAGGAGCACCGATGACACCACTGACCACGCCGCTGCCGCGGGCGGAGGAGGGCGACACCCCTCCGACCCGCTTCGACGACCAGCTCGCCTCCCAACTGCTCGCCCAGCGCATCGTGCTGCTCGGCACCCAGGTCGACGAGGTCTCCGCGAACCGGGTCTGCGCGCAGTTGCTGATCCTGTCGGCGGAGGACCCGCGCACCGACATCAGCCTGTGCATCAACAGCCCCGGCGGCTCCGTGCACGCGGGCCTGGCGATCTACGACACGATGCGGCTGATCCCCAACGACGTGTCCACGCTCGCCATGGGGTTCGCCGCGAGCATGGGGCAGTTCCTGCTGAGCGTCGGCACACCCGGCAAGCGGTACGCCCTGCCGAACGCCCGCATCATGATGCACCAGCCGTCGGGCGGCATCGGCGGCACCACCGCCGACATCGAGATCCAGGCGGAGAACCTGGAGTTCACCAAGCGGACCATCGAGCGGATCACCGCCGAGCACACCGGGCAGTCGCCCGAGACCATCTCGCGCGACGGCGACCGGGACCGCTGGTTCACGGCGGAACAGGCACGGGAGTACGGCATGGTCGACCGGGTGGTGGAGTCGCTGGCCGAGATCCTCCCGGGTGCGGGCCGGCGGAAGATGGGGCTGCAGTGATGGGGACCTACACGATTCCGAACGTCGTCGAGCGCACCCCGCAGGGCGAGCGGTCCTACGACGTGTTCAGCCGGCTGCTGTCCGAGCGGATCATCTTCCTCGGCACCGAGATCGACGACGGGGTGGCCAATGTCGTCATCGCGCAACTCCTCCATCTGGAGTCCGCGGCACCGGAGAGCGAGATCTCGATCTACATCAACTCCCCGGGCGGCTCGTTCACGTCGCTCATGGCGATCTACGACACGATGACGTTCGTGCAGGCGCCGATCTCGACGTTCTGCGTGGGGCAGGCGGCGTCCACGGCGGCCGTGCTGCTGGCCGGCGGGGACCCCGGGCGGCGGTTCGTGCTGGAGCACGCGCGGGTGCTGCTCGGGCAGCCGGCCACGAGCGGGGCGCGCGGCACGGCGTCCGACCTGTCGTTGCAGGCCAAGGAGATGGTGCGGATCCGCTCGCAGGTGGAGGAGGTGCTGTCCCGGCACACGCACCATGACGTGGCCACGCTGCGGGCGGACATGGACCGCGACAAGGTGTTCACCGCGGCGGAGGCGGTGTCCTACGGCCTGGCCGACGAGGTGCTGAGCCGGCGCCTCGTCATGGTGTGAGGCGCCGGGCTCCGCGAGCGCGTCTCAGGCGGCCAGGCACAGCCCGTTGTGCGAGGACCGCGGCATCGCGCGGTTCCCGCCGGTCCGGCGGGCGGTGAGGCGGACGAGCTCCCCCTGGGCACGCGACAGCAGGTCGCCCAGGCCGAGGCCGAGGGCCTGGGCGGCGGCCGCGAGGACCTCCGAGGAGGCCTCCTTGCGGCCGCGCTCCACCTCCGACAGATACGGCATGGAGATGCGGGCGGCCTCGGCGACGTCCTTCAGCGTCCGCTCCTGAGCGAGCCGCTCCCGGCGCAGCACATCCCCCACGAGGTCCCGCCACAGGGGCTCTCTGGGGGCGGGCACCGGAGGGACGGCCTCGGGGCGGGGCGTGGGCTGCGCGCGGTGCGTCGGCTGCGCGCCGGGCATCGGCTGCGGGCGGGGCACGGCTTCCCGGCGGCCGGCCCGGGGGCGCAGGGGGATGACGTGGGCGTGGTCGGGCGCTTGATCGGTCACCCCTTCAGCCTAGGAATCCCGGCCGCGGAGGGAAGGGACCGGCATTCCGCCCTCAGTGAATCGGCGGTGGCCGTGCCCCGCCCGAGGGGTGCCGCTCGGAGTGCCGGGTGACCAGAACGGACCTATCATTTGCCCTACGGAAACGGATGGGCATGCACGGCCGGGTCCGGGGTACCCGCATCCCCGAAGGACCCAGGCACACATGTCAGCCGTGACTTTCGTGGGGAGAGGTAATGGAGACCGCCGTGATCCGGGCGCAGGCGCAGGTCGTCGAGGAGAACACCGAGGCCGGTACGGGTGACGGATGCCTTCCCGGGGTCGTGGATCCGCGCAGTGTCGCTCCGCGGGACGCCAGGGAGCTGTCCCGTCAGTTCTTCCGTCGTCTGACGGAGCTGGAGGAGGGGACCCACGAGTACCAGTACGCGCGGAACATCCTGATCGAGATGAACATGTCGTTGGTGCGTTTCGCGGCCGGCCGGTTCCGCGGCCGTGGCGACGACATGGAGGACATCGTCCAGACCGGCATGATCGGTCTGATCAAGGCCATCGACCGGTTCGAACTGTCGCGCGAGGTCGAGTTCACCTCCTTCGCGCTGCCCTACATCGTGGGCGAGATCAAGCGTTTCTTCCGTGACACCACCTGGGCCGTGCATGTGCCGCGGCGGCTGCAGGAGCTGCGCGTGGAGCTGGCCAAGGCCCGTGAGGAGCTGGCCAGCCGGCTGGACCGCGAGCCGACGGTCGCCGAGCTCGCCACGCTGATGAACATCACCGAGGAGCAGGTCGTCGAGGGACAGATCGCTGCCAACGGCTACAACTCCTCCTCGCTGGACGCCGCCCTCACCGGTGACGGGCCCGAGAACGGCGAAGCGGTGCTCGCCGACTTCATCGGCGTGGAGGAAGAAGGGCTGCGGCTCGTCGAGGACTTCCACGCCCTGGCGCCGCTCATGGCCGAGCTCAGCGAACGCGACCGGCAGATCATCCATATGCGGTTCGTGGAAGAGGCCACCCAGGCGGAGATCGGCGAACGGCTCGGCTGCTCCCAGATGCATGTGTCCCGCCTGATCAAGCGCATCATCACCCGGCTGCGCGAGGGAATGCTGGGCGAGCTGGGCTGCGCCTGAGCGGGGCGGGCGACACCGGCGAGGTGGGTGCCGTTCCCGGCCGGGGGCGGCGCCCACAGGGGCCCGTATCGGTGACGGAGGCTCGACGCCGCGCGGCGTAGACGTCGGCGAGGACACGTGCAGGCGCAGGTGGGAGCGGGAGACCGCGGGTACGAGCGCGTGACGTCGAGGAGACGCCAGGACGAGTCGGGGAGACGTCAGGACGACAAGCTCAGCACGGCGCGCACGCACTTGCCGACCGGCACCCGCTCCACACGGAGGTCCTGGGCCAGCGCCCGGACGATCTCCAGTCCGTGCCGGCCGATGCGCTCGGGGTCGCGCGGGAAGACGCGGGGCAGAGCGGCGCTGCTGTCGTAGACCGCCACCGTGAGCGACGTGTCCGTGCCCTCCAGCTCCAGGATGTACGGGCCGTTGCTGTGGCGGTCGGCGTTGGTGACGAGCTCGCTCACCACCAGCAGCACGGCGCCGTCGGCGCGCTCGTCGAGCTTGGCGCACCACTCGTTCTTGAGCTGCTCCAGGAACAGCGCGGCGAATTCCCGCGCCTCGGCGATGCAGCCCGGCTCGCCGGTGAAGTGTGCCGCCCGCCGCAGCGGTTCCACGGGCACGTCGAAACCAGTCGGTATCACTGCCCCGTCCAGGTGGTCGGTCATGCGTTTCTCTCTGAGAAGCCGGGCTGGCCGGACGCTCTGCACCAGTGCTCGTACCCCGACTCCGCCGACGCAGTCCACTCTGTCGGTGTTGGCCGGCGCACAGTGCGGGAACCCGGAATTCCGTGGACGAGCTGATGTCGGTGCGGAGCCTGACGACGCTGCCCGTGGTGACGCTGGGCGGCGACGCCGTCGCCCATGTCAAGGACACCGTCTTCGACCCCTCGGCCGAACGGATCGCGAGCTTCACGCTGACCGGCCGGTCCCTGTGGTCGGGCCAGCTGGCGCAGGACCTGCCCTGGCCGGCGGTGTACTGCCTGGGCCACCACGCGGTGATGGTCCGCGACCGGGACGCGCTGTTCGACCTGCCGCTGTCGGTGGCGCGGCGTGACGCGCTGCGCGGGCGGCTGCTCGGGGCGCAGGTGAGGACGGACGCGGGTGAGCCGGTGGGCACGGTGCTGGACGTGCTGGTGCGGGGCGGCACCAGCGGCCGTGTCGTGGCGTTCCGGCTCGCCGCCCACCGGGACCTGGTGCCCGGCTCGCGTCATCGCCGGCACCGTGTGTACGTGCCGCGGGGCGAGGCCCGCTCCACCGCCGGCCGGACCCTGGTGATCCCCGAGCACGCGACGACCTACGTCACCGACGACCTGCCGGACTTCGTGACCCGTGTCGGCGCCTTCCACGACCGGAGAAGGAGTGCGCTGTCGTGATCCTCTTCTCCCGGGTGCGGGGGCTGCCGGTGCTGACGGACGGCGAGGGCGGCCGGCTCGGTGTGGTGCGGGACCTGACGGTCGACGCGGCGGCCGGGGCGGTCACCCGGCTGCGGCTGCGGCGGGGGTGGCTGCGCGGGCAGGCGGCCCCGTCCTGGCAGGACGTGATCGCCGTCCGCGCGGACCGGCTGGTGGTCCGCGCGGGCGCGGGCGAGGACGTGGCCGAGGGGCCGCCGCACCATGATCTGCTCGGCCGCCGGGTGCTCACCGAGACCGGTGAGGAATGCGGCACCGTGCTGGACGCGGCGTTCGATCCGGTCACCGGTCGGATCAAGACGATCCGCACGACGCTGACCGAACTGCCGGCCGACCGGATGCTGGGGCTCGGTGACCACGCCCTGGTGGTACGGGCCATCCGCACGGACCGGGTCTAGGGCCTGTCGTTTGGATCATGTCTCGGGGAAGCGGCGGTGCCTGGTCAGCGCCGGTGAGCGGGGTCTGGTGCGTGCAGCTGCAAGGCGGAGGAGGGTGCCGGGCGTCCGCAAAGTCCCGCCTGGATGTCCGCCCGGCACACCGGGAGCACGCACCGGACGCCGCATGGCCCGCTCTTCGGGCGGACGACGCGACTTTGCGGACACCCCTAGGGCTCTAGGACGCCGCCGGCGGGGCCGCGCTCGAGGGCGGCTCGGGCGGGGTGCCGGAGCCCGGCGGGGGCGGTTGCGGGGAGTCGGGGGCGGGCGACTCGCCGTCCTCGGGCTCGTCGGTGGGTGCCTCGCCGGTCGGGGGCTCCTCGGTCGGGGGCTCCTCGGTCCCCGGCTCTGAGTCCGGTGGGGACGGCGCGGGCGAGCCGCCCGGGCACGGGGTGGCACCGCCGGGCGGGCACGGGGGCTGCTCGTCGGGCTTCGGCGGGGAGGGCGGGGTCGTGCCGTCCGAGGGGGTCGGCTTGCCGGGTGGGCGGGTGGGGCGGTCCGCGCCGCCCGTGTCGCCGGGCTCCCGCTCGAACCAGGCGCCGCGCTCGGGGTCGTAGACGACGAACTCCTCGACCGGATCGGGTGCGGGCTCGACGACCACGACCTTCGCGGGGTCGTAGCCCGGCCAGCGGGCGCCGGTGTAGCGGGGGTCGGACTGGGCGACCGGCTCGGTCAGCGGGTTGCCGCAGGCGCAGCGGACCCGGGGCACCCCGCGGTCGTCGACGAGCACGGCGGTGCCCGCCTGGAGGACGGCCTGGTAGGGCAGAGCGGCGCCGTCGCGGTAGCCGTGGTTGGTGACCCGGGTGTCCATGCGCAGCTGGAGCGGGGTGAGGGAGCGCAGGTAGGCGGGGACGCGGGACGGGTCGATGTCGAGCACGGAGGCGAAGGCCTCGTTCTTGGCCGGCACGTCCCGGAGATAGGTGATCTGCCGCTCGACGTCGCAGGCGGCGACGTCACGGGTGCCGCCGTACAGGCCGGGCTGTCCGCCGTCCACACCGCGCACCTCGCGCGGCGATGCCGGGTCGGGGGACGGAGAGGGGGTGGCGGGCGGGGCGCTGCTGTCCTCGGCCGTCGACTCGGTGAAGGGATCGCGGCCCGACGCGTCGGCGGCCTGCAGGAAGACCTCGCCGCCGCCCGTTCCGGTGCCGCCGTCGGAGCGGGTGAGCACCACGGCGAGGATCACGGCGGCCACCACGGCGACGGCGACCACGGCGACACCGGGGACGGACCTCCACCACGGCCGGCGGCCCGGGCCAGGCGGTACGGCGCCGCCTCCTGTCCCTGGCGGTCCGGCGCCGCCGCCTCCGCCGGGCACGTTCGTGTCGCCGCCGGCGCCGGGCGGCTGGGAGGGCGGCCCGGACGGTGGTGGCTGGGAGCGGCCCGACAGCGGTCCGGAGGGGGGTCCGGTGGGTCGGCCGGAGGACGGCGGTTCGACGCTCACGAGCCCTTCTTCCCGCTCGGGTGATCCCCGGCAGTCACACGCTGACCGTTCACGCTGACCGAAGTCGGAGGTTTTCTCGGTCTTCTTGCGTTATGCGTTCATTGTGTGTGCCTGGGGTGCACCGCCCGCAAGCCGACGCGGACGGACCTCCCGGCAGGCGCGGTGGGCGGGCCCTGCTTAGCGTGACAGCGTGACTGCACGCATCCCCTCCGACCGGGCGGTCGCCCGCCACGGCTGGCCGCAGGCCCTGGCCACGGTGCTCGGTGGGCTGATCGCGATGGGCGTCGTGGCCACGCTGGGTCTGTGGGCGGCCGGCGCCGCGGATCTGCCGGACGGGTCGTTCCCCAAGGTGGTCGCGGCGACGGTGGTGACCGCGGTCGGCGGGACGGTGGAGCTGTCGGGGGACGCGGGGGTCCTGGCCGGCACGGAGGGCGGTCTGACGGTCATGCCGCTGTCCGTGACGCTCACCGGGGCCCTGGTGATCGGCTGGGGCTTCCTGCGCCCACTGCGCCACCGGGCGGTCGCGGGGGCACCCGAGCTGGCCGGCTGGGCCGCGCGGTTCCTGGCGCTGTGGCTGCTCGTGCTGCTCGGCCTGGCCTACGCCGCCCGCCACACCTTCGAGATCTCCCTCGGAGAGGGGGCGCTGAGCGACCTCGGCGATCTGCTGGGCATCAGACCGGAGGTCGGCTTCGCGGCGGACGTGCCGCTGACCGTCCTCGTCGGTCTCGTCTGGCTCGCCGGTGTGCTGCTGCTGGCGCTGATGGTGGCGCGCGGCGCGCCGCTGCCGGGCCGGCTGCTGCGCTTCCACACCACGGTGCGGCCCGCCGCGCACGCGATGGTGCAGCTGCTGCTCGCCTATGTCGTCATCGGTCTCGTCGTCGCGCTGGCCGTCGCGGCCACCCGGGGCCGTCCGGCCGAGACGTTCGCCGTGATCCTGCTCGGCCTGCCCAACGTCGTCTGGCTCGCCCTGACGCTCGGGCTCGGCGCGACCTGGAACGGCAGGGTGGACGGCCCCTTCGGGCTGCCCATGCCGCGGGTGCTCGACGAGGTGCTGCGCACCCCGGACGTCTCCACGCTGAATCTGGGCACGCTCGCCGAGCACGACGGCAGGGTGTGGTGGCTGCCGGTCGTCGACGCGGTGCTCCTGCTGGCCACGGCGTTCGTGATGGCGGCCGTGGCACCGCCGCGGATCCGGGCCTGGCAGCACGCCGTGCACATGGCGGTGGCGCTGGCGCTGACGGTGCTGATGATCTGCCTGGTCGGCCGGGTCTCCGCCCGCCTCGGCCTGTCGGTCCTCGGCATCGGCGATCTCGGCGAGGGACTCGCCGGGCAGGTGCTGCTCGATCCGCGGGTGTGGGGTGCGCTGGGGCTCGCGCTGCTGTGGGGTCTGGTCACCGGCTTCGCGGGCGCCCTGCCGGCGGGCTTGCTGCGCCGACGGCACGAGAAGCGTCGCGCAGCGGCCTAGCCGCGTGGCCGCACGGCCGCCCCGACACCGCGTGGCTGCCTAGACCTCCGGCCCGAAGGCCGGCCGGGCCCAGTCCGGCGGAGGCTTCGGCCGGGCCTCGGCCGCGGGCGCGGCGGCGCGCGGGACCGCCTGTGTGGCGGGCACCCCCTCGACGGCTCCTCCCCCGCCGCCCGAGGTGGCGCCCCGCAGGGCCGTGACGAAGTCCCGGCACGAGGCGTAGCGGTCGTCGGGGCTCTTGGCCATGGCCTTGGCGAACACCGCGTCGGCCTGCGGCGGGACGTCCGGCCGGGCCGCGGTCAGCGGGGGCGGGTCGTCGTACTGGTGGGCCCACAGCAGGGCCATGTCGTCGTCGCGGCGGAACGGCGGGTGGCCGGTGAGGGTCTCGTGGACGACGCAGGCGAGGCCGTAGACGTCGCAGCGCGCGTCGACCGGGCGGCCGGAGATCTGCTCGGGGGCCACGTAGTCGAGGGTGCCGACGAACTGACCCACCGTGGTGAACCCGGTCAGGGAGAGCGACTTCTTGGTCAGGCCGAAGTCGGTGAGATAGACGTGCTCGGGGTGGTCGCTGTCGGTGCCGTGGGCCACCAGGATGTTGCCGGGCTTCACGTCCCGGTGCACCAGGGCGCGCTCGTGGGCGGCGTCGAGCGCGGAGGCCACCTGCGCGGCGATGCGCAGTGCGGCGGGGACGGGCAGCGGACCCTCGCGGTCCAGGAGCCGGCGCAGGTCGCTGCCGTCGACGTAGCGCATCGCGATGTAGAGGATGCCCTCGGTCTCGCCGGCCTCGAAGACGGGCACGATGTGCGGGTGGTCGATGGCCGCCGCGGTGCGGGACTCGTGGGTGAAGCGGCGGCGGAAGGTGTCGTTGCGGGCGAGGTCCGGGGCGAGCAGCTTCAGTGCGACGGTGCGGTCCAGGCGCAGGTCGTGGGCCCGGTAGACGACGGCCATGCCGCCGCGGCCGATCTCCCGCTCGATGCGGTAGCCGGCGACCCGGCGTCCCGTCAGGTCGGTGGGCCGGCCCGCGAAGAGGCTGGTGTCGCCGGTCATCGCGCGTCTCCGTCGGGGGCGACGACCCGGGTGGGTCCGTCGGTCACGACCTGGGTGGGGGGATGACCGGACGGTTCCGGTGCGGCGCGCGGTGCCGCGTCGGCGGCGTGGGTGTGCAGCGCGGTGCCGTCGGTGTACACCCAGCGCCCGTGGTCGGGGTCGTAGAGCCATACGGAGTCCCCGTCGACGACGAGTCCGATGCGCAGCCCGCGGGTGCGGGCCTGGAAGGCCTCGCCGTCCAGGCTGCCGTCGGCCAGGGCGGTGACGGCGGCCCGGTAGCGGGCCAGGGTCTCCTCGGCGCGCAGCAGCAGCGGCCGCGGGTCGGCGGTGCGGGCCATCGGGGCGTCGGCGGCGGGCGGGTCCCGGGGCACGGCGAGCAGGCGGCGGCCGTCGACCCATGCCGACCAGCCGTTGGAGCACAGCACCTGGCCCCAGTCGCCGCGCCGCTGAAGCAGCTGCACCGGCAGCAGCGGGTCGAGCGGCACGGTGGGCCGGCCGGGGTCGGGGGTCTCCCAGGCCGGCAGGCCGTCGCCGGGGACGACGTGCGTGGGCCGGAAGCCGGGGTCCGTCATCGCCGGCGCCTACTTCCGCATCACCGCGGGCTCCTGGCGCCGCAGCAGGCGGGCGACCAGCAGGCCGAAGACCAGCGACAGGGCGAGCAGCATGCCGACGGACAGCAGCCACACGTCCGCCGCGTGCGCGAAGAGCGGGTCGCTGCTCAGGTCGCCCGGCGACAGCGCGGGCAGGTCGATGGTGCCGGCCATCGCCGCGAACCCCCAGCGGGCCGGCACCAGCCAGGCCATCTGTTCCAGGACGAGCACGTCGGCGAGCGGCAGCAGGGCCCCGCAGAAGACGACCTGGACGATGGCCAGCAGCACCAGCAGCGGCATCGTCACCTCCTCCTTGGGGACCATGGCGGAGACCAGCAGCCCGAGCATCATCGCGGCGAAGGCGAGCAGCGCGACCGCGACGGTGATCTCGACAAGGGGCGGCATCACCACGCCTTCGCCGCCGGGTGCGTGCAGGTCCACGCCGGCCAGCGCGACGAGGGTCAGCACCACGGCCTGGAGCGCGGTGACCGTGCCGAGCACGACCACCTTGGACATCACGTACGCCGATCTGGACAGGCCCACGGCCCGCTCACGCTGGTAGATCACCCGCTCCTTGACCAGTTCGCGCACCGCGTTGGCGGCTCCGGTGAGCACCGCGCCGACGCACAGGATGAGCAGGGTGTTCATGGCGGACTTGCGGGTCAGCTCGCCGCCGGCGAGGGCACGGGCCATGGCGCCCATCACGAACGGCAGCGCGATCATGATGGCGAGGAAGGTGCGGTCCGCGGCGAGCGCCGCGGTGTAGCGGCGGACCAGGGTGCTCAGCTGGGCGCCCCAGCGGCGCGGCTCGGGCGGCGGTCCGACCAGGACCGGGTCCTCGCGGGGCCGTTGCGGCTGGGCGGCGGCCTCGGCGACGTAGCGCCGGTGGAAGGGCGACTCCCGGTACTGCCCCGCCCAGTCCCGGTCCTGCTGGTGCTCGAACGCCTCGAACGCCTCCGGCCAGTGCTCGAAGCCGAAGAAGGCGAGGGCCTCGCCGGGCGGGCCGTAGTAGGCGACCCTGCCGCCGGGGGCGAGGACGAGGAGACGGTCGCAGACGTCCAGGCTGAGGACGCTGTGGGTGACGACGATGACGGTGCGGCCGTCGTCGGCGAGGCCGCGCAGCATGTGCATCACCGAGCGGTCCATGCCGGGGTCGAGGCCGGAGGTCGGCTCGTCGAGGAACAGCAGTGACGGCTTGGTCAGCAGTTCCAGCGCCACGCTGACCCGCTTGCGCTGGCCGCCGGACAGGCTGTGCACGTGCTGGCGGGCCCGCTCCTCGAGGCCGAGTTCACGGATCACCTCGTCGACCCGGGCCCGGCGTTCGGCCTTGGCGGTGTCCTGCGGGAAGCGCAGTTCGGCGGCGTAGGACAGCGCGGCGTGCACGGTCAGCTGGGTGTGCAGGATGTCGTCCTGCGGGACGAGGCCGATGCGCTGCCGCAGCTCGGCGTAGTCGTGGTAGAGGTCGCGTCCGTCGTAGAGGACGGTGCCCTCGTCGGCGGGGCGCTGTCCGGTGAGCGCGTTCATCAGGGTGGACTTGCCGGCGCCGCTCGGGCCGACGACCCCGAGCAGGCACTTCTCCCCCACCGGGAAGGAGACGTGGTCGAGGAGGGTCTTGGTGCCCCGGTCGACGGCGACCGTGAGGTCCTGGACGTCGAGGGAGACCTCGCCGGTGTCGACGTACTGCTGGAGTTCGTCGCCGATCAGGCAGAAGTCGGAGTGCCCGATGCCCACGATGTCGCCGGGGCCGATGTCGGCCCGGTCGACCGCGACGCCGTTGAGGTAGGTGCCGTTGTGGCTGCCGAGGTCGACGATCTCGTAGGTGCCGTCGACGTGGACGTGCAGCTCGGCGTGGTGCCGGGAGACGATCAGGTCGTCGACGACCAGGTCGTTGTCGGCGGCCCGGCCGATGCGGACGGTGCGGGTCGGCAGCGGGCGCACGGAGGTGGGCTGCCGGAAGGTGTGGGTGAGGGCGGGGTGGGAGACCGCCGAGGGGCGGTTGCGTGCGGGGGCGGCGAGGACGGCACGCGGTCCGTCGGTGGCGCTGCCGAACCGGATGACGGTGCCGGGGCCGACGTCCCGTGCGTGGACGCGACTGCCGTCGGCGTAGGTGCCGTTGGTGCTGTGGGTGTCCTTGAGCGTCCAGTGGCCGCCGTTGGCGTGCAGCACGGCATGGTGCCAGGAGACCCGGGCGTCGTCGATGACGATGTCGCTCAACGGGTCGCGTCCGACGTGGTAGTCGCGGACCGGGCTCATCACGGTGGAGCCCGACTCGGTCTCCAGGACGAGCTCCGGCGCGCCGGGCCGCTCCGCCATGTCTGGATTCTACCGATTAGTCTGTTCGAGTGCCTCACGTCGTACGCCCAGGTGCGGGCGCGCGTCTCAGGCGACGGGGACGCCGAGGACGGGGGCGGCGCGCTGCATGCGCAGGGCGTCCACGGACTCGGCGAGCAGTTCGTACTCGGTGGTGTCGTCGCCGGTGACGACGCGCACCAGCCGCCCGGCGGCCAGCGCCTCGGCGACCTGTTCCTGCCGGGCCGGGTCGGCGCACCAGGTGCGCAGTACGGCGGGTACGTCGGGCACGTCGTCGGGGACGGGGACGAGCGCGCCCTGCGGTAAGTGCTCGGCCTCGGGCCGGGGGTCGAGACGCTCGGCGATCCAGCAGGCGCGGTCCCTCAGCCACCACAGGGCGAGCGCGAGGGTGGGCGCCCGGTAGGTGCCGAGCGGTACGCCGATGCGCCGGCCGTCGCAGACGCCGTACGCCGTGACGTGGCACAGGAATTCGTCGTGCACGCGGCCTCCCCCGCAGAAACGGTCCCGCACCCCGAGTATGTTCACCGCTGAAACACTGTCACCACGGGTTTCCGGCCAGTCTCTCTGGCATATGCGCGCACTCGTTGGCCGAAAGCGTCCGCGATGAGTTCCGGCGGCCCGTGGAGTCCGAGAGGGCGAGGGAACATCCCGAGCGGAGGACGTCATGGCAGGCACCGGATCACTGGACGCGGAATTCACCGCCGTACTGCGCAAGAGCCCCGCCGAGGGCGGCTGGACCTATCTGGTCTGGCCCGCATCCGCCGAGTTCTTCGGCACCCGCGGACTGGTCAAGGTCCGCGGGACCATCGACGGGCAGCCGTTCCGCAGCTCCTTCATGGCGCTCGGCGACGGCACCCACAAGCTCCCCGTGAAGGCCGAGCTGCGCAAGGCCATCGGCAAGGAGGAGGGCGACACCGTCACCGTGCGCCTCGAGGAGCGGCTGTGAGGGCCGCTACTGCTTGACGGCCGCGTCGATGCGGGCCAGTTCCTCCGCGTCGAAGTCGAGGTCGCGGGTGGCCGCGACACTGTCCTCCAGCTGCCGCGGGCTGCTCGCGCCGACCAGGGCGGAGGTGACCCGGCCGCCGCGCAGCACCCAGGCGAGCGCCATCTGCGCGAGGCTCTGGCCGCGCGAGGCGGCGATCTCGTTCAGCGTGCGCAGCCGCGCCACCAGGTCCTCGGTGAGGGCGTCGGTGTTCAGGAAGGGGCTGTCGCTCGCCGCCCGGGAGTCCTCGGGGATGCCGTCGAGGTAGCGGGCGGTGAGCAGGCCCTGCTCCAGCGGGGAGTAGGCGATGGAGCCGATCCGGAGCTCGTCGAGGGCGTCGAGCAGGCCCTCCTGCTCCGGGCGGCGGTCGAGCATCGAGTAGCGCGGCTGGTGGATCAGCAGCGGGGTGCCCAGGTCGGCGAGGATGCGGGCGGCCTCGCGGGTCTGCTCGGCCGAGTAGTTCGAGACGCCCACGTAGAGCGCCTTGCCCTGCTGGACCGCCGAGTGCAGGGCACCCATGGTCTCCTCGAGCGGCGTGTCGGGGTCGAAGCGGTGCGAGTAGAAGATGTCGACGTAGTCGAGGCCCATCCGCTTCAGGCTCTGGTCCAGCGACGACAGCAGGTACTTGCGGGAGCCCCACTCGCCGTACGGGCCCGGCCACATCAGGTAGCCGGCCTTGGTGGAGATCACCAGCTCGTCGCGGTACGGGGCGAAGTCGGCCTTCAGGGCCTCCCCGAGGGCGGACTCGGCGGCGCCGGGCGGCGGGCCGTAGTTGTTGGCGAGGTCGAAGTGGGTGACGCCGAGGTCGAAGGCGCGGCGCAGGATCGCGCGCTGGGTCTCGGCGGGGCGGTCGGGGCCGAAGTTGTGCCACAGACCGAGCGAGAGCGCGGGGAGCTGCAGACCGCTGCGTCCGGTGCGCCGGTAGGGCATGTCCGCGTAACGGTCGGGGTGCGGGGTGTACAACGCGACTCCTGAGGATCTCGACGTAGGGGGTGATGCGTCGCCGTCTACTCTGTCGTGACCTGCGGGCAGTGGTCCAACAGAAGAATCCGATGGAATTCAGCGGTTACGCTTCTCAATCATGGAACTGCGTCACCTCCAGCATTTCGTGGCCGTCGCCGAGGACCAGCACTTCACCCGGGCGGCGGAACGGCTGATGGTCTCCCAGTCGGGCCTGTCCGCCTCGATCCGGGCACTGGAGCGGGAGCTGGGGACGCCGTTGTTCGTGCGCACCACCCGCCGGGTGACGCTCACGGAGGCCGGGCGGGCGCTGCTTGCGGAGGCGGAGCGGATCCTGGCACAGGTGCGGGCCGCGCACGAGGCGGTCGCGGCGGTGCAGGGCGTGCTGCGCGGCACGCTGGCGGTCGGCACCGAGCAGTGCATCGCCGGGGTGCATGTGGCCGAGTTGCTGGCCGCCTTCCGGCGGCGGCACCCGGACGTGGAGATACGGCTGCGGCAGTGGGGCTCGGGCGCGCTGGCGGAGGAGGTCGCGGCGGGGCGGCTGGACCTCGCCTTCGCGTACCGGACGGAGGCGGACGCGGACCAGCTGCGGTCGGTGTCACTGACGGTCGAGCCGATGACGGTGCTGTGCCATCCCGACCACCGGCTGGCGCGGGCCGGGGCGCCGGTGACGCCGAGCGATCTGGCCGGCGAGGTGTTCGTCGACTTCCACCCCGACTGGGGGCCGCGGCGCGCGACCGACGCCGCGTTCGCCGCGGCGGGCGTCCGGCGCACGGTGGCGCTGGAGGTCAACGACGTACACAGCCTGCTCGACCTGGTGGACGAGAACCTGGGCATCGCCGTCGTACCGCGGCACTTCCGGCACAAGCGGGAGGCGCTGACGGCGCTGCCGCTGAAGGACACCGGCGAGGCGGTGTACGAGACCGTCGCCCTGCTGCCCGGGCCGCAGGCCACGAGCCCGGCGGCCCGGGCGCTGATGGCCCTGCTGGACCACGGGGGCGCGTGAGGCGCCCGGATGCGCGAGGGTGGACCCATGCATGCCAAGGACATCCTCATCGACGGCTACGGCCGCATCCGGGAAGAAGTCCACGCCGCCGTCGAGGGCCTCGGGCCGGACGACCTGACGGCCCGGCCCGGCCCCGACGCCAACTCGGTCGCCTGGCTGATCTGGCACCTCACCCGGGTCCAGGACGACCACATCGCCGACGCCTTCGGCTTGGAGCAGGTGTGGCTCGCCCAGAACTGGGAGAAGCGCTTCGGGCTCGGGCTGCCGCGCCATGACACCGGGTACGGCCACACCTCGGCGAAGGTCGCCAAGGTGCGGGTCGACTCCGGTGACCTGCTGACCGGCTACTACGACGCGGTGCACGAGCAGACGCTGGGGGCGCTGCGCGCGCTGGCCGCCAAGGACCTGGAGCGGATCGTCGACGAGCGCTGGGATCCGCCGGTCACCCTCGGGGTGCGGCTGGTCAGCGTCCTGTCCGACGATCTCCAGCACGTCGGACAGGCCGCGTACGTCCGCGGGCTGCTTCAGAGCGCCGAGGCGTAGCCGGGCAGGATCACGTCCCGGATCAGGGCGTTGCGCTCGTCGAACGGGAGGAAGGCGCTCTTCACGGCGTTGACGGTGACGGTCCGCAGATCCTCGACCGTCCAGCCGGCCTGCTCGACCAGCAGGGACATCTCCCGGGTCATGGTGGTGCCGGAGACGAGCCGGTTGTCGGTGTTGAGGGTGACGCGGAAGCCGAGGTCCTTCAGCGCGGTGATCGGGTGCTCGGCGATCGAGGTCGCGGCGCCGGTCTGGAGGTTGGAGGTGGGGCACATCTCCAGCGCGATCCGCCGGTCCCGGATCCAGCCGGCGAGGCGGCCGAGCTTGCCGGCGGCGAGATCGGGGATGTCGTCCGTGATGCGCACCCCGTGTCCGATGCGCTGCGCGCCGCACACCTGGAGGGCCTGGTGGATGCTGGGCAGGCCGTGGGCCTCACCGGCGTGGATGGTGAAGGGCACGTTCTCGCGGCGCAGGTGCGTGAAGGCGTCCAGGTGGTCGGCGGGCGGGAAGCCGTCCTCGGCACCGGCGATGTCGAAGCCGACGACACCGGCGTCCCGGAAGGCGACGGCCAGGTCCGCGGTCTCGCGGGTCCGGTCGAACATGCGCATGCCGCACAGCAGCGTCCCGACCCGCACCGGCGTGCCGGCGGCGGCGGCCTTGGCCATCCCGGCGGCGAGGCCCTCCTGCACGGTCTCGACGACCTCGGGCAGGGTCAGCCCGCCCTTGGTCATCAGCTCGGGCGCGTAGCGGACCTCGCCGTACACCACTCCGTCCGCGGCGAGGTCGACGACGTACTCCTCGGCCGTCCGCAGCAGTCCCTCCCGGTGCTGCATGACCGCGAGGGTGTGCTCGAAGGTGGCGATGTACCGCACCAGGTCCCCGGAGTTCGCGGCTTCGACGTACCAGGCGGCGAGCTCGTCGGGGTCGGTGGTGGGCAGCGTGTGCCCGACGGCCTCCGCCAGCTCGACCACGGTGGCGGGGCGCAGACCGCCGTCGAGGTGATCGTGCAGCACGGCCTTCGGCAGCCGGCGGAGGGTGGCGTTGTCTATGCGCGTAGAGTTCATGAGCGGTGCTTTCCTGGGGCGGGACGTCACGGAGGAACTGCGGGTCGGTCAGGCGGCGGGCTGGAGGAGGTCCCAGCGGTTGCCGTACAGGTCCTGGAAGACGGCGACCGTGCCGTACGGCTCGCGCCGCGGCTCCTCCAGGAAGACCACGCCCGCGCCCGTCATCCGGGCGTGATCGCGGTCGAAGTCGTCGGTGTGGAGAAAGAACCCCACCCGCCCACCGGTCTGGTCACCGACCCGGGCCCGCTGCCGCTCCCCCTTGGCGCGGGCCAGCAGCAGTCCCGTCCCGGCGCCCTCACCGTCGGGCGTCACGACGACCCACCGGGAGCCGTCGCCGCGCGGCGAGTCCTCGACGAGCCGGAACCCGAGCGCACCGGTGTAGAAGCGGATCGCCTCGTCGTAGTCGTCGACGACCAGGGTGACCAGCGCGACACGTCTCATCATGACCCTTCGGGAGGTGGGATTGACCGGAGAGGTTATACGTAAAACCCGACCGGACGCCAGTCCGGTCCCCACCGCCGCGGCAGCGGACCCGCGTCACCAGGAGCAGGGCCCCCGCCCGAGGCGTCCCGAAGGGGCGCGGGCTGCCGTCCGGGCACGGTGCACCGGCCGCACGTGCCCCGGTGCACCGCCCCGTGCGGCCGCTACCCCGTGATCGGATACGTGTACGTGTTCAGGGCGGCCACCGCGGACGCGGGGTCGCCGAGGTCGTAGCGGTCGACGGCCAGGTAGTTGGGCTTCTTGCGGGCCGCGGGCTGGCAGAAGCGGCGGGCGCGGTCGGCGAGCTTGGCGTTGTCCGTGGCCGCCGTGGATGCCATGGGAACGTCACGGAAGTGGTTCATGACGAACAGCGGACGGAAGCCGGGCTCGGTACGGGTCAGCGGGACGTTCGTGCCGGCGTCGTACCAGCGGCTGTAGCAGGACCAGTCGGAGGTGCCCACGCCCGAGCCCATGGACCAGTGGTTCTCGACGGTCCATTCTCGCTGGTACATGACGCCGAAGCTGTCCCGGGTGAGCCCGGCGGCCTCGTCGGCGGCCCGGCTGCGGTCGGTGAGGATCAGCAGGCGGTGTCCGGCGGCGGCGAGTTCGGCCAGGGTCGGCCAGCCGTGCTCGCGCACGCCGGTGCGGTCCGGCCGGTAGAGCACGTCCGACAGGCCGTCCACCCGGGCCAGTTCGGCACGCAGGACACCCGGGTCGACGTAGTCCTCCAGGAACACCGTGACGAACTGGTCGGGGTGGGCCTCGAGGAAGTCCACCATCCGCTGGAGGCCGACCCACAGGGCGACGGGTCTGCTGACCAGGGTGCAGCTGTTGTGGCAGAGGAGGGCGCCGTCCGGGGTCTGGTGGACGTCCATCATGAATCCCCGTACGCCGTCGGCGAGTTGGCGTTCGACACCCCGGCTCTGGTTGGGGAACAGGTTCACGAACGGCGGGGCGAAGCCGCCGTCGACGCCGTTGGCGTAGGCGTTGTGCGCGGTGAGGAAGGTGACCTGGTCCAGGGTGCGGCGGTCCGGGGCCGGCATGGGGCCGGTGACCGGGTCGACGGGGGTGAGGTACCAGGCGGCGAGGTCGTCCGCGCCGGTGCCGACGGCGAGTTGGGCGGGGTAGGCGGCGCCGGACGGCCTGGGGGCCAGGGTGAGGCGGCGGTCGGTGCCGGGGACGCCGAGGGTGAACCGGTCGGCCCCGGCGGGGCTGATCGTCCACGGGGCGTCCTGGCTCGCGCAGCCGACGGTCCGGGCCCGGTCGGCCGCGCGGCCGAGGCAGGTGCCGGGGCTGTCGGTGTTCTCCAGGAGGTAGGTGCCGCCGTTCGCCCGCAGGTTCCACTGCTGGCGGCCCTCGTCGCCACGGGGCCGGTGCTGTTCCACGGCTCCGGTGCGGTCGGCCGCGTTGAGCCCGGTGACGGCGCTCTGGACGTAGTAGGCGCCGGGCGGCGGAACCGTCTCGGCGCCGGCGGCGGGTCCGGGTGCCACGACCGCCGCGGCGAGTGCGGCGGCCGTGACGGTCGTGGCCAGCAGGGCGTGGGGGGTGCGCATGGGGTGTGCCCCTTCGTCCGAGGGGCGGCCGCCGAGGTGGCCGCCCCAGGTGGTCAGGTGCATGACACCACGCCCTGCCGTGCGGCGACAGCGGTACGTCAGCAGTAGAGGTTTCCGCCGGGCGACGTCCCGAGGATCTGCGTGAACCGCTGGTAGGCGTTGACCCTGCTCTGCACCTGCGCCGGGTTCCTGCCGTCGCACTCCAGGGAGCCGTTGATGCTGCGGATCGTCTGGCCGAAACCGGCCTGGTTGACCATGGCGTTGTGCGGGGTCATGGTGCCGGGGCCGGTCTGGGTGTTCCAGTACCACAGGGCCGTTTTCCAGGCCACCGCGGCGTCGTTCTGCACCAGCCACGGGTTGCCCAGCAGGTCGATGCCGAGTGCGTCGCCCGCGGCCTTGTAGTTGAAGTTCCAGCTGAGCTGGATCGGACCGCGCCCGTAGTATGCGGCCTGCCCGGCCGGGCAGCCGTAGGGCCGGCTCCAGTCGCAGTAGTGCGGGTAGTTGGCGGTGTTCTGCTCCACCACGTGCACCAGACCGCCGGTCTCGTGGCTGACGTTGGCGAGGAAGGCCGCGGCCTCCTGCTTCTTGACCGTGTCGCTGCCGGTGTTGGCGAAGCCGGGGTAGGCGCTCAGCGCGGCCGTGAGCCCGCTGTAGGTGTAGAAGGGATTCCGGTTCGGGAACATCTGGTTGAACTGAGCCTCCGTCACCACGAAGGTGCCGACGGGAGTTCCGGGGCCGTGGTCACAGGCGTACGGCTCCCAGTACCAGGTGCTGATGGTCGGGTCGTAGCCCGGGTTGGCGTGCTCGGCGATGTACGCCTTGCCGTCGGTGTAGCGGACGATGTCACCGGCGTTGTACGACCGTCCGGCCACCCAGCTCGGATAACTGGAGCACGCGGCGGCCGAGGCGGACGCGGCGGGGAGCAGGACCGGCGCGCTGCCGGCCAGGACGAGCGCGGCCGTGACTGCGGCGAAGCGGCGTCTCGACAAGGGATCAACTCCTTTGCGGGACACGGCCGCTCCCGCGCGAGGACAGCGCGAACGCGGCCCTCGACCGCGCGCACCGGCGCGGGCCGGTCACGGCGTGGGGGCGGCCGTGGTGGGGGGTGTCGGGCACACTCAACCGCTTTGGTCTGTACCAGTCAAGGGTTTAGACCAGTCGATCCGCTCTTCCCCCTCGCCCCCGGCCGCCTCCGCACGGGAAACGTCCCTCAGCCGGCCTCGGGCGCCAGGGTCGGGGAGCCGTCGTCGTGCGCGGTGATGTGCCGGTCAAGGGTGAACCAGCCCTGCACTATGTGCGCCGCACCCATGGGGTTCAGCACCGGGCGCAACGCGTAGTCGATCGCCAGCACATGGGCTCGTGGAACCACCAATGCGCAGGAGCCGGTTGGTGCGTGAGGAGGCGGAAGGGCTGCCGGAGACGGACAGGACGGTGGCCATGGGGGCCCTCTTCGCGGCGGGAGGGCAGGAGCGGGCATCCGGATCGACGGGCGCGCAGGGCGCCGCGCATCGGATGCCTGGATTCAGGTGCCTGGATTCAGGCGCCTGTGCAGGATGCCTGGGTGCAGGCGCAAGGGAGAAGCGGCTCGCGGACGCCCCGGGGTGCGGCGTGAGGCACTGCGGAGATCGGCGGCGAGGGCTCTGATCAGACCGCGGTGCTGCAGCAGGCGCTGGAGACGCGTGCGAGGTCGACGAGCCGTCGCCGCGTGACGTCCAGTCGCGTGGTCATGCCGGAGACCGTGGCAGATCGCCGGCCGGGACCGTCAAGGAGATCCCGGCCGGTCTCGCATCGCGGTCAGTCGTCCTCCGGCGGCACCACGACGAGGAAGGCGTCGGACCTCAGGTCCATGACCACCGTCGCCGGCTCCCCCTCGGCGCGGCACCGCGCCGCGTACTCCTCCGCCGGCCACGATCCGCGCGGCGACCCCGCGGGGAACCGCTCCAGCACCTTCGCTCCCGACGTCGCAGCCATGGGGGCGGACACCTCCTGTCGACCTGTGACTCCTGGTCACGTCCTGTCTGTCCTGTCTGTCCTGTCCGAGCGCCTGCCCCGGTTCGGCGCGGACATGTCGCGGCACCCCCGTCTGACCTCTACACATAAAGGGAAAATAAGCGCAAACTAAACCTACGCGGCGCTTACCGCATACCGCATCAGACGCGGTCAGGCCTGCTAGTCGAAGGAGACGACCCATGGCCAACGTCTCGCACCCCAGCGGCGACATCACGACCCACCCCGACGCATCGGAGATGCGGGCCCGCTACGAGCGCATGCTCGGCGGACGTGACGTGGTCCTCGTCGACGGACCGGTGTTCCTGCTCGGTCTGTACTGTGCGGTGTCCCCGTGGATAGTGCACTACACGACGAGCCAGCCCGCGCTCGTGCCCCACAACCTGATCGTGGGCATCGCGATCGGCCTGCTCGCCCTCGGGTTCACCGCGGCCCCGGCGCGCATGTACGGCCTCAGCGGAGCCATGTGCGCCCTCGGCGTGTGGATGATCATCTCGCCGTGGATCGTCGGCGAGAGCCCGGACGCCGGAGTCATCTGGAACAACGTCGTCATCGGCGCCCTGACCCTGCTCCTCGGCCTGATGTGCGTCGCCACGGCGGCCAAGAGCACCCCACGGCCTTAGCCCAGGCCGTTCCCCCCGGTCGTGAAGGGAGCCGAGCGCCGGCCCGCGCCCGCCGCGGGCCGGCCCCTTCTCCGGCCGTCCGCCGTCCGTGCCACGGCGGGGTGACTGTCCCCGGCGCCATGGGGCACACGCTCTACAGCGGGGGTCAGGAGGAAGAGGGGCGAGATGGAGATCGACGGCATCATCAGTGCCATCGTCATCGGCATTGTCATCGGCGTCCTGGGCCGACTCGTGGTCCCGGGCCGCCAGCGCATCGGGATTCTGTGGACGATCCTCGTCGGCATCGTGGCCGCACTCATCGGTTCGGCGATCGCGGCGGCGTTCGGGGTGGCCGACACCAAGGGCGTCGACTGGGTCGAGTGGCTGATCCAGATCGGCCTCGCCGCGCTCGGGGTGACCGCACTGGACCGGGCGAAGGCACGCCGCTGACGGCCACCGGCAGCGGCGCGAGGCACATTCGGAGAACGGGTCCGGGGCGAGCACGGTGTGAGGTGCTCGCCCCGGACCCGCGCGCGTACCCCGCCGCACCGGACCCGCACGCGTACCCCGCCGCACCGGTCGGGGCCGCCGGCCCTCAACGGCTCCTCGCGGGCATCCCCGCCCGCATCGCCGCGAGGCCCTCCCGAGCGGACGGGTGCGCCGGGGTCCAGCCCAGCTCGCGCTCCGCCTTGGCCGTCGACACCCGCAGCGTCGTGGACATCACGGTGTGCGCGTACGACATGGGCCGCATCAGCCACCGGGGTACCGTCATCGGCTCCGGCAGCCCGAACTCCTCCGCCACGCACAGGAGATGGGCACGGAAGCCGAGCGGGGTGCGGTCGGCGACGTTGTACGCCTGCCCCGGGCGCCCGCGCTCCACGGCGGCCACCACGGCGCGGGCGGCGTCACCGAGTTCGACCCACGGCAGCACCCTGTCCCCGTCACCCGGGACGGGCAGCTGCCGCTTGCGCAGCAGCGGCAGCAGGGCATCGGTGCCGCCGGGGCCGTAGAACAGGCCGAAGCGCAGGGCGATGCCCTCGAGGTCCGCGGTCTCGAAGGTGAGGCGTTCCTTGGTGCGCATGCCCGCGATGTGGCGCTCCAGCGCCGGATCGGCGCCCGGCGGGCCGAACGGGTCCTCCTCGGTGACGACACGGCCGCCATGGTCCCCGTAGCCGTAGCCGAAGACCATCGACTCGGCGACGAAGCGGCGGGCGCCGGTGGCCCGGGCGGCCTCGACGAGGTGGGCCGTGCCCTCGGTGCGCAGCCTGTTGGTGGCGTCCATGTCGCGGTGTCGCATCGGCGGCTTGCGCAGGGCCGTCGCGGCGTGGATCACGGTGTCGAAACGGTGCCCGTCGACGGCCCGCAGCAGTGCGTCGCGGTCCGTCAGATCGGCCCGGATGTCGTTGCCGGGCCCCCGCCCGAGCCCGGTGACCTGGTGCCCGGCGTTCGTCAGCTCACGGGTGACGTGCCGCCCGAGCACTCCCTGGGCGCCGGCGAGGAGGACGCGCTGGTTCTTGTGGATGCTCATCATGACCGTGCGACGCATCGGGCGGCCGCGGATGTGACATCGCGACCGCGCGGGACGTCGTCACGGCACGTACACGTACGGAGTCGTCGTGGTGAGAGCGGTGAAGCCGAGGCGTTCGAGGACGGGGCGGCTCTGCTCGGAGGCGTCGACCTGGAGGTGGCGGTAGCCGCGCTCGGCGGCGATCCGTGCCCGGTGCGCCACCAGGGCCCGGTAGATCCCCCGGCCGCGCCACCCGGCGACGGTGCCGCCACCCCAGAGCCCGGCGAATTGGGCGCCGGGCACCAGCTCCATCCGCCCGGCGCTCACCGGTTCGCCACCGGCGAGGGCGACGACGGCGACGACCGTGCCGGGGCCGGCCGTGAGCCGGGCGAGCAGCGCACGGCGCAGCCGCGACGCGTCGGCGCCGAACGCCTGCTCGTGCACGTCGGCCATCATCTCGACGCCGGCCCGGTCGGTGACGGGCAGGAGGCGGATGCCGGCGGGCGGCTCGGTGCCGAGGTCCAGCTCGGCGGCCTCGGCGATCATCAGCGTCTCCTCCGGTCCGGGGGTGAAGCCGGCCGCCACGAGCCGCCGCCCGAGGTCCGCGGGGAGGTCATGGCCGTACAGCTTCCACTCGAACTCGAGGCCGAGCGCGGAGAAGTGGGCGATCTGCTCCGCGATCGCCGCGTCCGCGTCCGTCCTGTCCAGGGCGGACCACAGGACGCCGTTCCAGCCGTGCTCGGGGGCGGTCTGCCGCACGACGGCCCCGGTGCGCTCGACGCGAGCGCCCGGGCCGTCGGGCCGTGCTCCCGCACGCTGGTCACGATCGAACAGGGCGAGTGCGCCGGCATGATCCATGGGACCCACTCCACCACCGGCACGGCGAGCGGGGCAACGCGATTACGGGGCTGCTCACGGCGGCACCGGGACGGTCTCCCACGTGTCGGAGCGCGCGCTCAGGCCCTGTCGTCACCTTCCCGGCGTCCGCCCGAAGGGCGGGCCTGGCGGCGTCAGGTGCGTGCTCCGGGGGTCCCCCCGGCCGGAGGCTGGGGGAGTGCCGGGCGTCGACCGGCGTACTGGTTGTACGTGGTCGGCGCCCGGCGCGGCGAGTGGGGGCACCTCCCACGCCCTCAAGGCAGTGGGGGAACGTGCATGGCGTCGCCAGGCAGGCGGGAAGGTGACGACACGGCCTAGGGTGGCCGTCGACCGCACCGTCGTCACGGGAGGACGCCCATGGTCGTGAAGGATGCCGAGCTGGCCCATCTGCGCCGCTGCGTGGAGCTGGCGGCCGAGGCGCTTCAGACCGGTGACGAGCCGTTCGGGTCGGTCCTCGTCGCCGGGGACGGGACCGTGCTCGCCGAGGACCACAACCGCGTGGCCTCCGGGGACCGCACCCGGCATCCCGAGTTCGCCCTGGCGCGGTGGGCGGCCGAGCACATGACACCGGAGGACCGCGCCGCCGCCACGGTGTACACCTCCGGTGAGCACTGCCCGATGTGCGCGGCGGCGCACGCCTGGGTCGGTCTCGGCCGCATCGTGTACGTGGCCTCCTCCGAGCAGCTGACGAGCTGGCTCGCCGAGCTGGGTGTCCCCGCCCCGCCGGTGCGGCCCCTGCCCGTGGGGGAGGTCGCCCCCGGGGTGACGGTGCAGGGCCCCGTCCCCGAACTGACGGACACCGTCAGGGAGCTGCACCGGCGGTTCCACCGCGCACAGGGCTGACTCGACGCACCGCCCGGACACCGGCACCGGGTGGCATCCGCCGGTGCCGCGAGACCGGGTCGGGGCACCGGCCGGCCCCCGCAGGCGGAAGCCCGGTCACGGGTGACCCCGGCGGGTGGTCGCCGCGGGCCTCCCGGCCGGGGCCGGGGCGCACAGCGTTCAGCCGTCCCCGCGTGGGCGGAAGCGGCGGTGGAGGGCGACGCCGCTGAGGAACAAGGCCGCGCCGGTGGCGACGACCGGCAGGGTGTGGTCGGCGCCGGTCTCCGCGAGGGCGCCGGCGGTCTGCGGCGCCGGGTCGGGGACCGGGGCGGGCAGGGGGCGCGGCGGGGTGGACCGCTCGGGCTCCGGCTCGTCCGGCCGGTCGGGCTTCTCGCCCGAGGTGTTGACGGACTCGTTGTCGACGGCGCCGTTGCCGACGCCGGCCACGTTCACGCTGTTACCGCTGACGTTGACCGGCAGGTCGACGGGCAACTGCACACCGTTGCCGGACACCACGCCCGGTGAGCCCTGCGCGGTGCTCTCGGCGGACGCACCGCCGGAGGACGCCGACGATCCGCCGTGCCCGCCGCCCGAGTCCTCGTTGACGCAGGTGTTGCCCGCGGCGGGGTTGAGGAGCCCCACCACGTTCACCGTGTTCCCGCACACGTTCACCGGGACGTGCACCGGGAGCTGAACGGTGTTTCCGGAGATCACCCCGGGTGAGCCGACCGCGGCTCCCTCGGCCCCGGCATCGGCGTACGCCGGCATGGCGACGCCCATCGCGCCCGACGCGGCCGCGACGGCGATCACACCGTTACGGGTAACCCGTCTCATAGGTCCCTGCCTTCCAGACATGGTCGCGGGCACTCGCCCGCACCCGGTAGAACGCGGGCCCACCATCCGAGTTATGGCTTATCCGTAAGTCACTTCCCGTTCACCCCATCGGGCGCCCCGCTGCTCGAAACTCCGGCAAAGCACTCGAACTCACGGGGGCCGGGACCTCGCCCCGCCGACGCGCGCAGGGGCCGTCCGGCCGACAGGCGAGGCCCGCGGGGCCCGCTTATCGTGGGCGAGGGCGCCGGTTCCCGGCCCGCTGTGGGGCGGCGACCCTGGAGGCATCGATGCTGGCCAAGCTGTCCGTGCGACCCTCGGTCCGGCGCTGCGCCGTCACCGCGGCGGCGGGGCTCGCCCTGCTCGGCGCGGGCCTCCCGGCCGTCGGCGCCGAGGACCCGGACCTCCGCCGCTTCACCGACCAGAAGATCAAGTGGGTGGCGTGCAAGGGCACGGACATGCCGAAGGACCTGCAGTGCGGGAAGATCACCGTGCCCCTCGACTACGCGGCGCCCGACAAGGGCACCCTCGACCTGGCCCTCGCCCGCTACCGGGGCACCGGCGACCCGAGGGGATCGGTGCTGCTGAACTTCGGCGGTCCCGGCGGTTCCGGCGTCCTGGGACTCGCGCACGGCGGCAAGGAGTTCATGGGCCTGACCGACGAGTACGACGTGGTCTCCTTCGACCCCCGCGGCGTCGGCCGGTCCGCACCGGTCAGCTGCGGCGAGGATGCCACCAGCCAGGCGCTGGAGGTCACCGACGGCGAGGACATGTCCGACCCGGCGGGCATGCTGCGGCAGTTGCGCGAGGTGGCCGCCGCGTGCGCCGAGCACTCGGGGCCGGTGCTGCGCCACATGGGCACGGTGGACGTCGCCCGTGATCTCGACCTGATGCGCGAGGTCCTCGGCGACGACAAGCTCAACTACCTGGGCTTCTCCTACGGCACCCGGCTGGGCGCGGTGTACGCGGCCCAGTTCCCCGACAGGGTGGGGCGGTTGGCGCTGGACGGGGTGGACACCCTGACCGAGCCGCTGACCGAGCAGGGGCTGGTGAGCGCCGAGGGACAGCAGAAGGCGCTGGAGAACTTCCTCGCCTGGTGCACCGAGGACATCGCCTGTCCGTTCGGGCAGGATGCGCGTGCCGCCCGGCAGCAGGTCGTGGATCTGGTCGAGTCGCTCGACGAGAACCCGGTGCCCACGGACTTCGGTTTCGAGTTCACCGGTCAGGATCTGGCCGGTGCCATAGGACAGGGCCTGTACAGCAAGGAGCTGTGGCCGCTGCTGCAACGGGCGCTCGCCCAGCTGATGGAGGACGGGGACACCCGCGGTGTGGAGGCGTTCGCGACGGGCGGCGTGACGATGCCGATTCCGGTGCCCGTGCCGGTGCCGGTACCCGAGCCGGAGCCGGTGACGGTGCGCTCCGACGACCCTCTGGTCGACGAGGACGAGGTTCCCCTGGACAACCTGCCGGCGGCGCTGATGGCGGTGAACTGCGCGGACGATCCCGACCGCCCGCCCGCCGAGCAGGTGACCCGTGACCTGGCCCGGCTCCGGGACGCCTACGAGCAGGCCTCGCCGGTCTTCGGCCGCTACCGGCTCGCCCAGGTGCTGCTGTGCCACGGCCGCCCCAAGGGGACCGACTACATCCGCGAGCGGGTCAAGGACCTCGACACGCCGAAGATGCTGCTGGTCGGCACCCGGGGCGATCCGGCGACGCCGTACGAGTGGACGGTGCAGACGGCCGAGCGGCTCGGTTCCGCGGCGGTGGTGCTCGACCACCGCGGCGAGGGCCACACCGGCTACGGCTCCTCCAAGTGCGTGCAGCGCAAGGTCGACGACTTCCTCCTGTACGGCTCGCTGCCCAAGCACGGCAGCTCCTGCGGCGCCGAGGAGGACGAGCGCGGGTAGCAGGACCCGGCTGTGCCCCGGGGCACCGTCACCGCGGCGCCCGACGAGGGCGGGGCGCCGGCCGGCGGGCTCGCCGCGCCCGGCCCCCGGCCGTCGACGAATTGCCCCGAATGCCCTACAGCGGAATCGGCTCTATGGTGCTGTCATGGAGCACGATCTGAGCCCCGCGACCCTTGCCGAACTGCGCCGTCCGCGCCCCTACCCGGCGGTGTCCGTGCTGACGCCGACGCACCGGCGCGATCCGCTCAACACCCAGGACGCCGTGCGGCTGCGCAACGTGGTGGCCGAGGCCAAGCGGCAGCTGGAGGCGGATCCCGCGGTCACCCGGGACCGGCGGACCGAGGTGGCCCGTCAGCTCGACCGGGCGCTGTCCGAGGTGGATCTGACGCACTCCGAGGACGGCCTGGTCATCTTCGCCGCCCCCGGCGAGCACCAGGTGTGGTCGCTGGCGCGGTCCGTGCCCGAGCGCGTGGTGCTCTCGGACACCTTCCTCACCCGCAACCTGGTCTCCGCCCACACGGCGGAACGGCCGTTCTGGGTGCTGTCCGTCTCCGCCGACCGGATCACCCTGTGGAGCGGCGGTGTGGACCGGGTCGTCGAGGAGCGCGACGGCGGCTTCCCGATGACCCGGCGCGCGGAGAACTTCGACCCCGAGCGGCTGGAGCGGATCGGCGACCAGCCGAGCGCGTTCCGGGACGAGGGCACCCGGCACTTCCTGCGGGACGCCGACGCCGCGATGGACGCGGTGCTGCGCCGCCACCCCCGGCCGCTGTACGTCACCGGTGAGCCGGCCGCCCTGTCCGCGCTGAGCGAGGTCGGCAGCGTCACCAAGGACGCCGTGCACGTCCAGCACGGCGGGCTCGCCCACGGCACCCACGAGGCGGTGTGGCAGGCGATGCGTCCGGTGCTGGAGGAGGAGGCCCGGCAGAGCACCGCGCAGGTGCTCAAGGAGCTCGAAGCCGCCCGCGGGCGCAAGGAGTTCGCGGCGGGTGTCGACGAGCTGTGGCAGAGCGCCAGGGACGGCCGGGTCCGGCTGCTGGCCGTCGAGGAGAACTACCGGGTGACGGTGCGCGACACCGGCGAGCATCTGGTGATCGCCGCGAACGGTGATCTGGACGCCCGCGACGACATCGTGGACGAGATCGTCGAGCAGTGCCTGGAGACCGGCGCCGAGGTCCGCTTCGTCCCGGACGGCACGCTCGGGGACGCGGACGGGATGGCGGCGGTGCTGCGGTACTGAACAGACGCCCTTCCGACGAACAGGTGACCGAGCCGCGACGGACTGGCCGACCGCACGTCAAGTCACTTGCGTATCATGGGAGTTGGCCCGTCGATCGGGCCTCCCCCCCATACCCCTGAGTAACTCCGCGAAGACGGTGGCATATGCCAACGGCACCGCCTTATCGTGTGTTGCCGAATCCCTTACGGGCCGTCGCGGGCTGTGCAACAGTCGTAACGGTCCCTCCGTCTCGAAGGCCGTACCGTCCCGCATCGGAGTGCGTCATGCCGTCCCACCTCTCCGCGGACCGCTCAGCCGCCCAGCCGCCAGGGCGCGGCTCGGTCGACGCGCTCATCTCCCAGACCCGGCGGCTCAAGGGCGACGTGGACGCGGTACGCAGGGACACCCCGGCCGACGGGGCGGACCCGCAGGAACGCTTCCAGCGCGCGCTGTACGACCTGGCGCTGCATCAACTCAACGACCTGGACGAGCACTTGGCGCAGCTGCGGGACGACCCGCCGCGCGCCTCGGGGCCGCAGTCACCCCCGCCACCCGCCCCCCGGCACGACTCCCTGCTCAGCCGGGTCGGCAGTGCGGAGTGGAACCTGCTGACCGACGAGGCCAGCTGGTCCCCGGAGCTGTACACCGTGCTGGGCCGCGACCCCGCCGCTCCCCCGCTCACCCTCGACGAGCTGCCCTCCCTCGTGCTCGACGAGGACCGGCCGAGACTGACCTCCATGGTCACGGGCTGCCTCGTCGACGCCCGGCCCATCGACGGCGAGTTCCGCGTCCTGCGCCCCGACGGCGGCGTACGGACCGTGCACATGATGGGCGAACCGGTGCTCGGCGCCGACGGCAGCACCGCCTCGATGTGGGCGGTGCTGCGCGACGTCAGCGAACTGCGCCGCTGCCGCAGGGCGGTGAGCGAGACCCGTGACTCGCTGCACCACCAGCGGCAGGCGGCCGCGCAGACCGAGCACCGGCTCGCGGTCGAGCTGCAGGAGGCCGTGCTCCCGGCATGGCACGGCTCCCTGCGGCTCCCGCACACCGGTCCGCGCACGGCGGCGCATGCCCACGTCGGTCCGCCCCAGCTCGACATCGCCGCCCGGCACCTGCCGTCGTCCACGGGACCCCGGATCGGCGGCGACTGGTACGACGCCCTCGACCTGTCCGACGGAACGACACTGCTGAGCGTCGGCGACCTGACCGGGCACGGGGTCGGCGTGGCCTCCGCCCGGGCGATGCTGCTCGGCGCCGTACGCGGCATGGCGATGGCCGGCACCGCCCCGGGCCCGCTGCTGACCTGCCTCAACAGCCTGCTGGACGCCGCCGTGCAGCCCGCCCTGGGCAGCGCCGTCTGTCTGCGCTACCGGCCCGGCACCCGCCTGCTGGTGTGGGCGCGCGCCGGACACCCCGCCCCGCTGCTGTTCCGCGGCGGGATGGGGCGTGCGCTGGACGCACCGGACGGCGTGCTGCTCGGCGCCTCGCCCGGCACGTCCTACGGGCAGGCCGAGGAGACCCTCGAGCCCGGCGATCTGCTGCTGCTGCACACCGACGGCCTGGTGCCGGGGCACGCGGGAGCGGCGGCCACCCACCGCCTGCTCGCCGCCCTGAGCCCGCACCTCGCCGGGGCCGCCACCGCGCAGGACTGTGTCCGGGCGGTGGTACGGGAGTTCGGCGAGCAACGCCGCGAGGACGACGCCTGCGTGCTCGTGGCTCGGGTCACCGCGTAGGAGGCCCAGCCGGAAGAGGGCAAGGCCCTCCCCTCACGCCGGCGCGGTGTTGCCGCCCTTCCCCCTCGGCCTCGGCAGCGCCAGTTCGATCTCCTCGCGCAGTTCCTGGATCCTCGGGTAGTCGGCGAACTGCGCGGTGAGCCGGTACATCTGGCGCAGCCGGTCCCAGGTGCGGTGGGAGGAGTTCTGCCCCATCGACACCAGGGCCAGCCGGGCGAACCGGTCCGCCTGTTCGGGGTCGTCGGCGATGAAACAGGCCGAGGCCATGGACAGGAAGTCGAAGATCTTCGACCGCTGCTGGGCGTCCACCCGCAGGGCCAGCGCCTTGTCCGCGTAGTGCTGGGCATGTGCTGCGGCGCCCGGCTCGAACTCCGCGAGCGTGCGGTAGGCCAGGGCCTGCATGCCGTACAGATCCGCCTCGTTGAACAGCTGCATCCAGCTCGGCGGCGGCACATCGCCCTTGTCGGAGACGAACAGGTCCTCGGCCCGGCCCAGGGTGCGGCGCATGGCCTGCCCCCTGCCCATCGAGGCCTGTGCCCAGGCCTCGATGGTGTGGAACATCGCCCTGGTGCGCGGCAGGACCTCCTGGCCCGAGCCGGACTGGGCAAGCTTCATCAGGTCCAGGGCGTCGTCGGGCCGTCCGAGGTGCACCATCTGACGGGCGGCCCGGGACAGCGCCTCGCCGGCGCGCGGCCGGTCGCCGCCCTCCCGGGCGGCGTGGGCGGCGATGACGAAGTACTTCTGGGCGGTGGGTTCGAGGCCGACGTCGTGGGACATCCATCCCGCGAGGACGGCGAGGTTGGCGGCGACGCCCCACAGGCGCCGCTGGAGGTGGGGTGGGTGACGGTAGGAGAGCATGCCGCCCACTTCGTTGAGCTGGCCGACCACCGCCTTGCGCTGGAGACCGCCGCCCCGGGCGGCGTCCCAGGCGCGGAACACCTCCACGGAGCGCTCCAGTTCCTCGATCTCCTGCGACCCGATGGGGGCGGCCTCGTAGCGGTCGAACCCAGCGGGGTCGGCGTGCAGGGGTTGGTCGAGGCGGGGAGCGTCGGCGGTCAGGGCCGGATCGGTGTGCAGCCAGTCGTGCATGGCGCTGCTGAGTGCGGAGCCCGCGGCGAGCGCGGCGCCCGCGCCCACCAAGCCGCGTCGGTTGAGCATGAGGTCCATTCCCGTGAATTCGGTGAGGACCGCGGCAGTCCGCTCGGGCGCCCACGGCACTGAGTCGGGATGTTCCGCGCTCCCGCCGCCCTGCCGTTTCCCTGTACGCCCGTGCCGGACCAGACCGAGGTCCTCGATGGTCACGACACGGCCGAGACGCTCGGTGAACAGAGCCGCCAGCACCCGCGGCACCGGATCGCGCGGGATCTCTCCCATGTCGATCCACCGCCGCACCCGGGAGGTGTCGGTCGCCAGCTGGGGGTGGCCCATGGCCGCCGCCTGCTTGTTGACCAGCCTCGCGAGTTCGCCCTTGGACCAGCCGGCCAGGCCGAACAGGTCCGAGAGCCGGGTGTTGGGTTGTCCGCTCACGTAAGCCCCCAGGTTCTCGGCTGAGTTGACAGTAGCCCGGTGAGAGTTGCCGGGCGACTATTCGCCACGGTTCGCCAGGGTGCGCCAGATGGTGTGCCAGGGGACATCGGGTGTCGAGTAGGAATGCGCCACCACGACCTGGCCGCCCTTCTCGGTACGGCCGGCGCATTCCCCCAGGGTGCGCCCGGAGGGCCCGGGCCGGGTGGGGCACTGACGTCGCAGGCACACGAAGGGATCTGTCTCGCCCATGTACGCAGCATCGTCCTCCGTGTCCGCCCCGCCCCGGCCGCTTCGTCCGCGTCCGTCGGACAGCGGCCCCTATCTCGCCCCCGCGCGCCCGGCGGCTCCCGTGCTCGGCGCGGGACAGGTACGGCGCGCTCCGGGGCCCGGCACCCAGCTCAGCGGCAGGCTCGACCTGTCCGGTCCGCAGGGCGCCCAGTTGCGCACGGCGATCGCCGCGGTGCACCGGATCTGCCCGGAGTTCGCCCCGGTGCAGGTGCTGCGCCGCAGCGGGCGCTCCGTCCTGCTGGTCGGCACCACCGGCCGCAGCACGGCGGTCGCCAAGTGCTTACTGGACCACTCCCCCGCCTGGTCCGAGCGGATCCGCCACGAAATAACGGCGTACCGCTCGTTCGTCCGGCAGCGCCCGCCGGTGCGGGCGCCCCGGCTGATCGCGGCGGATCCGGACAACTGCACGCTGGTGATCGAGCGGATGCCCGGCCGGGTGGCGGCACTTCAGCGGCACCCGGTGGAGGCGCCGCCGCGGGCGGACATCAGGGCGGCACTCGGAGCGATCTGCCGGCTGAACTCCTGGCGGCCGGCGGCGGGGACGTTCGACGCCCCGCTGGACTACGCGGCGCGGATCGCCCGTTATCACGAGCTGGGTCTGCTCACCGACCGGGACATGGGCGATCTGCAGAAGCTGCTGCACGGCATCGCGCACGCGGCCGGCCGGCAGGGCCTGGGCCAGTTCTGCCACGGGGACGCTCTGCTCTCCAACATCCTGATGTCACCGGCCGGTCCGGTGCTGGTGGACTGGGAGCACGCGGGCTGGTACCTGCCCGGCTACGACCTGGCGACGCTGTGGTCGGTGCTCGGGGACGCGCCGGTGGCCCGGCGGCAGATCAGCCAGATCGCGCAGGCGGCCGGCCCGGCCTCGCGGGATGCCTTCCTGGTGAACCTGATGCTGGTGCTGACCCGCGAGATCCGCACCTATGAGACGGCGGTGCAGCGTTCCATGCACGACGCGGCCCCGGCGGCACCGGGTTCGGGCCACCCGGGTGCCGTTCCGTCCGGCGAGGAGCAGCGGCTGCTGCTGCGGCGGCTGCACGACGACTGCCAGCTGGCGCGGCGGGCCGTGCGCGCGGCGGTCGGCACCCGCTGACTTACGACGATCCGCGGCGCGTCCGAGTCGGACGCGCCGCGGATCGTCGTATGCCAGGGACGGGACGGCGGAGTGTGCGGGGTCTGCGGGTGTGCGGGGTCTGCGGGTCTGCGGGATTTCCGCACGAGGCCATTGGTGTACGCCAGTGACGCGGCGCAGGCCGCGTGGCCGTCGCCACGAAACTCCCGCACACCGCGATTGACGAGGGAATTCTCCTCCTCGTGGGCATGATTGACGGATCGTCGGACCGGCGGTACCACAGACGCACCGCCCGGCCCCGTACGGCTCACCCCGCCCGTTCGTCCCAGGAGGCTGCATTGCGAGGATCCGCCGTCGAATCCGTCCGGCCGGCCGGGCGGCGTCGCGTCCGGGGTGCCGTCGGCGCCCTGGCCGCCGCGACGCTGACGCTGCCGCTGCTCGGCGCCGCCCCGTCCGAGGCGGTGCCGGTCTCCGCCCGGCTGCAGCAGGCGTTCGCCGCCGCGTCCGCCGAGTACGGGGTGCCGCAGAGCGTGCTGCTCGGGGTCTCCTATCTCCAGTCCCGCTGGGACACGCACGGCGGCGCCCCGAGCGTGACGGGCGGCTACGGCCCGATGCACCTCACGGACGCCCGTACCGCGCTCGCCGCGGCGGACCACCACGGCCGGGGCACGGAGGACCCCCGCGGCGACGAGGCCCGCCCCGCGCTGCGGCCCGAGGCGCTCCCCGCGCGCACCGGCGCCCTCCCGGCCCGGCTGACCACCCTCCTCGAAGCCGCCCGGCTGACCGGGATGAGCCCCGAGCGGCTGCGCGAGGACCCGGCGGCGAACGTGGCGGGCGGTGCCGCGCTGCTGGCCGAGGCCCAGCGGGAGCTGGGGGCGCCGGCGAGCGGGGATCCGGCGGACTGGTACGCGGCGGTGGCCCGCTTCTCCGGCGCGGACGACAGCGCGACGGCGACGGCGTACGCGAACGACGTGTTCGCGGTGATCCGCGGCGGTGAGGCGCGCACCACGGACGCCGGTCAGCGGGTCGCCCTGGCCGCCCGTCCGGGCCTCGTGCCGGACGGATCGGCGGTGCGGCGGGCCGGCCTGCGCTCCGCCTCCGCCGCCGGGACGGAGTGTCCGGCGACGGTGTCCTGCGAGTGGATCCCGGCGCCCTACGAACAGTTCGGGGAGGGCGACTACGGCAACCACGACCTGGCGAACCGGCCCGCCTCGCAGCCGATCCGGTACATCGTCGTCCACGACACCGAGGGCGCCTGGGAGGGCGTCCTCGACATGGTGCAGGACCCCACCTATGTGTCGTGGAACTACAGTCTGCGCTCCACGGACGGGCACATCGCCCAGCATGTGAAGGCGAAGGACGTGGCCTGGCACGCGGGCAACTGGTACGTCAACGCCGGGTCGATCGGCCTGGAGCACGAGGGCTTCCTGGCGGAGCCGGACGCCTGGTACACGGAGGCGATGTACCGGTCGTCGGCCCGCCTGGTGCGGTACCTCGCCGAGAAGTACGACATCCCGCTGGACCGGCACCACATCCTCGGCCACGACACCGTGCCCGGTACAACCGCCGCCACCATTCCCGGCATGCACACCGACCCCGGGCCCTACTGGGACTGGCGCCACTACTTCGAGCTGCTGGGCAGCCCGCTCGAGGCCACGGCCGGCAAGGACGCCGCCCTGGTGACGATCCGCCCCGACTACGCCGCGCACCGCCCGGTGTTCACGGGCTGCGAGCGCGCGGGCGAGCCGTGTGCCGTGCACGGGTCCAGCGCGGTGCGGCTGTACTCCGACCACGACGAGAAGTCCCCGCTGATCAGGGACATCGGCCTGGGCTCGGCCCCGACGACCGGGGTGAACGACCTGTCGTCACGGGTGTCGACCGGCCAGCAGTTCGCGGTCGCCGACCGCTGGGGCGACTGGACCGCCATCTGGTATCTGGGCCAGAAGGCCTGGTTCCACAACCCGCGGAAGCAGCCCACGGCCGTGCCCGCGGCGGGCCGGACCGTGACCCCACGCAAGGGGCTGAGCTCGGTGCCGGTGTACGGGCGCGCGTACCCGGAGGCGTCGGCCTACCCGGCGGGCGTGCCCGCCCAGGCGCTCTCCCCGCTGCCGTACACCCTGCCCAAGGGGCAGAAGTACGCGGTCGGCGGCGAGATGCCCGGCGAGTACTACTACGCGGTGACCTTCGACGCGTCCAGGCACCGGGTGGTCACCGGCAAGGACCGGTACTACCAGATCCAGTTCGGCCACCGGATCGCGTTCGTGCGGGCGGCCGACGTCACGGTCAGCCCTGTTGGAAAAGCTCCGCGGGGAGGGGCTTGAGCAGGGCGTACAGGTCGTCCGTGATGGGCCGGTCCCAGGCGGCGATGGTGACCAGCACGTTGTCGCTGCGGTCGAACTGCACGCAGGAGATCCGGCCCTCGGAGAGCTTCACCCGGCGCACGATCAGCAGGTTGTCGCCCTGCATGACAGGCACGTCCTCGGTGCCGACGACGGTCACTTCCTCGTCGTTCTCCAGCGCCAGCAGCAGCTGGGCCACCTCGAAGGGGACTTCGCCCTCGGGGACGTCGCGGGCCGGGGAGCCCTCGGGCAGATTGCCGATGATCATGGCGGGGCCGCGGCCGCCGAAGAGGTCGTAGCGCAGGAAGACGCCCTGGCAGCTGCCGTCGGGCGCGGGCAGCAGCCCGGCACCCAGATTGCCGGGCCAGTCGCCCGGGTCCATGGCCAGTACGTCGAAGTCGGGCCCGGCGGGAGTGGCACTGCGGCGGCGGAGGAACGACATGCCGCCATGGTACGTGGCCGGGCCCGCGTCCGGTCGGCCGGGCGCCGCCCGGTCGGGCTACGCGGCCCCCCGGTGCCGCTCGTGGTGACGGGCGACGCGGGCCCGGTTCCCGCAGGCCGGCTTGCACCACTCCTGCCGGGGGTGCGCCTTGAGGAAGTACCGCACACAGCGGGGCGCGTGGCAGGCCCGCAGCCGCTCCCGCTCGGGGCTCGCGAGGAAGGTGATGGCGGCCTGCGCGAGGTCGGCGGTCAGGTCGCCGCCGGTCGTGGTGGACCGCCGGTGCAGGACCGGCGCGGTGTCCTCGGGCCAGTCCAGGACGGGCACGGTGGGGACGCGTGCGGCGGCCTCGTTCAGCCGCCGCACGGCTTCGGACGCGGGGATCAGCCGACGCGCGTCCGCAGGACTCGGCTCTCCGGGCCGTACGGCCCGTGCGAAGAGGGCACGCACCGCCGCCCGCAGCTCCAGCACGGCGGCGAGGATCTCGGCGTCGACGGTGTACCGGACGGCGCAGGGGAGGTCGTCCGCATGAGCACGCACCCAGCCGGCGAGACCGCTGGGCTCGACGAGGTCGTCCGCGACACCGCCGTCGCCGTCGTGCCGGACGGTGAGGGCAAGATCGAGCGCAAGCCGGGCGTCCCGGCTGATCGCATCCCGCATGGCGCTGATGATAGAGGTGCGACCACCCATTGACTCCGGGCACCCGCAACGCGCCCCACAGGGGCGCTGGGAACTGCGCGACCAGCCACGAACGACCCGCACTCGCCCGGCGACCACCGCCACAACGGGGCCCGGACGAACCCCCTACTCCTCCGAGGGAGCCGGCGGCACCACCGCAACCGGACACCCCGCATGCAGCAGAACCGCCTGAGTGACCGACCCCATCATCCGCGCCGGAGCCAGCAACCTCCGCCGATGGCGCCCCACCACGACCAGCTCGGTGTCCCGGGAAGCCGCGACGAGGTGCCCCGCGGCATCACCGGCCGGTACCCGGACCTCGGCGCTCACCTCGGGATGCACCTTGCGGTGCGGCGCGACGAACCCCTCCGCCAGCGCGAGCGTCTCGTGCGCGATCGCCTCCTGGTCGACCTGCGGTCCCGGCATCTCCCCCGGCAGCATCCAGGTCTGCAACGGCCACGGGTACGCCGCCACGACGTCGAGCCGCGCGCCGCGCATCGCCGCCTCGGCGAAGGCGAAGCCGAGCGTCGTCTCGTCGGGGCTGTCGGCGTGCAGGCCGACCACCACGCGCGGGCCGGACGCGGCCGGGTAGTCGCCGTGGACCTCTTTCCCGGGCCGGGGCACCACGACGACGGGGCATTCGGCGTCGCGGGCGACGGCCTGGGAATTGGAGCCGAGGAGCAGGCTGGCGAAGCCGCCGCGTCCCCGGGAGCCGAGCACCACCAGCTGTGCCGTGGCCCCCAGCTCGGCGAGGACGGCGCCGGGGGCGCCGTCCAGGGCGGTGTAGTCGACCGGCGGGAGTGCGCCGCGGCCGGCCAGGTGCTCGCGGACCTGGTCGAGGACCAGGCTCTGGGCCGGTTCCGGTGGCGCCGCGGCCAGCACCTCGGGCTGCGCCCACATGGGGTACTGGCGTACGTGCACCACCCGCAGCGGGGCCTCGCGGCGGTGTGCCGCGTCGAGCGCCCATTCGAGGGCGCGCAGGCTGTCGTCCGAACCGTCGACCGCCGCGATGACCGGCTGGCTGCTCATGGGGATCCCTCGCCTCCGCAGTACGACCTTCGCCTTGCCCGCTCAGCCTGGCCCAGGCATGACCGCGCGGAGGCGTCTACGCTCGCGTGTCCGGAAAAACGGAGGGCACACTCCCCGGTTCAGGTGCAGGCCCGATTCAGTGGCAGGCCCGGTTCAGGTCAGGTCGAACTCCCCCTCCCGGGCTCCCGACACGAACGCGCCCCACTCGTCGGGCGTGAAGATCAGGGAAGGGCTCTCCGGACGGCCACTGTTCCGCATGGCGATGAAGCCCTCCACGAAGGCGATCTGGACATCGCCCCGGCCTCGGCTGCTGGACTGCCACTGCGCGTTGCTGAGGTCCAGGTCCGGCTTGTCCCAGCCCATGAGCGGGCGCTGCTGGGTGGTGCTCTCGGCCACGTCCGTGCTCCTCCCGTTTCTCCGTCGTCCGCGGCCAGCCTAGCGATCGGTTCCGGCCCCCGACAGGCCGCGTGGACAGGACCTTTCCGGGGCGGTGCCGGCAGGGGCTCAGGAGCCGGGCGGCTCACTGCCCACGAGCCACATGGCGAAGAACTGGGACCCGCCGCCGTAGGCGTGTCCGAGCACCCTGCGGGCGCCCGCCACCTGGTGCTCGCCGGCCTGTCCGCGCACCTGGAGGGCGGCCTCGGCGAAGCGGATCAGGCCGGAGGCGCCGATGGGGTTGGCGCAGAGCACACCGCCGGACATGTCGACCGGCAGGTCCCCGTCGAGCTCGGTCACCCCGGCCTCGGTGAGCTTCCAGCCCTCGCCCGGCTCGGCGAAGCCCAGGTTCTCCAGCCACATGGGCTCGTACCACGAGAACGGCACGTAGAGCTCGGCGGCGTCGATCTCGCGGCGCGGGTCGGTGATCCCGGCCTGCCGGTAGACCTCGGCGGCGCAGTCGCGGCCGGCACGCGGGGAGACGAAGTCCTTGCCCGCGAACAGGGTGGGTTCGCTGCGCATGGCGCCGCCGAGCATCCAGGCGGGCGGGCGGGGCGCGCGGGCCGCTCCGGCGCGGTCGGTGAGGACGAGGGCGCAGGCGCCGTCGGAGGAGGGGCAGGTCTCCGAGTAGCGGATCGGGTCCCACAGCATGGGCGAGGCCATGACCTTCTCGAGCGTGATGTCGTGCTCGTGGAGGTGGGCGCAGGGGTTCTTGAGCGCGTTGCGCCGGTCCTTGTGGGCGACCAGGGCGCCGATGGTGTCGGGGGCGCCGCTGCGCCGGATGTACGCGCGCACGTGCGGGGCGAAGAAGCCGCCGGCGCCGGCCAGCAACGGCTGCTGGAACGGGACCGGCAGGGACAGTCCCCACATGGCGTTGGACTCGGACTGCTTCTCGAAGGCGACGGCGAGGACGGTGCCGTGGACGCGGGCGGCGATCAGCTGGGCGGCGACCAGGGCGGTGGAGCCGCCGACCGAGCCGGCGGTGTGCACGCGCAGCACGGGCTTGCCGACGGCGCCGAGCGCGTCGGCGAGGTACAGCTCGGGCATCATGACGCCCTCGAAGAAGTCGGGCGCCTTGCCGATCACCACGGCGTCGATGCCGGCCCAGGTCGTCTCGGCGTCGGCGAGCGCCCGCGCCGCGGCCTCGCGGACGAGTCCGGCGAGGGAGACGTCCCGGCGGGCCGCGACGTGCCGGGTCTGGCCGATGCCGACGACGGCCACGGGCTCCTTGCTCATCGGGGATCCCCTTCGAGTACGGCGACCAGGTTCTGCTGGAGGCAGGGTCCTGAGGTGGCGTGGGCGAGGGCGCGGTGGGAGGTGCCGCGGTGGATGCGGGCGGCGGCCTCGCCGATGCGGATGAGTCCGGTGGCCATGACGGGATTGGCGGCGAGGGCGCCGCCCGAGGGGTTGACGCACACGGTCTCGTCCAGCCGCAGCACCCTGCGCAGGATCACCTCCTGGGCGGTGAACGGCGCGTGCAGCTCCGCGGTGTCCACGGGGCGGGCGAACGCGCCGGCCCGCTCGGCGGCGAGGCGGGTGGACGGGGAGTCGGTCAGGTCGCGCACGCCGAGCCCGTGGGCCTCGATGCGGTGGTCGATGCCGCGGATCCAGGCGGGCCGGTCGCACAGGTCGCGGGCCCGCTCGCCCGCGGCGAGGATCACGGCGGCGGCGCCGTCGCTCACGGGCGGGCAGTCGCCGGTGCGCAGGGGCCGTACCTGGTAGTCGCCGTGCCGTACCGGGCCGCTGAGCTGGGCGTGGGGGTTGCCGGCCGCGGTGTGGCGGTTGCGGGCGGCGAGGGCCGCGAGCGCCGGTTCGTCCGTGGCGCCGCTGTCGATGAGCGCCTGGGCCTGGAGGGCGGCGAGGGCGACGGAGTCGGGCCACAGGGGTGCGACGTAGTACGGGTCGAGCTGCCGGGTGAGGACGTCGCGCAGGGGGCCGGGCGAGGACTTGCCCCAGGCGTAGACGAGCGCGGTGTCGGCCTCTCCGGTCAGCAGCTTGGTCCAGGCCTCGTACAGGGCCCAGGCGCCGTCCGTCTCGACATGGGACTCGGATATGGGCGGCCAGGCGCCGACGCCGTCCAGGGCGAGGGTGAAGGAGAAGGCACGGCCGGCGAGGTAGTCGCTGGAGCCGGAGCAGGTGAAGCCGATGTCGGCGGTCCGCAGGCCGGTGGCGCCGAGCACCTCGTGCAGGACCGGCAGGAGCATCTCGACCTCGGACCGGTCGGCGCTGGTGCGCCGGTGGTCGGTCTGGGCGAAGGCGACGACGGCGATCTCACGGGCGGGTGGTGCCGGGTCGCGGGTCACAGCAGCTCCCGGTAGGTGTCGTAGTCCGCGTCGGGTTCGCCGGAGGGCCGGTAGTGGTCGGGGTGGCGGGACCCGTGCGTCCAGACCGGTTCGACGCGCAGCCCCATGCGCACCTGGTCGTAGGGGATGCCGCCGATGCGGCCGTGCAGGGCGAGGTCCGCGCCGTCGAGGGCGATGTGGGCGTAGACGTAGGGGACCTCGATGTCGAGGTTCCTCGCCGCGATGTTGACGATGCAGAAGGTGGTCACTGTGCCGCGCGGACCTACGTCGACCTGTTCGTCTGTGGCCACGCCACATGTGGGGCAGGCACCCCTCGGCGGGACGTACACCTTGCGGCAGGACGGGCAGCGTTCGCCGACCACGCGGTGTCCGGACAGGGCGTCGAGGTACGCCGTCTGGGCGCGGCCGGGGCTGTAGGTGTAGTCCAGGCGGGCCGGGGCGACGATGCCGGTGACCGGGTCGGCGAACCGGCCGGTGTGGCCGCCGGGTCGCGCGGCGCCGGCGGCCGGGTCGCCGTCGTACGGCTCGAAGCAGGCGATGTCGGTGATGGCGCCGGAACGCTCGGCCGCCCAGCGGATGCGCACGCGCATGCCGGTGCGGACGGTGTCGGGGCCTGGGGCGTCGAGGGCGTGCAGGAGGGCGGTGTCGGCGCCGTCGAGGCGGACGAGGACCCAGGCGAAGGGGGTGGTCAGGGGCTGGTCGCGACGGGGGGCGGGGTTCCAGGCCCAGGTGGTGACGGTGCCGGTGGGGGCGACCTCGACGAGGTCGTGGAGCTCCTCGGCGGTGACGGGGTCGTACTCGACGGGCGGGACGAGGACGCGGTGGTCGCCGGTGCGCACGCCGAGGACGACGCGTTCGCGCAGTCCGGTGAGGAAGGCGCTCTGCACGGGGCCGAGGGAGCGGGTGAAGGGGAACTCGACGACCAGCGGGGCGGTGAGGACTTCGGGCACGGTGACTCCCTCGTCAGGCGCGCTTGTAGACGGGCGGCCGCTTCTCGGCGAAGGCTCGGGCGCCCTCCTTCGCGTCGGCGGTGTCGAAGACGGGCCATCCGCGGGCGAGTTCGGCGGCGAGACCGTCGGTCTCGGTCATCTCCGCGGTCTCGTACACGGACGCCTTGACCGCCTCGACGGCCAGCGGGCCGCAGGCGTTGATCTGCTCGGCGATCTGAAGGGCCTTGGTGAGTGCCGTCCCGTCGAGGACGACGTGGCCGATCAGTCCGACGGCGGCGGCTTCCCGGGCGCTGTACGGGCGGCCGGTGAGCAGCATCTCCAGCGCGTGGGTGCGCGGGATCTGGCGGGGCAGCCGGACGGTGGAGCCGCCGATGGGGAACAGGCCGCGCCGCACCTCGAACAGGCCGAAGGTCGCCGACTCGGCGGCGACGCGGATGTCGGTGCCCTGGAGGATCTCGGTGCCGCCCGCGACGCAGTGCCCCTCCACGGCGGCGATCACGGGTTTGCGGGGCCGGTGGTGACGCAGCATCGCCTTCCAGTGCAGGTCCGGGTCGGCGCGCAGGCGGTCCCGGTACTGCTGCCCCGCCATGCCGTCGCCGGCCAGCGCCTTCAGGTCCATGCCCGAGCAGAAGGCGCCGCCCGCGCCGGTCAGCACGATCGAGCGGACGGTGTCGTCCTCGTCCGCCTCGACCCAGCCGTCGTACAGGCCGACGAGCATGGGCAACGAGAGCGCGTTCCTCGCCTCCGGCCGGTTGAGGGTGAGCACCAGCGTGGCGCCTTCCCGCTGCACGGTGAGGTGTTCCGTCCCACCCATCGTGGTCTCCCGTCTGAAGGAACGAGAACAGGTTGCAGGAGGGAGCCGACGAGGACAAGAGTTTTCTGACACTCAGTCAGATCGATGCTGCGCGGACTCTTCCCCCTTGGCCCGCCCTTTGCTCTGATGACCGGCGAGCCGACCGGGCGCCGGACGCGATGCGTGGTCAGGAGGAGCGGTGGAGTACAACCTTGCCGACCTGTTCGAGTCGATCGTCGACGTCGTCCCCGACCGGGAGGCCCTGGTGTACGTCGACCGGCCCGGCTCGGGTGCGGAGCGCCGGCTGACGTACGCGGAGCTGGACGTCGCGGCCAACCGCATCGGCCACCATCTGCTCGACCGCGGCATCCGGCCCGGCGAGCATCTGGGGCTGCATCTCTACAACGGCGTGGAGTACCTCCAGACGGTGCTCGGCTGCCTGAAGGCCCGGATCGTGCCGGTCAATGTGAACTACCGGTATGTGGAAGAGGAGTTGGTGTACCTCTACCGGGACGCCGACCTGGTGGCGCTGGTCTTCGACGCGGAGTTCTCCGACCGGGTGAGCGCGGCGGCACGGCGCGCGGAGAAGCTGCGGCATCTGTTACGGGTCGGGGCACCCGGAGATCCGGGCACGCCGTACGCGGACGCCGAGGCCGCCGGCTCTCCCGAGCGTGGCTTCGCCGCGCGCTCGGGGGACGACCAGCTGATCATCTACACCGGCGGTACGACCGGGATGCCCAAAGGGGTGATGTGGCGGCAGGAAGACCTGTTCTTCGCCGGGCTCGGGGGCGGCGCGCCGACCGGTGAGCCGGTGAAGCGCCCGGAGGAACTGGCGGAACGGGTCGCCGCCGGCGGTTCCGAGATCACCTTCTTCCCGACGGCCCCTCTGATGCACGGCACCTCCACCCTGACGGCGTTCATCGCATTCCACTTCGGCCAGCGCGTGGTGATCCACCGCAGGTTCGCCGCCGAGGACGTGCTGCGCACGGTCGAGAAGGAGAAGGTCAGCAGCGTCTCCCTGGTCGGCGACGCGATGCTGCGGCCGCTGGTCGACGCGCTCGACGGGCCGCTGAAGGGCACGGACTGCTCCTCGCTGTTCAGCGTGTCGTCGTCCGGGGCGGTTCTGTCGCAGACGGTGCGCAGGCGGTTCCAGGAGCTGGTGCCGCACGCGCTGCTGCTGAACAACTTCGGCTCCTCGGAGTCCGGCTTCAACGGGACGGCGACCGAGGACGCGGGCGCGGGAAGCGGCTTCAGGATCCGGGTCAACTCCCGTACCCGGGTGGTCGATCCGGTCACCCGGGAACCGGTGGCGGCCGGCGAGGCCGGCCGGGTCGCCCAGTGCGGGCACGTCCCGCTCGGCTACTACAACGATCCGGTGAAGACCGCCGAGACGTTCTTCGAGAAGGACGGCGAGCGGTGGGTGCTGCTCGGGGACATGGCCACCGTCGACGAGGACGGTGTGGTCACCGTCCTGGGCCGCGGCTCGCAGTGCATCAACACCGGGGGCGAGAAGGTGTACCCCGAGGAGGTCGAGCAGGCACTGAAGTCCCATCCGGACGTGTACGACGCGCTGGTGACCGGCGTGCCCGACGCCCGGTGGGGACACCGGGTGGCGGCCGTGGTGCAGCTGCGCGAGGGCGCGGCCCGGCCGTCGCTGGAGGAGATCAGGGCGCACTGCCGGGACCGGCTCGCCGGGTACAAGCTCCCGCGCCGGCTGGTGATCACGGAGCAGATCCGGCGGTCGCCGAGCGGCAAGGCGGACTACCGGTGGGCGCGTCAGGTCGCGGCGGCGGGCGGGTGACATCCGGGCACGCCGGATTGAACCCCGGGTGACGTACGGACGTACTGGTGGGGGCAGGCCCGTTCATCGGGTCCGGTTCGCCATGCCATCGCACGACCGTACGGAAGGACCACCGGGTGTCGCTCTTCACACGCCCCCGTCAGCTGTCGGCCACCGCCGGGAGCACCCCGGAGACGGACAGCGAACCCACACCGACGGTGGACGGAACGCCGCCCGCACCGGACGACACCGACGACGCCGGCGCAGGTGACACCACGCCCGCCGGATGGTTCGGCTGGCGGCGTCGCTACCCCCGTGCCGCGCGCGGCGCCACCCTCGGGACGACCGTGCTGGCCGGCGTGCTGGTGCTGTTCGCGCTGATCGTGCCCAACCGGGTGGAACGGCTGAACGTCGAGGCGTTCCTGCGGCTGCCCGCCGAGGGCATCCTGCTCGCGACCCTGCTCCTGACCCTGCCGTCCCGGTCCCGGCGGATCGTCACGGTCGTCTCCGGGGTGTTCCTGGGTCTGCTCACCGTGCTGAAGTTCGTGGACATGGGCTTCTACCAGGTGCTGGCCCGGCCGTTCGACCTGGTGCTGGACTGGATCCTGCTCGACGACGCCGCGGAGTTCGTCCGGGAGTCGTTCGGCCGAGGCGGGCAGGTGCTCGCGGTGGCCGGGGTGATCGTCCTGTTCGTCGCCGTGCTGGTCCTCATGACCCTGGCCATGGTGCGGGTGACCGATCTGATGGTCCGCCATCGCCCGGTCGCCGCCCGCACGACGCTGGTCCTGGGGGTCGCCTGGATCACCTGCGTCACCCTGGGCGTGCAGTTCGGCAGCGCGCCCCTCGCCACCAAGGGCACCGCGGAGATGCTGGGCAACCGGGTGGAGCAGGTGCGCGCGGGGATCCGGGACGCCCAGGTGTTCGAGAAGCAGGCCGCGGTCGACGCCTTCGCGAAGACGCCGCCCGACCAGCTGCTCACCGGGCTGCGCGGCAAGGACGTGCTGTTCACCTTCATCGAGAGCTACGGCCGCGTCGCGATCGACGACCCGGCGATGGCGGAGCAGATGGACGCCGTGCTGAAGGAGGGCACCGGCAGGCTGAAGGCGGCGGGCTTCCAGTCGCGCAGCGGCTGGCTGAAGTCCCCGGTGACCGGCGCCGGCAGCTGGCTCGCCCACTCCACCTTCCTGTCCGGCCTGTGGATCAAGAACCAGCAGCGCTACCGCTCCCTGACGACCAGCGACCGCATGACGCTGACGAACTACTTCCGCAGGACCGGCGCCTGGCGCACCGTCGGCATCGTTCCCGGGGTGCGCAGGGCCTGGCCCGAGGGGAAGTACTTCGGCCTCGACCACATCTACGACTCCGAGCATCTCGGCTACCACGGCCCGTACTTCAGCTGGACGCCCGTGCCCGACCAGTTCAGCCTGGAGGCCTTCGAGCGCCTGGAACACGGCAGGAAGGACCGCGAGCCGATCATGGCGGAGATCATCCTCGCGTCCAGCCACAACCCCTGGTCGCCCATCGCGCGCATGATCGACTGGGACGACCTCGGGGACGGCTCGGTGTTCCACGAGATCAAGAAGGAGGGCACGGACCCCAAGGAGGTCTGGAAGGACCCGGAGAAGGTGCGCACCGAGTACCGGCGGGCCGTCGAGTACTCGCTGCGCAGCCTCACCGAGTGGGTGGAACGCTACGGCGACGAGGACACGGTGCTGGTCTTCCTCGGCGACCACCAGCCCGTGCCGACCGTCACCGCCGGAAGCACCAACAAGGACGTACCGGTCACGATCGTGGCCCGCGACCAGAAGGTGCTGGACCGGGTGGCCGACTGGAACTGGACCGACGGCCTCAAGCCCGCCCCCGACGCGCCCCGTTGGGGCATGGACAAGTTCCGCGACCGCTTCATGACGGCGTACGGCCCGCAGGGCGCCCCGCGAGGAACTCCGTGACCCTCCCGACGAACCACTCCGGGTCGTCCAGCCAGGGGTAGTGCCCGGCGCCGGGCTGCACCGCGACCTCGGCGTGCGGGAACACCTCGGCGCTGCGGCGGGCGAGTTCGGGGCGCGGACCGCCGTCGAGTTCTCCGGCGAGGACGAGCACCGGGGACGGGAGGCCGGCGAGGGCGGCCCGGGTGGCGGGCGGATCGTAGGCGCCGTCCGCGCCGAACACCTCGGCCGCCTCGTCGTTGGTCTGCGTGTCGCCGGCGCTCTCGTGGGCGCGGGCGGCCTCGTCCCAGCGGCCGTAGAAGAACGGGGCGAACACCGGGTCGTAGTCGCCCGTGCCGGCCAGCCAGGCCCGGAACGCCGGGAAGGCCTCCGCGTACCACGGTTCGTCCTGGCGCAGCAGGGCCGCCGCCCGCCGGTCCTCGGCCGTCGCCGGCATGCCGAGCGCCCAGGGGGTGGCGGCGATCAGGGCCAGCCGTCCCACCCGCTCGGGGTGCCGGGCCGCGTAGAGCATGGCGAGGCTGCCGCCCGCCGAGTGCGCGAGCAGGTCCACGCGGTCCAGGCCCAGGTGGACACGCAGCGCCTCCACGTCGTCGACGAGCCGGTCGCAGCGGTACGTCGCCGGGTCCCGCGGTGCCGCCGACTCCCCCGTGCCCCGCAGATCGAGCAGGACGAGCCGGCGGTGGGCGTCGAGTCCGCCCAGGTCTCCGAGGTAGGCGCAGGCCCGCATGGGGCCGCCGGGCAGAACGATCAGCGGCTCGCCCCTGCCCCGTAGGTGATAGGTGAGCCTGGTCCCGTCCCGGGTGGTGAAGATCGGCATGGTGCCGATCCTGCGGGGTGGGGCCGTCGGGGGCAACGGAGTTCTTCCGGCGGAGAAAGTGCAGGCCCGGGTCTTGCACGAGGGGGCGGGAAGCTGAATTACTGACCTCTGGAGCTCGACCGAATGATCGGTCGCCCGTATTGGTGCGATTCGTGAAGGGAAGGTCCTGATGACGGAGGCGGCGGACCTGCTGGACGCGGCGGAGCGGCTCGACGAGGAGGCGCTGCGGGCGTTGCAGCTGGAGCGGCTGCGGAGCTCGCTGCGGCACGCGTACGAGAACGTGCCCTTCTACCGGGAGTCCTTCGACAAGGCGGGCGTCCACCCGGACGACTGCCGCTCGCTCGCCGACCTGGCCCGGTTCCCGTTCACCACCAAGGCGGACCTGCGCGAGAACTACCCGTACGGGATGTTCGCCGTCCCCCGGGAGCACATCCGCCGGATCCATGCCTCCAGCGGCACCACGGGCCGCCCCACGGTCGTCGGCTACACCGAGGGCGACCTCGCCATGTGGTCCGACATGGTGGCCCGCTCGATCCGCGCGGCGGGCGGGCGGCCCGGGGACACGGTGCATGTGGCGTACGGCTACGGCCTGTTCACCGGCGGACTGGGCGCCCACTACGGTGCCGAGCGGCTCGGCTGCACGGTGATCCCCGCGTCCGGCGGGATGACGGCACGGCAGGTGCAGCTGATCCAGGACCTGAAGCCGGCGATCATCATGGTGACGCCGTCCTACATGCTCACGCTGCTGGACGAGTTCGAGCGCCAGGGCATCGATCCGCGCGGTACGTCCCTGCGGGTGGGGATCTTCGGCGCCGAGCCGTGGACGGAGCGGATGCGGCAGGAGATCGAGGAGCGGTTCGCGATCGACGCCGTGGACATATACGGGCTGTCCGAGGTGATCGGGCCGGGTGTCGCGCAGGAGTGCGTGGAGACCAAGGACGGTCTGCACATCTGGGAGGACCACTTCTTCCCCGAGGTCGTCGATCCCCTCACGGGTGAGGTGCTGCCGGAGGGCGAGCGGGGCGAGCTGGTCTTCACCTCGCTCACCAAGGAGGCCATGCCGATCGTCCGGTACCGGACACGTGATCTGACCCGGCTGCTGCCGGGGACGGCCCGGGTGTTCCGGCGCATGGAGAAGATCACCGGTCGCAGCGACGACATGGTGATCCTGCGCGGGGTGAACCTCTTCCCCACGCAGATCGAGGAGATCGTGCTGCGCACGCCGGGCGTCGCGCCGCACTTCCAGCTCCGGCTCACCCGCGAGGGCCGCCTGGACTCCCTGACGGTCCGCGCGGAGGCCCGGCCCGACGCGGACGGCGCGACCCGCGCGTCGGCCGCCCGGTCGATCAGGGCGGCCGTCAAGGACGGCATCGGGGTCTCGGTGGACGTGGAGATCGTCGATCCGGAGACGCTGGAGCGGTCGGTGGGCAAGATCCGGCGGATCGTGGACCTGCGGTCGAGCTAGGGCCTGGCGTTCGGATCACGTCGCAGGGAACCAGGTCACTTCGGCCGCTCACCCGGTGAAGCGGTCACGCAGCTCCCGTTTGAGGATCTTGCCGCTGGCGTTGCGCGGCAACTCCTCGACGAACAGCACCCTCTTGGGCGCCTTGAACGGCGAGAGCTTCTCCCGGGCGTGCGCGATCAGCTGCTCCTCGGTGACCTCGCCGCGCGGGACGACGATCGCGGTGACGGCCTCGACCCAGTGGTCGTCGGGCAGGCCGATCACGGCCGCCTCGGCGACCGCCTCGTGGGTGTAGAGGGCGTCCTCGACCTGGCGTGAGGCGACCAGCACGCCGCCGGAGTTGATGACGTCCTTCACCCGGTCGACGACGGTGAAGTAGCCCTCGCCGTCCCGCACGGCGAGGTCGCCGGAGTGGAACCAGCCGTCGCGGAACGCCTCCGCGGTCTCCTCGGGCTTGTCCCAGTAGCCCTCGCACAACTGCGGTGAGCGGTAGACGATCTCGCCGGGCGTACCGTCCGGCACGTCCTTGCCGTCCTCGTCGACGACCCGCGCGTCCACGAACAGCACCGGACGGCCGCAGGAGTCCATGCGCCCCTCGTGCTCGTCGGGCCCGAGGACGGTGGCCAGGGGGCCGATCTCGCTCTGCCCGAAGCAGTTGTAGAACGCCAGGTCCGGCAGGCGTCGCCGAAGGCGCTCCAGGACCGGCACCGGCATGATCGACGCCCCGTAGTACGCCTTGCGCAGCCCGCCGAGGTCGCGGGTCGCGAAGTCGGGGCGGTTGGACAGGCCGATCCAGACGGTGGGCGGCGCGAACAGGCTGTCCGCGCGGCCGGTCTCGATCAGGTCGAAGAGGCGGTCGCCGTCGGGGGCGTCGAGGATGACGCTGGACGCGCCGACCGCGAGGTAGGGCATCAGGAACACGTGCATCTGCGCCGAGTGGTAGAGCGGCAGCGCGTGCACGGGGCGGTCCCCGGCGGCCAGGTCGAGGGCGGTGATGGCGCTCAGGTACTCGTGCACCAGGGCGCGGTGCGTCATCATCGCGCCCTTGGGCAGGGCGGTGGTGCCCGAGGTGTACAGCAGCTGCACCAGGTCCTCGGAGCGGGGTTCTGGGCCGTCGTACGGGGCGGCCCCGGCCAGCCGGGCGAGCAGGCAGTCGCCGGTGTCGCGCAGCGGCAGCGTCCGTACGCCGCCCGGGAGCCGGTCGGCCAGATCGGGGTCGGCGAGGACCAGGGTGCTGCCGGACTGGCCGACGAGGTAGGCGAGGTCGTCGCCGGTCAGGTTCTGGTTGACCGGCACGTGCACCAGGCCCGCGCGGGCGCAGGCGAGGAAGCCGATCAGGTAGGCGTCGGAGTTGTGGCCGAAGGCGCCGACGCGGTCACCGGGGGTCAGTCCCTCGGCGAGGAGGACGCTCGCCGCGCGGGAGACGGCGGTGTCGAGTTCGTCGTAGGTCCAGGTGCGGTCGCCGTACTCGACGGCGGTGCGCGCCGGTGTGCGCCGTGCGCTGCGTCGCAGGACTCCGTCGACCGTGCTGCCGTGTCCGGGCGTCATGACTGACGATCCTCGGTCGGCCGGCGGGTGAGGTCAAGACGCCGGTCGGGGACGGGTGAACGGCCGTCAAAAACCGTGCGTCGGCGTACTGACTGCTGAACATACCGGTTGGTACGCTCAACCGCTCCTTCCCCCGATGATGTTGGGAGGCACGATGCGCATCCGTCCGAGACGGCTCGCCGTCGCGGCCGTGGCCCTGCTGACCGCGGGCGCCGCCCTGCCGGCCGGCGCGGCCGAGCGGCCAGGTCGCCAGGAACACCCGTCCCACGGCGGGCTGTCCGCCGTCGTCCGCTACACCGAGTACGGCATTCCGCACATCGTCGCCAAGGACTACGCGAACCTCGGCTTCGGCACGGGGTGGGCGCAGGCCGCCGACCAGGTGTGCACGCTCGCCGACGGTTTCGTGACGGTGCGCGGTGACCGGTCGCGCTTCTTCGGGCCCGATGCCGCGACCGACGGCTCGCTGTCGTCGGCCGCCACCAACCTCGCCAGCGACCTGTACTTCCGCGGGGTGCGGGAGGCGCGCACGGTGGAGAGGCTGCTCGCCGAACCGGCGCCGCGCGGGCCCAGCCGCGAGGTGAAGGAGATGATGCGGGGGTTCGCGGCCGGCTACAACGCCTGGCTGCGGCAGAACCGGATCACCGACCCCGCGTGCCGTGACGCCGCCTGGGTACGGCCGGTGACCCCGACGGACGTGGCGGCACGCGGCTTCGCCGTCTCCGTGCTCGGCGGGCAGGGCCGGGCGGTGGACGGCATCACGGCAGCGCAGCCGCCGTCGGGGGCGGGCTCGCCGTCGGGGGCGGCCTCGGCCTCGTCGGCCGCGGGCAAGGGTGCCGCGCGGTCCGACGCCGAGGCCGTGGCGCGCGGCGCGCGTGAGCTGTTCGGCGCCGACAGCGCGGACATGGGCTCCAACGCGGTCGCGTTCAGCGGGAAGACCACGGCGAACGGGCGGGGCCTGCTGCTCGGCAATCCCCACTACCCGTGGCAGGGCGGGCGTCGGTTCTGGCAGTCGCAGCAGACCGTTCCCGGGCGGCTGAACGTCATGGGCGGCTCCCTGCTGGGCACGGTGAACATCGCCATCGGGCACAACGCCCATGTGGCGTGGAGCCACACCGTCGCCACGGGCGTGCCCCTCAACCTCCACCAGCTGACGCTCGACCCGGCCGACCCGACGGTCTACCTGGTCGACGGCGAACGGGAGCGGATGCGGAAACGTACCGTCACCGTGCCGGTGGTCAACGGCGCCCCGGTCACCCGCACCCAGTGGTGGACCCGCTACGGCCCCGTCGTCACCTCGCTCGGCGCCTCGGTCCCGCTGCCCTGGACGGCGACGACGGCGTACGCGCTGAACGACCCCAACGCGTCCAATCTGCGCGCCTCCGACACCGGGCTCGGATTCAGCAAGGCCCGCAGCACCGCCGACCTGCTCGGCGTGCTGCGGCGCACCCAGGGCCTGCCCTGGGTCAACACCATCGCCGCCGACGCACGCGGCCACTCCCTGTTCACCCAGTCGCAGGTGCTCCCCCGCGTCACCGACGACCTCGCCGGACGCTGCTCCACCCCGCTGGGCAAGGTCACCTATCCGTCGGCGGGACTGGCGATCCTGGACGGTTCCCGCTCCGACTGCGCCCTCGGCAGCGACCGTGACGCCGTGCAGCCGGGGATCTTCGGCCCGGCGCGGATGCCGACGCTGAAGGACGCCCCGTACGCGGAGAACTCCAACGACAGCGCCTGGCTCGCCAACGCGGACCGGCCGCTGACCGGCTACGAGCGGGTCTTCGGCGACATCGGCACGCAGCGGTCGATGCGCACGCGCGGTGCCATAGAGGACGTCGCGGCGCTCGCGGACCGCGGTGGGCTGACCGTACGGGACCTGCAGCGGCAGCAGTTCGCCGACCGGGCGCCGGCCGGTGATCTCGCCGCCGAGGACGCGGCCGAGGGCTGCGCCGCGCTGCCGGGCGGGACGGCGACGGCCGCCGACGGCAAGGCGGTCGACGTGCGGGAGGCGTGTTCCGTGCTCGCCGCGTGGGACCGCACCATGGACCCAGGCAGCCGGGGCGCGCTGCTGTTCGACCGGTTCTGGCGCAGGCTGACGGCCTCGACGCCGGCCGCGCAGCTGTGGAAGGTGCCGTTCTCCGCCACCGACCCGGTCGGCACGCCGCGCGGTCTCGACACGGCCGCCCCGGGCTTCGCGACCGCTCTCGCGGACGCCGTCGCCGAACTGCGGGCGGCCGGCATCGCGTTGGACTCCCGGCTGGGTGACCACCAGGTCGTGGTGCGCGGCGGCCGGCGCGTCCCGGTGCCGGGCGGTACGGAGTCCATCGGCGTGTGGAACAAGATCGAGCCCCGGTGGGATCCGGCGCGCGGAGGCTATACGGAGGTGAGCACGGGTTCCAGCTACATCCAGGCGGTCGGCTGGGACGGCAGCCGCTGCCCGGTCGCCCGGACGCTGCTGACGTACGCGCAGTCCTCGAACCCGAACTCCCCGCACCACAGCGACCAGACGCGGCTGTTCTCCCAGGAGCGGTGGGTGACGTCCCGCTTCTGCGAGAAGGACATCTGGTCGTCGCCCGAGCTGAGGGTGGTGCGGGTGCACGAGCGCTGAGGGGTGGGTGCGGGGCCCGTCCGGTGGTCGTCACACCGGGCGGGTCCGGCCCTCCCAGTACGGCTCCCGCAGCCGGCGCTTGTACAGCTTGCCGTTGGGATCGCGGGGCATCTCGGTGATGAAGTCCACGCTGCGGGGCCGCTTGTAGGCGGCGAGCCGGCCCGCGCAGTGGTCGAGGAGGGCGGCGGCGAGCGCCGGTCCGGGCTCGTGGCCGGGAGCCGGTTCGACGACCGCCTTGACCTCCTCGCCCCAGTCGTCGTGCGGCACGCCGAAGACGGCCGCGTCGGCGACGGCGGGGTGGGCGAGCAGCGCGGACTCGATCTCGGCGGGATAGATGTTGACGCCGCCCGAGATGATCAGGTCGATCTTGCGGTCGCGCAGGAAGAGATAGCCGTCCTCGTCGAGGTGGCCGAGGTCGCCGACCGTGAAGAAGTCACCGACGCGGTTGTCGCGGGTCTTGGCCTCGTCCCGGTGGTAGGTGAAGCCGCCGGTGGTCATCCTCATGTAGACGGTGCCGAGTTCACCGGGCGGGAGCCGGTTGCCGTCGTCGTCGAGGATGGCGAGTTCGCTGATGGGCCACGCCTTGCCGACGGTGCCGGGCTTCTTCGTCCAGTCCTCGGCGGTGGCGAAGGCCCCGCCGCCCTCGCTGGCCGCGTAGTACTCCTCCACACAGGGCCCCCACCAGTCGAGCATGGCCCGCTTCACGTGGTCGGGGCACGGCGCGGCACCGTGGATGGCGTGCCGCATCGAGGAGACGTCGTAGCGCGCCCTCACCTCGTCGGGCAGGGCCAGCAGGCGGTGGAACTGGGTGGGGACCATATGGGTGTGCGTGCACCGGTGGCGCTCGATGAGGCGGAGCATCTCCTCGGGCGTCCACTTGTCCATCACCACCAGGCGGTGGCCGATGTGCAGGGAAGCGCCCGCGAACTGGAGCACGGCGGTGTGGTAGAGCGGCGAGCAGACGAGGTGGACGTTGTCGTCGAACGGCCGGATGCCGAAGATGCCGAGGAAGCCGCCGAGGTAGGACTCCTCGGGCGGCTTGCCGGGCAGGGGGCGGCGGATGCCGCGGGGGCGGCCGGTGGTGCCCGAGGTGTAGTTCATGACCCAGCCGAGGGTGCGGTCGGCGGGCGGTGACTCGGGCTGCCCGGCGAGGAGTTCGGCGTACGGCCGGAAGCCGTCGGCCTCCCCCACCGCGTACCGGTGCGCGGCCGGGAGTCCGGCCTCGTCGGCGGCGGCGCGGGCGGGGTCGGCGAACCGTGCGTGGGCGAGGAGCACCTTGGCGCCCGAGTCGGCGACGATCCAGGCGATCTCCGGGCCGGTGAGATGGTGGTTGACGGGCACGAGGTAGAGGCCGGCCTGGGTGGCGGCCAGATAGGCGGTGAGGAACTCGGCGCCGTTGGGCAGGACGGCCGCGAAGGCGTCGCCGCGTCCGAGTCCGGCGGCGCGCAGGCCGTGGACGAGCCGGTTGGCCTCGGCGTGCAGCCGTCCGGCGGTCCATTCCGTGCCGTCGGGGGCGATGAGCACCGTGCGGGCGGGGTCCTCGGCGGCCTGGGCCCAGAAACCGGTGGGGGGTGTGCTCGCTGTGCTCATGTCGGCCCGCTCCTTCCGGCGATGCGGTTCATCCGTGCGACGGCCTCCTCGAAGCCGCGGGTGAGGTCGTCGAAGACGGCCTGGACGCTGCGTTCCCCGGTCATCCGGCCGACGATCTGCCCGACGGGTGTGCCGAGCAGCGGTTCGACCTCGTACTTCTGGATGCGGGAGACGGCCTCGGCGACCAGCAGTCCCTGCAGGGGCATAGGCAGGGGGCCGGGGCCTGCCGGGTCGTCCCAGGCGTCGGTCCACTCGGTGCGCAGCTGGCGTGCGGGTTTCCCGGTCAGGGCGCGGGAGCGGACGGTGTCGCCGGAACCGGCGGCGAGGAGTTTGCGGGTCAGCGCGGGCGAGTGCAGGTCGGCTTCTGTGGTGGTGAGCCATATGGAGCCCAGCCACACACCCTGGGCGCCGAGACTGAGCGCGGCGGCCACCTGTCGCCCACTGCCGATACCTCCGGCGCACAGCACCGGCAGCGGGGCCACCGCGTCGACGACCTCGGGGGTGAGCACCATGGACGCGATCTCGCCGGTGTGGCCGCCGGCTTCGTACCCTTGCGCCACCACGATGTCGATCCCGGCGTCCCTGTGCTTGAGCGCGTGCCGTGCGCTGCCCGCGAGCGCGGCGACGAGCACGCCCCGGTCGTGCGCGCGGGCGACGACGTCGGCGGGCGGGGAGCCCAGGGCGTTCGCGAGCAGCTTGACCGGGTAGTCGAAGGCGACGTCGAGCTGGCGGCGGGCGACCTGTTCCATCCACCCGGTGATGCGCCACCCGGCCGCCTCGCCCTCGGCGAGTTCGGGCACTCCGAAGCGGGCCAGGAGGTCCTTCACATAGGCGCGGTGCGCCTCGGGGATCAGGGCCTCCACGTCGGCCTCGGTGACGCCCTCCACCTTCTTCGCGGGCATCACGACGTCCAGGCCGTAGGGGCGTCCGCCGACGTGCGCCTCGATCCAGTCGAGGTCGCGTTCGAGCTCGTCGGGGGCGGTGTAGCGGACCGCGCCGAGCACCCCGAGGCCGCCGGCCCGGCTGATGGCGGCGGCGACGGCCGGGAACGGCGTGAATCCGAAGACGGCGTGCTCGACTCCGAGGGTCTGGCTCAGCTCCGTCTGCATGCGCGCAGGATGCCGCAGTCGTCCGGACGACGGAAGACCTTCTCTGACGCTTCGTCAGGTTCTGGCATCTCAATGTCTGTCTGCGCACGCCCCATTGACACACCTGCCCGCTGACAGGAAAGTTTCACTCCGCACCGAGATCGCGAAAGATACTTTCAGTCCACGCAGGCCCACGAGCCGGGAGGGACCGTCATGGCGGGCGACGGAGCGAGAGGCATCACCCGACGTCAACTCGGCCGCGGAACACTGGCCCTGGGAGGTGCCGTGACCCTCGCCGCGCTTCCCGTCGACCCCGCCGCGGCGGCCCCGCCGGACGGCGGGCGCACCACCCTGCGCCGCGGCTCGCCCCGTCGGGCAGGTCTCCTCGGCGAGCATCTGGACCGGCTCGTCACCGACGCCGAGACCTTTCTCGGCCCGTCACCCAAGCACCCCTGGTACGCGGGCGCCGTGCTGCTCGCCGGGCGCGGCGGCACGGTCGCGCTGCACCGGCCCATCGGCATGGCGGTGCGCTACCGGGCCTACGACGAGGAGACCGACACCGGCGTCGAGTTCCCCGCCGACCAGCAGATCCCCATGGCCGAGGACACCGTCTTCGACCTGGCCTCGGTGTCGAAGCTGTTCACCTCGATCCTCGCCGTGCAGCAGATCGAGCGCGGCCGGCTGGAGCTGGAGGCGCCCGTCGCCTCGTACCTGCCGGACTTCGGCCGGGCCGGCAAGCAGGCCGTGACGATCCGTCAACTGCTCACGCACACCTCGGGTTTCCGCGCCTGGATCCCGCTGTACAAGGCACCCGCGTACGAGGAGAAGCTGCGGCTGATCTTCGACGAGGCGCCGGTGAGCCCGCCCGGCACGGCGTATCTGTACTCGGACCTGAACCTGATCTCGCTCCAGCTGGTCCTGGAGAAGGTCACCGGCCGGACCCTCGACACCCTGCTGCGCGACGAGATCACCGGCCCGCTCGGCATGCGCCACACCCGTTACAACCCGCCCGCCTCCTGGAAGCCGCGGATCGCGGCCACCGAGGACGCCCGCCTTCCCTGGTCGGGTCTCGACCGGGGGCTGGTGTGGGGCGAGGTGCACGACGAGAACGCCTTCAGCCTCGGCGGGGTCGCCGGACACGCGGGCGTGTTCTCCACCGCCTGGGACCTCGCGGTGCTCGGCCGGACCCTGCTCAACGGCGGCGGCTACGGCAGGGCGCGCATCCTGCGGCCCGAGTCGGTGGAGCTGATGTTCACCGACTTCAACACGGCCTTCCCCGGGGACGAGCACGGGCTCGGCTTCGAGCTCTACCAGCACTGGTACATGGGGGCGATGGCCACTCCGCGCACGGCGGGCCACACCGGTTTCACGGGGACGGCCCTGGTGCTCGACCCGACGACCGACTCGTTCCTCGTGGTGCTGGGCAACTCGGTCCACCCGGTGCGCAGTTGGCGTTCCGGTTCCGCGCCCCGCGTGGCGGCCGCCAACCATCTGGCGCGTGCGGTGCCGGTGCGGCCGGCCCGGGGACGTACCGCCTGGTTCTCCCAGATGGCGAGCTCCGCCACGGCGACGCTCGCCCTGCCCGCGCTGGACACGTCGCCGGGCGGTGCGCGGCTGAGCTGTGCGCTGTGGTGGGACACCGAGCCACGGTCCGACGTCCTCGCCCTGGAGGCGACGGCGGACGGCGGTGCCACCTGGCAGCCGGTGCCCTTCACCACCGAGCCCCGGCGCGGGGAAGCCGAGCCGCACCCGTCGGGCACGGTCACCGGCTGGTCGGGCCGGGTCTGGCACGCGCTGACCGCGGACCTGCCGGCCGCACGCGGCCTCGTGGTGCGCTGGCGGTACGCGACGGACCGGCTGTACGTGGGGCGCGGTGCCTACGTCGACGGGGTGCGGGTCGAGTCGGCCGACGGTGTTCTCTTCGACGAGGCGCGGCCCGCCGACCGGGCGCGCGTCGAGGCACGGGGATGGGTGCCGTCGGCCGACTGAGGGACGCTCCTGACAAGGGCGCTAGCGGTTGAAGACGGCCTTCTGGACCTCGTTCGGACCGTCGTAGGTGCCTTCCTTCATGCTGTCGAGGCGGCTCACGATCGCGTCGTCCGCCTTGTTCTTGCGGGCGCGTTCGACGAGGGACTTCTTGTCGGCCGGGTAGTCCGCGCCGCTGAGGGCCTTCTGCAGGTCGATCGGGTTGGGGTCCGCCATGGGAACCTCCCTGAGGAATGCACTGAATCGGACATTTCACCCTGCCCTGTCGCGGTACCCCTGAGCCCCGGGTGCATGCACCCGGGGCTCCGCTCGTCCCGTCAGTCGCCCGGGCTCTCCAGCACCGCCATCGCCGCGTTGTGTCCCGGCACGCCGCTCACCCCGCCGCCGCGCACCGCGCCCGCGCCGCAGAGCAGGACGTTCGCGTGCCGGGTCTCCACGCCCCAGCGGCCGGTGCCGTCCTGGGCGTGGGGCCAGGACAGGTCGCGGTGGAAGATGTTGCCGCCGGGCAGCCTCAGGTCGCGCTCCAGGTCCAGCGGGGTCCTGGCCTCCAGGCACGGGCGCCCGTCCGCGTCCGTCGCCAGACAGTCGGCGAGCGGCTCCGCCAGGTGGGCGTCGAGCTGGGCGAGGGTCGACTTCAGCAGGTCCTCGCGTACGGCGTCGTTGTCGCGCTCGAACAGCCGCGCCGGGGTGTGCAGGCCGAACAGGGTGAGCGTCTGGTAGCCCTGAGCGGCCAGGTCCGGGCCGAGGATGGTGGGGTCGGTGAGCGAGTGGCAGTAGATCTCGCTGGGCGGTACGGCGGGCGGCTCACCGGCGGCGGCCTGGGCATGCGCGGCGGCCAGCTGCTCGTACCCTTCCGCGATGTGGAAGGTCCCGGCGAAGGCCTCACGGGGGTCGACGGAGGTGTCGCGCAGCGCGGGCAACCGCTCGAGCAGCATGTTCACCTTGAGCTGGGCGCCCTCGGCCGGCTCCGGGGGCGTGTCGCCGGTCAGCGCGGCCAGTTCCTGCGGGGAGGCGTTCACCAGGACGTGCCGGGCCGCGACGACCCCCTCGCCGTCGGCGGTGCGGTGGACGACCTCGGCCGTGCGTCCGTCGGTGTCGATGCGCACGGCCTCGTGACCGGTGGCGATGACGGCTCCGGCGCGGCGCGCGGCGGCGGCCAGCGCGTCGGTGAGGGCGCCCATGCCACCGACCGGGACGTCCCAGGCGCCCGTGCCGCCGCCGATGACGTGGTAGAGGAAGCAGCGGTTCTGCTTGAGCGAGGGGTCGTGGGCGTCGGCGAAGGTGCCGATGAGGGCGTCGGTGAGGACGATGCCGCGCACCAGGTCGTCCGCGAAGCACGCCTCGACGGCGACGCCGATCGGCTCCTCGAACAGCGCCCGCCAGGCCTCCTCGTCGTCGACGGTGCGGCGCAGCTCCTCGCGGGTGGACAGCGGCTCGGTGAGCGTGGGGAAGACGCGCCGGGCGACGCGGCCGGTCATGTCGTAGAACCGCCGCCAGGACCGGTACTCGCGGTCGGATCCGGTGAGCCGGACGAACGCGTCCCGCGTGCGCTGCTCGTCCCCGCCGACGAGGAGGCCGGTCGGCCGTCCGTCGCGTTCGGTGGGCGTGTAGGAGGAGACGGTGCGGGTGCGCAGCCGGAAGTCCAGACCGAGGTCCGTGACGATCTTCCGGGGCAGCAGGCTGACCAGGTACGAGTAGCGGGACAGCCGGGCGTCGACGCCGCTGAACGGCCGCGTGGACACGGCCGCTCCCCCGGTGTGGTCCAGCCGCTCCAGCACCAGCACCGAGCGCCCCGCCCGGGCGAGGTAGGCGGCGGCGACCAGGCCGTTGTGGCCACCGCCGACGATGACGGCGTCGTAGGTCCCGGATCCGTGAAGTGCGGTCATGCCTCTTCGTAACACGCGTTGATCGGGAACGACCAGGGGACGTAGCGGACCGTCGCCGGGGCGCGGGACCGGGCGGCCGGCCTACCGTCCGGGCCGATGCCCGCGTGGAGGCCGCGTGGTCATGACCCCGCGGCCGGTCGCTGCCGGCGGAGTGCGGCGACGTGGCGGTAGAGGTCCACGGCCTCGCTCTCGCGACCCAGTTGCTGGAGGCACTGTGCCTCGTCGTCGCGGCTGACCAGGGTGTCGGGGTGGTCGGCGCCCAGAACGCGCTCGCGGGCGTCGGCCACGCGCCGGTACTCGGTCAGGGCGTCCGCCCAGCGGCCGAGCCAGCCCAGGCCGACGGCCACCTCCCGGCGGCTGACCAGCGTGTCCGGGTGGTCCGGGCCGAGGGTGCGCTCCCGCAGGGCGCACACCTCACGGGACTCGGCGAGGGCCTGCGCCCACCGGCCGAGCCGGCCGAGATTGACGCCGACGCCGTGCCGGGCGCGCAGCGTCTCTGGGTGGGCCGGTCCCTGGACACGGGTGCGGTCCCGGACCAGGTCGCGGTAGTGCTCCAGGGCCTGGGTCGTGTGGCCCAGCCGGCCCAGGCTGATGCCGATCTCGTAGCGCGCGGCGAGGGTGTCGGCATGGTCCGGGCCGAGGACCCTGGCACGCGCCTCGGCGACCTCCCGGTAGAGGTCGAGGGCCTGCGACCACCGGCCCAACTGGCCCAGGGTGTAGGCGACCTCGTACCGGCTGACCAGGGTGTCCGGATGGTCGGGGCCGAGCACCCTCGCGCGGGCCGCCGCCACCTCGCGGGCCATGCTGCACGAGTCCTCCAGGCGGCCCAGGCGGCCGAGGTTGAAGGCGAGGTTGTGCCGGCAGCGCAGGGTGTCGGGGTGGTCGGCGCCCATGGTGCGCTCGCGGGCGGAGAGCACCGACAGGTAGACCTGGTGGGCGTCGAAGGCACGGCCCAGCTGAGCCAGGACGTAGGCCATCTCCTGCCGGGTGGCGAGGGTGTCGGGGTGCTCGGCGCCGAGGGCGCGGATACGGGCCTCGGCCACCTGCTTGTACTCGCGCAGCGCGTCGGCGGCACGGCCGGTGCGGCTGAGGGCGAAGGCTACCTCGTAGCGGCTGGCGAGGGTGTCGGGGTGCTCGGGGCCGAGGAGGTCCCGGCGTTCTGCGGCGACCGCGCGGTGCACCTCCCCCGCCTCCGTCCAGCGGCCGAGGCGGCCCAGGCTCAGGCCGGCGTTGTGCCGGGCGGCCAGCGCGGTCAGCGTCTCCGGGGGCGGGGTGGGCCGCTCGTCGGGTAAGGGTTCGCCGGCCCGGACGGTCGCGGGGCGGGCGATCCACTCGCCGGACAGCCCGGCCGCGGGGTCCGGGGGCGTGCTGCGCAGCGCCGGTCCGGCGGCCTTGTGGCCGGTGGTCATGCCGCGGGTCCACGACGGCAGCCGCGCGGGCCGCCGCTCGATCCCACCCCGCTCGGCACGCGCGGGACCCACCGACCGCCCGGCCGTGAACGGCTCGGCCCCGGCGGGCACAGCGTCCTGTGCCCCGGCCTCCACCCCGACGGACGCCCTGCCCTCCGCCCCGACGGGCACCGCTCCCTGCGCCCCGGCCTCGTCCACCCCGACGGACGCCCTGCCCTCCGCCCCGGCCTCCACCCCGACGGGCACCGCGCCCTGCGCCCCGGCCTCGTCCACCCCGACGGACGCAGCGCCATCCGCCCGGGAGGCGCCCGCCCCGGCCGGCGTCGCGCCCGGGGCGACGGACCGGCCGGCGCCGGCGCTCGGGGCACTCGCCGTGCGCTGCGCCGCGTGCGGCTCCGCCCCGGCGGGCATCACCGCGGCGTCCTCCTCGGGGTGGTCCACCCAGGCGGGCCTCGCCTTGCCCTGCGCACCCGCGCGGTCCGCACCGCCGGGACTCACCCTGCCCTGCCCTGCCCGGTCCTCCCCCGCAGGCATCGCCCCATGCCCCGCCCCTGCCAGGTCGCGGCGAGCCGTCGCGGGCGCAGGCGTCGCTCTGAGGGCGAGCAGGCGGCGGGCCAGGTCGCGGGCGCTGTCCGGGCGGGCCGCGGGGTCCTTGGCGAGGAGGTCCAGGATGATCCGGTCCAGTTGTTCGGGCAGTTCGGCGCGGTGGGCGCGCGGCGGCCGGGGCGGGGTGTCGCGGTGGCCGACGAGAACCGCCCAGGCGTCGTCGAGGTCGAACGGCGGTACGCCCGTGGCGATCTCGTACAGCACGCAGCCGAAGGAGTACAGGTCGCTGCGCTGGTCGACCCCCGAGCCGCTGATCTGCTCCGGCGACATGTAGTGCGGCGTGCCCATCGCGACGCCCGTGCCGGTCAGCCGGGAGGTGAAGCCGATGTCGTGGCCGAGCCGGGCGATGCCGAAGTCGCAGATCTTCACCGTGCCGTCGCCGGTCCGCACGATGTTGGCGGGTTTCAGATCCCGGTGGACGACGCCCTGGTCGTGCGTGTAGGCGAGCGCGGCCGCGACCTGTTCGGCGATGTCCACGACCTCGTCGACCGGCAGCGGATGCTGCTTGTTGTCCTCCAGCAGCTGACTGAGATTGCGGCCCTGCAGCAGCTCCATCACCAGATAGAGCACACCGGCGGACTCCCCGAAGTCGTGCACCACGGTGATGCCGCGATGCTGCAGCGCCGCCGCCACCCGGGCCTCGCGGCGGAACCGTTCCCTGAGCACCCGGCCGAACGACTGGTCGTGGTCCGAGCCGTGCGGCTTGAGGCACTTCACCGCGACCTGCCGCCCCAGCGACTCGTCCCGCGCCCGCCACACCTCGCCCATGCCGCCGCGCCCGATCACGTCCAGCAGCCGGTACCGGCCGTGGATGAGCCTGCTGTCCCCCATCTCGTGCGCACGCCCCCGTCGCTGTCCGCCGCGCCCTCCCCTGGCTCGTCCAGTATGGCGACATCTCGCCCGAGTTTGTACGGTGCCGCACCCTCCTGCGCACTACCTCCGCACGCGCGGCATCCCCAGCCCGATCCACGAGATGATCTCCCGCTGGATCTCGTTGTTGCCGCCGCCGAAGGTGAAGATGACCGCCGAGCGGTAGCCGCGCTCCAGCTCACCGTGCAGCACGGCCCCCGCCGAACCCTCCTTCAGCGTGCCCGGTGCGGCGACGACCTCCATGAGCCAGGCGTAGGCGTCCCGCCGGGCCTCGGAGCCGTACACCTTGACGGCGGAGGCGTCCTGCGGGGTGAGCGTGCCGTCCTCGACGGCGGCGACCATCCGCCAGTTGAGCAGCTTGAGCGCCTCCAGGCGGGTGTGGGTGCGGGCCAGCAGACGGCGCACCCACGGCAGGTCGACCACCCGGCGGCCGTCGGCGAGCTTGGTCCCGGCCGCCCAGCGCCGGACGTCGTGCAGGGCACGGACGGCCATGGTGCCGTGGGCGGCGAGGGTCACGCGCTCGTGGTTGAGCTGATTGGTGATCAGCCGCCAGCCCTCGTTCTCCTCGCCGACCCGGTGCGACACGGGCACGCGCACGTTCTCGTAGTAGCTCGCCGTGGTGTCGTGCGAGGCGAGGGTGTTGATGAGGGTGCAGGAGTAGCCGGGGTCGGTGGTCGGCACGAGCAGCATGGTGATGCCCTTGTGCGGCGGCGCGTCCGGGTCGGTGCGCACGGCCAGCCACACCCAGTCCGCGGTGTCGCCGTTGGTGGTCCAGATCTTCTGCCCGTCGACGACGTACGTGTCGCCGTCGCGCACCGCGCGGGTGCGCAGCGCGGCGAGGTCGGTGCCGGCGTCGGGTTCGCTGTAGCCGATGGCGAAGTCGATCTCACCGGAGAGGATCCGGGGCAGGAAGTACCGCTTCTGCTCGTCGGTGCCGTACCGCATGATCGTGGGGCCGACGGTGTTCAGCGCCATCAGCGGCAGCGGCACACCGGCCTGGGCGGCCTCGTCGAAGAAGACGAACTGCTCCATCGCGCTCAGTCCGCGTCCGCCGTACTCCTTCGGCCAGCCCACGCCGAGCCAGCCATCGGCACCGAGCCGGCGGACGGTCTCGCGGTAGAACCGCTTCTGCGCGGCCGGGTCGGCGTGCCGGGCGTACGCGTGATCGGGCACCAGTGCGGCGAAGTACGCGCGCAGTTCGGTGCGCAGCCGCTGCTGTTCGGGCGTGTGGTCCAGGTGCACGGCGCCTCCAGGCTCCCGAGGGCGGGTCCGGTCGGCGCACACGGTAGAACACGTTGCAGTAATGGGGAATGGACGGTGGCCGGTCGAGGGGCTTCGGCCGGGCTGCCGAGGGGCGTCAGTCGGGGGTGGTCATCGGAGAGTGGTCATTCGAGTGGTCATTCGAGGGTGGTCAGGAATTCCGTGCAGGCCCGCGCGCAGGCGCGGCAGGCCTCGGCGGTCTGCTCCGCGCCCGGTTGCCCGTCGAAGACGTGCGCGCTCTCCAGGGCCACCTGCCGGCACCATTCGACCTGCACCCGGATGGTCGCCTCGTCCACCTGGTTCTGCTCGGAGAGCACGCGGCAGGTCGCATCGCACACCTCCGCGCACATGATGCCCTTGCGTCGTACGAGTTCCTGGTTCTCGGTTCCGTCCGGGTCCACGAGGCTCGCCCGCAGCGCGCAGGCCCTGGCGCACTCGGTGCACGCCTGGGCGCAGGCGAAACGGTCCTCGAGGAACCGGAACAGCTCCTCCTGCGATGTGGTCGTCACACCGCGCGAGTAGCCGTGGCCGCCTGCGGTCAAACCCGCCTCCCGCCCGGGTTCCGCACCGTTTTCCGGGGCCCGGGCCGGGCACCCGGGCGGCCCGGGACCGAGGAGGGACGGAGGTGGGGCAGATGCCCGGACGACAGGAGCTTCCCTCGACCCTGGAGCGCTCCTCCGAGGACGCCCAGCGGACCTGGATCAAGGCCCACGACTCGGCCGTGGAGCAGTACGGCGAGGGCGAACGGGCACACCGGGTCGCCTACGGGGCCCTGAAGCACATGTACGAGAAGGTCGGCGACCACTGGGAGCGCAAGGAGGGCGGCCGCAAGGGGCCCTCGGATCCGCGTTCGGCCCGTCCACGGCAGCAGGGCGGCCGCAGCGGCGAGGGCGTGGACGAGCGGGCCTCCAAGGAGCACCTGTACGACGTCGCCCGGCGCCTCGGCGTCGAGGGGCGCTCCCGCATGTCCAAGGCGGACCTGCTCGACGCGATCCGCAAGGCCAACCGCAGCCACACCCGCGCGTCGCGAGAAGGCTGAGCGGGCCGGCCCGCCTCCGAGGCACAGGCACACCGGGCAGGCAGCCCCGGCACGGCAGCCCCGGCACGGACGACCGCCCTCCGCAGGCCGGGTCGACTGGGTCCCGCAGGCCGGTCGGCTGGACCCGCGGGGCCGGTCGGCTGGGTCCCGCAGGCCGGGTCGGCTGAGGCCCGCAGGCCAGATCGGCTGAGGCCCGCAGGCCAGGTCGGCTGAGGCCCGCAGGCCAGATCGGCTGAGGCCCGCAGGCCAGGTCGGCTGAGTGCCGCAGGCCAGGTCGGCTGAGTGCCGCAGGCAGGGTTCCGTGCCTTCGCTCCCGCGGCTGGTCGCCGGCGCCCGCCTCCGCTCCTCCGGTCGGGGTCCGTGCCTCCGTTTGCGCTACCGGCGCCCGTCGCGCCCTCGCTCGCGCGACCGGCGTCCACGCCTCCGCCCCCGGCCGACGTCCACGCGCTCCCCGGCCCACGTCCGAGCTTCCGCCCCGGTCGGCATCACCGTCCGGCCGTCCAGAGCCTCCGCTCCCCTGCCGACGTCCACGCCTCCACTCCCCCGCCGGCATCCACGCCTCCACTCCCCCGCCGACATCCACGCCTCCGCCCCCGGCCCACGCCCGAGCTTCCACCCCGGTCGGCGCCACCGTCCGGCCGTCCAGAGCCTCCGCTCCCCCGCCGACGTCCACGCCTCCACTCCCCCGCCGGCATCCACGCCTCAGCCCCCGCCCACGCCCGAGCTTCCACCCCGGTCGGCATCACCGTCCGGCCGTCCAGAGCCTCCGCTCCCCCGGCCGGCATCCATGCCTTCGCTCCCCCGCCGGCGGCCACGCCTTCGCCCAGGTGGGTCGGTTCATGGCGGCGGCCAGGGGTACCCGCGCTCCATGATGAACACCTCATGGATGGAGACGGCCGACCTCGCCGCGGGCCGCGGAGCCCTCGGGGTCGGGCTCGTGGTCGCGGGTGCGGTGGTCGTGGCCCTGCTGATCGGCGCGTTCGCCTTCGGCAGCCGGAGGGTGCGGCGGGCCGGGCGCACCAGGCCGCGCCCCGAGGAGCAGCCACGGATGCCGGAGGGGGGTCCGGTCCGCGAGGTACGGGAGCGCCGGGAGCCCGACGAGATGCCCAGGGGTGACACCCGCCTGACGCCGCACGAGCTGAACGGCCAGGGCAACTCCGGTACCCGCACCGGCGCCTCGCAGGAGCGCCCCCGGTGGAACGAGGGCAGCAGCGGCGGCTTCGGCAGCGGCGGTCCGGGCGCCCGCTGAGCCGGCCCCCGGGACGCCGTACCGCACGCACGCCGCACAGCCGTACGGACACAGGGAAGTGAGAACCATGGCAGATCCCGCACGCGACGCCCTGCCGTTGCCCGACTACGACCATCTGCCCATCGGCGGACTGGAGAGCCGCGTGCGCGCGCTGTCCGCGGACGAGGTCGAGGAGCTGCTGGCCTACGAACGGTCGCACGCCGACCGGGTCCCGGTGACCGAGCTGCTGACGGCCCGGCTGGAGCAGTTGCAGGCGGGCGCCGAGCCGACGTCCGGCGATCCGGGCGCGCTGCGCCCCGAGCAGGTCGCGGGCCGGGCGGGGTCCCCGGTGTCGCCCGCGACCTCGCCGCAGCCCTTCAGCCCGCCGCCGCACGGCACCCCCGACCAGCGGGGCAAGCCGAAGGGCGACCGTACTTAAGGAACGCCGCGCCGCTCGGAGCCCGCGCCGCTCAGAGCACCGCACCGTCGTCCGGGCGGGTCGGGCGGCTCCCCTCACCGCGACCAGCGGTGGTGGGAGCCGCCCGACCCGCCCTTTCGCGCACCTGGAGTGAGGTGGATCACAGCATTTCAGTGCATCGTTTCGTGGGGCCAAGAGTCTTTGTCTGAGGTGTAAGGGGTTGTCCGGACGCGGGGGCGGTGGGGATGGAGCGGTGGGGGGCCGACGGCTTCGACGCGTTCGTGGCCGCCCGCTGGCCGGCGCTGCTCCATGTCGCGCGGCTGCTCACCGGCGGCGACCGGCAGCGGGCCGAGGACCTCGTCCAGGAGGCCCTGGTGAAGCTGTGGTTCGCCTGGCCGCGGATCGCCGAGCAGGCCCCGGAGGCGTACGTCCGCCAGGTGCTGGTGCGGATGGCCGCGCGTTCGGCCCGCCGGCGCTGGTGGGGCGAGCGTCCGGTGGAGCAGCTTCCCGACCTGCCCGGTCCGGGTGACGTGTCCGCGGCCGTGGCGGAACGCTCACGGCTGGAGGCCGCGCTGGCGCTGCTGCCGCCCCGGCAACGGGCCGCGGTGGTGCTGCGGTACTGCGAGGACCTGTCCGAGGTCCAGGTGGCCGAGACCCTCGGGTGCCCGGTGGGCACCGCCCGCTCCCATGCGTCGCGCGGGGTGGCGCGGCTGCGGCAGATCCTGTCCGACACCGTCAGGCACGTGGGGTGAGGGGAGAAGCGATGGACGACTTCGAGCGGGAGCTGACCCGCATGATGCGCGACACCCGCCGGCCGAGCCCCTACGACCCCGCCCACCGGCAACGCCTGTACGCGCGTATCCGGGCCCGCCGCCGCTCCCGGCTGCTGTGGCGGGCCGGCGGGTCCGCCCTCGCGGTGACCGGCCTCGGCATCGGGCTCGCCCTGCTGCCCACGCTGAACTCCGGGTCCCGGCCCGCCGATCCGCCTCCCCTGCCCGCGACCACGCCCTCGGCGCCCTCGGCCGTCCCGGGGCCGACGACATCGGCGCCGGCCGCCGACCCCAGCACGTCCCTCCCGCCCACGACCGCACCGAGCGGGACGCCGGACGCCGGGACGCCGGACGCCGGCACGACCTTCCCCGGCAGCGACGGGACACCGCCCTTCACCTCACCGTCCGTCACCACGAGCCGGACGGAGACGTCGCCCCCGTCCCCGCCCGGTTCGTCGCCGCCGGCCACCGAGCCCGCGCGGGAGTCCACCCTCCCGGCCGGCCAGGAGTCGGCCGACAGCGGATAGCGACCGCGGACACCGCGTTCCCTCCCGGGCCGCACCTGTTCTTCGGCACCGGACCGTTCCCCGATGACCGCACTTGGCGTCCCTCGGCATGCCCCACCGGGCCGCGCCCTGCCGACCGCCGGAAAGAGACCGTAACCACTCATGAGAACCGCGAGGCGGTCGGCGCCGACCGACCGCCGCACTCCCGCCGCGACCGCCGCCGCCCCGGTGGCCCTGCCGCGCCGTGCGCCGCTGCCCGCGCACCACGCCGAGCCCGTCCTGGACGTGGTCGTGCCCGTGCACAACGAGGAGAACGATCTGGAGCCGTGCGTGCGGAGGCTCCACGCACACCTCGGCGAAACGTTCCCTTACCCGTTCCGCATCACGATCGCCGACAACGCCAGCACGGACCGCACCCCGCTGATCGCCGCCCGGCTGGCCGAGGAGCTGCCCGGCACGGAGTGGATCCGGCTGGCCGAGAAGGGGCGCGGCCGGGCCCTGCACACCGCCTGGTCCCGCTCGTGCGCCCCGGTGCTCGCCTATCTGGACGTGGACCTGTCCACCGATCTCGCGGCGCTGCTGCCGCTGGTCGCCCCGCTGATCTCCGGGCACTCGGACATCGCGATCGGCACCCGGCTGGCGCGCGGCTCCCGGGTGGTGCGCGGACCGAAGCGGGAGATCATCTCCCGCTGCTACAACGGGCTGCTGCGCGGCACGCTCGCGGTGGGCTTCTCCGACGCGCAGTGCGGCTTCAAGGCGGTGCGGCGGGACGTCGCCGAGCGGCTGCTGCCGCTGGTGGAGGACCGGGAGTGGTTCTTCGACACCGAGTTGCTGGTGATAGCCGAGCGCGCCGGGCTGCGGATCCACGAGGTGCCGGTGGACTGGGTGGACGACCCGGACAGCAGGGTCGACATCCTGGCCACCGCCCTGGCCGACCTGCGCGGCATGGCCCGGCTGGGGCGCGCACTGGCCGGCGGCCGGCTGCCCCTGAGCGCGCTGCGCCGCACCGGCGGACTCGGCGAGGACGGCCCCGAGCTGCCGCCCGCGCTGGTCCCGCAGCTGCTTCGCTTCGCCGCCGTCGGGGTGGCCAGCACGCTGTTCTACCTGCTGCTCTTCACGTCCCTGCGGCCCGTGGCCGACGCCCAGGCGGCCAACGCGCTCGCCCTGCTGGCCAGCGCCGTCGCCAACACCGCCGCGAACCGGCGGCTCACCTTCGGGGTCCGGGGGCGCGGCGGGGTGCTGCGGCACCAACTCAAGGGCCTGGCCGCGTTCCTGGTGGGCCTCGCCCTCACCAGCGGTTCCCTTGCCGCTCTCCACCACACCGCGCCGGACGCCGGCCCGCGGGTGGAGCTGGTGACGCTGATCACCGCCAACCTCGCCGCCACCCTGCTGCGTTTCCTCCTCCTGCGGGCCTGGGTGTTCCCCGGCCACCGCCCCCGCCGTACGACAGGATCCTCCGCCTCATGACCACCGTCGGGACCAGTCAGGCCGACCCGTCGCCCTCGTCCCCGTCCCCGTCCCAGCCGCCGGCCACGACGGCCTGGCCCGTCCTCCCGCGTCCCGCGCCGCCCGGTCCGCGCGAGCGGTGGCGCCGGGCCGCCGCGCACTACGGCCCGGTCCTCGCGACCTACGGTGTGCTGAAGCTCGCGGGCTTCGCCGTGTTCATGTATCTGCTGGACGCGGCCGGGGACTTCCGCGAGAAGCATCCGCGCTTCGGCGGGGGCGAGCACACCTGGGACGTGCTGGGCAGCTGGGACGGCTGGTGGTACCAGCAGATCGTCCTGCACGGCTACGACCCGGCCCTGGAGCCGGTCCCCGGCGCCACCGGCATGATCACCCTGAAGGGCAATTCAGCCGCGTTCTTCCCGCTCTATCCGGCGCTGATGAAGCTGGTCTCGGCGGTCACCGGGCTCGGTCCGTACGGCGCGGGCATGGCCGTCTCGATCGTCTTCTCCTTCGTCGCGGCGCTCGGTATCCACGCGGTCACGGCACGGCTGGGCGGCCGGCGCGCCGGTCTGGCCGCGGTCGGCCTGTGGGCGGTGTGGCCCGGGTCCGGCGCGGAGTGGGCGGTGTACTCGGAGTCGGTGTACACGGCGCTCGCCGCATGGGCCTGCTACGCCGTGATGACCCGCCGCTGGCTCACCGCCGGGCTGCTGACCTTCACCGCGGGACTCGCCCGGCCCACCGCGGTGACCCTGGTCGCCGCGCTCGCCGTCGCCGGGCTGCTGGCGGTGTGGCGCCGTCGGGAGGGCTGGCGCCGGCCGCTGCTCGCGGTGGCGATCGCGCCGCTGGGTGTGCTCGGCTACCTCGGGTGGGTCGGCTACCGCATGGGGGACTGGAACGGGTACAGCAAGCTGCAGGACGGGGCGTGGGCCCACAAGTTCGACTACGGCCGGCACACGCTCGACGTGCTCACCTCGGTCGCCGTCGGCCGCTCCGACTACCACTTCGCGATGCCCTTCGAGGACATGATCGGCGTCGGGGTGGTGCTGCTGGTCCCCGTGCTGACGGTGCTGCTCGTGCGGCTGAGGCCACCGGTCGTGCTGGTCGTCTACACGGTCCTGTCGTACCTGATGGTGATGGGCACCCAGCAGTACTTCGGCAACGTCTCGCGCTATCTGCTGCCGCTGTTCCCCCTCTTCATCCCGCTCGCCCTGGCCATGCGCCGGCTGCGGTGGCCCTCGCTCGCCACGGTCCTCGGCACGGCGGCGCTGGCGTCCGGATCGTATGCGGGGTACGCGCTGTTCGAGCTGGGTGTGCCGTAGAGCGGGCCACTGCCTGCGAGGGGGCGCCTCGACGGCGGGCGCGTGCGCGAGGGCCCGGGCAGCTGCTGCCCGGGCCCTCGCTGTGCCGGCCTGCCGAAGGGGGGTGGCCGACGGTCAGCCGTCGAGCGCCTTGGTGTCGCCGCCGCTGACGGCGATCTTGCGCGGCTTCGCCTGCTCGGCGACCGGGATCCGCAGCTTCAGCACGCCCGCCTCGTAGGAGGCGTCGATCCGTTCGGTGTCCAGCGTCTCACCGAGGAACAGCTGCCGGCTGAACGTCCCCGCGGGCCGCTCGGTGATCACCGTGTCGGTGGTGTCGCCGTACGTCGGCTTGCGTTCGGCCTTCACGGTCAGGACGTTGCGCTCGACATCGAGGTCGATGGACTCGGGGTTCACACCGGGCAGGTCCAGCTCCACGAAGAACGTGTCGCCTGCGCGCCAGGCGTCCATCGGCATGCCGGCCGGGTGAGCGGCCGTGCCCCAGACCCGTTCGACGAGCCGGTCGAGCTCGCGGAAGGGATCCGTACGCATCAGCATCTGTATCCCTCCTTCACGTCGTCTCATGTCCTCACGTGCCCTTACTTCTCCTTCTGATATACCACGCCGCGACAAAGTTGACACTGAGGCGCTCAACTTATTTCCCCTGCCGATCATGGTTTTACTGTCCGCCAGAGCCATGCGTCGCGGGTGCGCGCGTTCAGCACTCGGCGCGTCACGGGCCTGCCGATGCTCGATGATGGAAGGGCACCGAGGAGGAATGCGATGCCTCAGGCCATGGAATGGCGCGTTCGTCTCCACCTCGTCGAGGAGGACGGAACGACGAAGGCCCGCGCGGAGATCGACACCGGAGGCACGGTACTCACCGGCCACGGGGTCGCGCACCGGAATCCGTCGGACACGGACGTACCGCGGATCGGCGACGAACTGGCGGCCGGCCGGGCCCTGCAGGACCTCGGCCGGCAGCTCATGGACATCGCTCAGCGCGACATCCGGGCCGCGGGCGCGACCGAACCGGAACCACCGGCGGTCGGCTGGCCGCTGTGACGTCGCCGGCCCGCTGAACCTCGAGGGGCAGCGGCAGCGGGGGCAGCACCCTCAGCGCGAGCCGGCCGGCGGATCGGCGAAGACGCCCCGGAGCATGCCCGTGGCCTGGCCGACCTCGATGAGATAGCCGTCGGGGTCACGCAGGTAGCAGCGGATCTCGGCCTTGCGGTCGATCGGCGGGGTGAGGAACTCGGCGCCCTTGGCGCTCCACTCGCGGTAGCAGCGGTCGATGTCGGCGACGCGGATGTTGAGGAAGCTCGTCGCCGTGGTCGGGTCGGTGGGCGGCTGGAGGGTGACGTCGGGTTTGTCCGGCGTCGGGCCTCCGCCCGGGTTCATGATGAGCCAGCTGTTCGCCAGTCTGACGATGCACGGGTTCTCCTCGAGGACCACCTCACCACCGAGGACGTCGCTGTAGAACGCGCGGGAGCGCGGGACGTCGGACACGGTGAGGAAGTGGGTGAGCAGCAGACCCGACTCGGGGGCCGGAAGGTCGTCGGGCATGGGTGGCACCTCCGTCGTCACGGCACGTGTCTTCCATCGTGCGCCCGCGCCACCGTGCCCGAAAGACGATCAGGACGGAGGTCCGGCGGTGCTCGCGCGGATCACCAGGTGGGGTTCCACGATCTCCGGTTCCGGGACGGCGGCCGGGTCGGCGATGGACCGCAGCAGGTGGGTGACCGCCAGGGCGCCCATCTCCGCGAAGGGCTGCGCCACGGTGGTGAGCGGCGGCCGGCAGAATTCGGCGAGTTCGATGTTGTCGACGCCGACGACGGAGATGTCCTCGGGAACGCGTCGACCCAGTTCGTACAGCGCCTTGATCACCCCGAAGGCCATCTCGTCGCCGGCCACGAAGACGGCGGTGACGTCCGGGATGCGTCCCAGGATCAGGCCGTTGCGGTAGCCGGACGCGGGCGACCAGTCGCCCTCCAGGGGCGGTGGCACCGCCCGGCCGGCCGCCTCCAGCGTGCCACGCCAGCCGTCAAGGCGGTTGGCGGCCTCCAGCCACTCCCGCGGACCGGCCACGTGCCAGACGGTGTCGTGCCCGAGGTCGAGCAGGTGCCGGGTGGCGAGGCGGGCGGCGAGGGCCTGGTCGACGGCCACGACCTCGGTGGCGGGGGTGCGGGAGCCGTCGATGGTGACGGTGGGCAGCGAGCGGGTCAGCTGTTCGATGCGGCGGCTGGTGTGGATCAGCGGCACGGCCAGGACGACGCCCTCGACTCCCTCGTCGGCCAGCTGGGACAGGGCGGCCTCGATGGCGGAGGTGTCCAGGGACGCGGTCGTGGCCGTGTTGACGGCGTACCCGGCGGCGCGCGCCGCGCTCTCGATGCCCGAGGTGACCAGACCGCGCGAGGAGGAGGGGGCCTGCAGGGTCACCACGCCGAGGGTGCGGCTGCGGCCCGAGGACAGGGCGCGGGCGGCGTTGTTGCGCCGGTAGCCGAGCTGTTCGACCGCGGCCAGGACCTTGACGCGGGTCTTCTCCTGCACGTTCGGGTGGCCCGAGAGCACGCGCGACACGGTCTGCGCCGAGACGCCCGCCGCCTTGGCCACGTCCGTCATGCCGGGCGGCCGCTTCGTCGCGGCGTTCTGCTGTCCCATGGGGTTCCTTCGGGTTCCTTCCTGGCCGCCGTGACGCGGTCGATGATATCGCCACCAATGCGCCGGACCAGCGTCCCACCCGGCGCGGGCCCCTCCGCGCCGTCCCTTGTTGGCATCGATAACAATCTCTGCCATAGTCTCAGCCGTCACCACCAAGGAGGGCCCGTGAAGCCAGGCGCGATATCGATAACACCCGAGGGCTCCACGGCCACGCTGTCCCTCGCCGACGGCGCCTTCCTGCGCGACGAGCGCCCGCACCGGATCCTGGCGGGCTCACTGCACTATTTCCGCGTCCACCCGGGACAGTGGGCCGACCGGCTCGGCAGGCTGGCCGCCCTCGGCCTGAACACCGTGGACACCTATGTCCCGTGGAACTTCCACGAACGCAGGCCGGGAGAGGTCCGTTTCGACGGGTGGCGTGACCTGGACCGGTTCGCCCGGCTCGCACAGCGCGAGGGGTTGGACGTCGTCGTGCGGCCGGGTCCGTACATCTGCGCCGAGTGGGACAACGGCGGTCTGCCGGCCTGGCTGACCGGCACCCCCGGTATGCGGCTGCGCACCTGCCACGGCCCCTTCCTGGATGCCGTGGGGCGCTGGTTCGACGAGCTGATCCCGCGTGTCGCCGGCCTCCAGGCCGGCCGGGGCGGGCCCGTCGTGGCCGTGCAGATCGAGAACGAGTACGGCAGTTACGGCGACGACCACCCCTACGTGCGCTGGGTGCGGGACGCCCTGGTCGAGCGGGGCATCAGCGAGCTGCTGTTCACGGCCGACGGGCCCACCGCGCTGATGCAGGACGGGGGTGCGCTGCCCGGCGTGCCGGCGGCCGCGACCCTGGGTTCGAAGCCCGGCGAGGCCGCGGCGCTGCTGCGTGCGCGCCGCCCCGGTGAGCCGTTCTTCGTCGCCGAGTTCTGGAACGGCTGGTTCGACCACTGGGGCGAGAAGCACCACGTCCGCTCCCCCGGCAGCGCGGCCGAGTCCATGGGCCGGATCCTCGACGAGGACGGCTCGGTGAGCCTGTACATGGCGCACGGCGGCACCAACTTCGGCCTGTGGTCGGGCGCCAACCACGACGGGGACAAGCTCCAGCCGACCGTGACCAGTTACGACTCGGACGCGCCGATCGCCGAACACGGGGCGCCCACCCCCAAGTTCTTCGCGCTGCGGGAGCGGCTGGCCGCGCTCGACCCCGCCGTCGCGGACCGGCCGGTGCCCGCGGCCCCGCCGCTGCTCGCGCCCCGCTCGCTGGAGGTGACCCGGCGGGCGGCACTGCTGGACTCCCTGCGCGTGATGGCCGAGCCGGTGCGCTCACCGGTACCGCTGAGCTTCGAGGAGCTGGGGCAGGCCTCCGGACTGGTGCTGTACGCGGCGGAGCCGCGGCTGCCCGCAGGGCGCCAGGAGCTGACCGTGCTGGGGCTGCACGACCGCGCGCAGGTGTTCGTCGACGGCGTGGCCGTGACCGTGCTCGACCGGGAGACCGCCTCGTTCACCGTGCACGGCACCGGCGCGCCCGTCCGGCTGGAGCTGCTGGTGGAGAACCAGGGCCGGATCAACTACGGCCCCCTGCTGGGCCAGGGCAAGGGCATCCTCGGCGGCGTGCTCGTGGAGCGCCGGCGGGTGCACAACTGGACCATGCGCCGGCTGCCGCTGGACGAGTGGTCGCCCGCGGACCTCGCCCGCGCCGCCTCCGCGAGCGGACCGGACGGCCGGACGGGATTCGCCACCGCCCGGCTGGCCGTGGACGAACCCGCGGACACCTTCGTCGCCCTGCCCGGTTTCGGCAAGGGATTCCTGTGGGTCAACGACACGCTGCTGGGCCGCTACTGGGAGATCGGGCCGCAGCGCACGCTCTACCTCCCCGGACCGCTGCTGCATCCCGGTGAGAACACCCTCACCCTGCTGGAGCTCGAACGCTTCGGCGACCACATCCGCCTGGAGGACCGGCCCGAACTGGGCCCGACGGAGGAGTACGTCGAGACCTTCGACTGACTGACCTCCGGGGCCACCGACCGAGCTCGTACTCGACAGCGGCCTGGTGATCGGCCTGTCCGCCGGCCGCGGCCGGTGCTCAGCCGAGGACGAACGGGAGCCGCGCGGCCAGGGCACCCAGCGCGGCCCTCTCGGAGTCCGTCGCGGCGCGGCGGCCGGTGCCGATCAGCAGGGCGTCCTGGTCGGAGAACGACACGGGGAAGGGTGCTCCGGCGATCTGCTCCAGGTCGGCGCGGGCGGCGGCGAGGGTCTCGGCGGGGGGTCCGGCCGCCGAGGGGAGGTGGGCGATCAGGTCAAGGTGGTGCAGCGTCCATTCCATGACGTACGCGCGGAGGTAGTCGCCCGCGGTCAGCACCTCGTCCTTGGTGCCGACGCGCGCCCTCGGGTCGGCGAGTTCGGCGGCACGTCCGGCGGCGGAGCCGACGTCGTCGAAGTGGAACCTGAGCAGCGCCGGGTCCTGGTACGCGGCGGCCAGGCGGGGGATCAGCGCGTCCAGCGGGTCCTCGCCGGTCGGGGGCTCGACGAGGTCCCAGTAGGTGACCGAGTCGACGGTCGGTTCGGTGTCGGCGGGGGTGACCAGGGTGATCAGGACGTCCTGGGCGTCGATGATCAGGTGGCACACCAGGTCCCGCACCAGCCAGCCGGTGCAGCCGGACGGCCGTTCCCAGTCCTCGTCCGCGAGGTCGTCGACCGCCGAGCGCAGCGCCGTCCAGGAGCGCGAGAAGAGATCCACTCGGGCACGGTAGCTCCTGGGCCGGTGCCGGACCGTCGATTTCGGCCGCCGCCGTCCGGGTGCGCCCGGGCCCGCCGGTCAGTACCGTGCGGGCATGGGCGGCGAGAAGGCGGCGAAGCTGCCGCGCAAGACGTACGAGAAGGAACTGCTGCGGCTGCAGACAGAGTTGGTCAAGCTGCAGGAGTGGGTGCGGGCGGAGGGCGCCCGGCTGGTCGTGGTGTTCGAGGGGCGGGACGCGGCGGGCAAGGGCGGCACCATCAAGCGGGTCTCGGAGCACCTCAATCCCCGGGTGGCGCGGATCGCGGCGCTGCCCCGGCCGACGGAGCGGCAGCGCTCCCAGTGGTACTTCCAGCGGTACGTGGAGCATCTGCCGGCCGCCGGGGAGATCGTGCTGTTCGACCGCAGCTGGTACAACCGGGCGGGCGTGGAGCATGTGATGGGGTTCTGCACCAAGGAGGAGTACCAGCTGTTCCTGCGCCAGTGCCCGATCTTCGAGCGGATGCTGGTGGAGGACGGGATCCTGCTGCGCAAGTACTGGTTCTCGGTGAGCGACACCGAGCAGCAGGAGCGGTTCAGGCGCCGGCTGGAGGATCCGTTGCGCCGCTGGAAGCTGTCGGCGATGGACCTGGAGTCGATCACGCGGTGGGAGGACTACTCCCGGGCCAAGGACGAGATGATGGTGCACACCGACATCGCCGAGTCGCCGTGGTACGTGGTGGAGAGCGACGACAAGCGGCGGGCGCGGATCAACATGATCTCCCATCTGCTGGGGTCCGTGCCGTACCACGAGGTGCCGCCCGCGGTGCTGGAACTGCCGCCGCGGCCGGAGTCCACCGGCTACGAACGCTCGCCCCGCGAACTGCAGACGTACGTCCCGGACCACGCGGCGAGCCTCTGAGGAGGCGCCGCAGGGCAGGGGCGTGGCGCGGCGATGGACCGCCGCCGCGCCACGCCATCGGGGTGTTCAGCGCGTATGACCGCGTGCGAGGGGTGCCACCGCCCGGCCGGTCCGCGGGGAGATCACGCCGGAGCACAGACCGCGGCTCGCGAGGGTCCGCGCGATCCGCGGGATCGCGGCCCGCGCGTTCGCGGACCAGTCGTGCATCAGCATGACCTGACCGTCGGGCAGGCGGCTCGCGGCCTGCACGATCGCGTCGGTGCTCGCGCCGTTCCAGTCCTGCGAGTCGACGTCCCACAGCACCTCGGTCAGCCCGTACCGTGCCGCGACGGCCTTCACCGTCGCGTCGGTCTCCCCGTACGGCGGCCGGAACAGCCTGGGTGTGCCGCCGCCGGCGCCGGCGATCGCCTGCTGGGTGCGTGCGATCTCCAAGTCGATCTGCGCCTGGCTCAGCCGGGTGAGATGCGGGTGGGTGTAGCTGTGGTTGGCGACCTGCATCCCGGCGACCACCTGGGCCCTGACCAGGGACGGGTGGGCGGCGGCGTACTGGCCCTGGTTGAACATGGTGGCCCGCAGGCCGCTCTGCCCGAGCGCGTCGAGCAGGGACGGCGTACTGCTCGACGGGCCGTCGTCGAAGGTGAGGGCGACATAGCCGGTGCAGGCCGCGGCCGGTGCGGCCTGGGCCGGGGCGGAGCCGGCGGTGAGACCGCCCGCCACGGCCAGGGCCCCGGCGGCCAGAGCGGTCACGGTCCTGTTCCTCGTACGGGGTGCTCCTCGTAAGGCCGCCATGGCGTCAGCCCGCGCTGCACGAGACGGACGGCCAGGTCCAGTTGCCGTTGGCCTGGATGGTGGCGCCCCAGTTGTTGCCGTTGCCGTTCGGCGTGGCGACGAGGGTCTGACTGCTGGGGTAGCTCGCGCTCACGTTCCAGGTCGACAGGACCTTGGCCGGCGAGGGCACGTTCATCGTCACGGTCCAGTTGCTCGCGCCGCTGACCGAGACGTTGAGGTTGTACCGGTCGCTCCACCGCTCACCGGCCGACAGGGTCGCGGTGCAGCCGGTGCCGCCGCCACCGCCGCCACCGCCGCCCGTGCCGCCGACGGTGATGTTGGAGCTGCCGCTGCTCTGGTAGCCCTCCGTGGCCATGATCATGTAGTTCATCGTGCCCAGGTTCATGCCGTGGCGGGCCCAGGCGTCGAAGGTGCCGCCGGAACCGAGGTCCATGGAGACCGTTCCCTGGGCGTCGGTCCAGAACGAGTAGTAGTAGCCGTTGTTGGTGCCGGTCTGGTTGGTGGTGATCACCGGGGCGGCGGTGGCGGTGCCGGGCAGGAGCATCGCGGCCAGGGCGGCCAGGGCGATGGCCCAGATGCTTCTGAGCCTCATGTGCGCCTCCTTGTGACGGTGGACAGGGGCGTGCGATGACCGAGTGTTGGCGTGCCCACGTCGACCGTCAACAGTTTCGGTAGAAGTTTCGAAAGATGCGGAGCACAACAGCCTGGCCGTGAACGGCATTTGTACAGCTCGCCCGCACATTCGACAGGTCTGGCACCGTCACCCATGGGCCACTGATCGAATGCACGTAACATGGCAACGAAAGTTTCGGTCACCTCTTCCGGCGCACAGCAAAGGAGCCCGAACGCCTCTCTGGCGTCCGGGCTCCGGCGTGACGGAACGTCACTCGGTGATGGTCACCTTCCCGTTGGGCTGTGCGCCGCGCGCGGCGAGACCCTGGAGGAGCTGGGCGAGGTCGACGCCCGTGGTGGAGCTGAGCAGTTCCATGCCCTGGGCCACGTTGTCGGCGACCGTGCGCGGGAGCTGGCCCGCGCCGTCGGTGGAGATGACGGTCAGCTTGTCCACCGCGGCCAGCGGCTCGGCGGCCTTCCCGACGACCTGCGGCAGCACCTCGACCAGCATCTGGAGCACCGCCGCGTCGCCGTACCGCTCGAAGGCGTCGGCCTTCTTGTGCATGGCGTCGGCCTCCGCCGCACCCTTGGCGGCGATCGCGGCGGCCTCCGCGTCACCCTCGATGCGTACGGCGTCGGCGAGTGCGGCGCGCTGGGCCTTCTCGCCCTCACCGGTGAGCCTCGCCCGCTCGGCCGCGGCCTCGGCCTCCTTGACCGAGGCGATACGGCGGGCCTCGGCCTCCTGCTCGGCCTGGTAGCGGGCGGCGTCCGCGGGCTTGCGGACCTTGGTGTCCAGCTCACGGTCCGTCAGCGCGGCCTGCCGGGCGGCGACCTTCTCCTGCTCCTGCAGGACCTCCTGCCGCCGTGCGGCCTCGGCGAGCGGCCCCGCGGCGTTGGCGCGGGCGGCCGCCTCGTCCGTCTCGGCCTTGATCTCGGCCTGCTTCAGCGCGAACGTGCGCTGGGCGATGGCGATCTCCTCCTCCGCCTTGAGCCTGGCCTGCTCGGAGGCGCGCCGGGCCACGGCCTCGGCGATGTCGGCCTCCTGCTTGGCGCGGGCCGCCTCGGGCCGGCCGAGGTCCTCGAGGTAGGAGCCCTCGGTGGTGATGTCCTGGATCTGGAAGGCGTCCAGCACCAGGCCCTGCCCGGACAGGCTGGCCTCGGCCTCCTCCGCGACCTGCCCGGCGAAGGCGGCACGGTCACGGATGATGTCCTCCACCGACATGCGCCCGACGATGGAGCGCAGGGCGCCGGACAGCACCTCCTGGGTGAACCCGACGATGCCGTCCTGCTGTTGCAGGAAGCGCTGGGCCGCGGCGCGGATCGAGTCCTCGGTGCCGCCCACCTTGACGATCGCGACGCCCTCCAGGTTGGCCTTCACACCGCGCAGCGTGACCGCGCCGCGGACGGCGATCGGGATGTGCCGGCTGGACAGGTCGAGGGTGAACTTCTGCTGGACGAACGGCACGACGAAGACGCCGCCGCCGACGACGACCTTCTGGCCGCTGTTGTCGGTGAAGACCCGCCCGGTCTCGGGATCGGTGGACTTCTTGCCGCGCCGTCCGGTGACGATGAACGCCTCGCTGGGACCGGCGACCTTGTAGCGGGTGACCACCACGAGGGCCAGCAGAACGATGAGGACGACCACGCCGATCACGGCGATCAGTACTGGGCTCATATGTGTGTATCCCCTCAGCCCTCCCCGGGGGACGGCGGATCGGAACGGATCAGGAACGAATGGGGGGAGGGCGGGCGGGAGCGGTGTCGCCGGTGGCGGTCAGCGTTCGACCGGGCGGACCGCCACGGAGGTGGCCGACAGGGACGACTCCACCCAGATCTCGGCACCGCGGGCGACGGGCACCGAGCACTTCGCGGCCAGCTTCAGCGGCTGCCCTGCGAGATACACCAGCACTTCGCCGTAGCCGTCCGCAGGGATGGCGGTGACCACGGAGCCCGAGCTGCCGACCAGATCGCCGCCCCGCGGGGCGGCGTCCGCGTCGTCCCGCATCAGGGCGCGGCTGAGCCTGAGGGTCAGCCAGCCGGCGCCGACCCCCGCCACGACGCCGATCGCGGTGGCGCCGGTGACCCCGACGCCCGTGGTGCCGAGCGCGATCGCCCCGCCGAAACCGAGCATGGACACGAACCCGGCGACGACCGGGAGCGACAGCAGCCCGTCGAACAGTCCGTCCAGCGCGCCGTCGAGCACGCCTTCCAGGATCCCGTCGAAGATCAGCGAGAGCACCAGCAGAACGAGCCCCGCGATACCGAGCCCCACGAACCAGTCCATTGCAGGGCCCCCCTCCCTCGACAACCCCCCACGCCTGAATGCTCCCATGCGAACAGGTCGTGGCACATTGCCAGAACCCGGCAATCTTTATGGCTTCTTGATGCCGTCTTCACACGGGACGGAGGGGTTCCGAAGCCGGGCCGTGGGGGCGGGGAGGTTGCCCGACCCCGGCAGCGCGCCGAGCCGGGGGTGCGCACGGTCCGGCACCGGCGGGCTCATGTGGGCGTCGTCCAGCGGGGGGCCGTCTCCGCCCAGGCGGCGTCCCACGCGGCGAGGTTGCGGCGGTGCAGGGCGAGGACGGTCACGGCGTGTGCGGCGGCGCCGGTGAGCGCCACGCCGATGGCGGCGAGGAGCCCCCAGCCCATGCCCCGGCTGCGGATCTGCTCACGCGTCAGCGGCGGGTCGGTCGCGTCGCCGTCCACGGTGGCCCAGATGCGGATCTCGCTGCCGGCGGGCAGCCCCGGCCGGACCTCCGCACGCGTCGTGCGGGTACGGCCCTCCCGGGTGGTGAGACGGACCTCCACCGGATAGCGGGTCTTCTTCTCCTCGTCGGATCCCGGCTCGGGGTGGCGCGGGGCGTCCCGGGTGAGGGTCGCGGTCGTCTCGTGCCGGGTCAGCCGCTGGTGGCGCGCGGTGTCCTCGTAGTGGCGCAGGGCCGCGTCGCCCACGAGGACGGCGGCCACGGGCGCCACGGCCAGGACGGCGAGGAGCAGCCCGAGTCCGATCCAGGCGCGGAGCACGTCGGTGCGGCGGCGCAGGCCGTTGCGGCGCAGGCGCCACAGCACCGCGTGCGCAGAGGGGTCGGGAGGCGGCTGTGCGGAAGGTGTCTCGCCCGCCACGTCATGGCTCCTCGGGGACTGAAGGGCGTGCTCGGCTGAGCTGGGTCAGACCGCGTCGTCGATCGAGGGGTGCCGCTGTGCCGAGGCGATCAGGCACGCGGCGCCCCGGACGGCGGCGGTGTGCGGGGACGGCACCGGACGGACCGGGCAGCCGAGTCGGTCCGGGAGCGCGTGGGTGATGTCGGGGCGCAGGGCGCCGCCGCCGGACAGGAGGACGCCCCGGCGCAGTGCGGCGCGGGTGCGGGCGGTGCGGTCCTGGCGCAGCATCGCGGTCACCATGTCGACCACCGCGTCGGTGACGTGCCCGGGTGGCGTGCCGTCGGCGAGGTCGCCGGTGCCGAGCGCGGTGCGGCGTGCGTCGGTCACCGCGCCGCCCACGAGCAGCACGGCCTCGGTGAGATGCGCGCCGATGTCCACCACCAGCAGCGGCCGGGTGTCGTCGGCGCCCGCGGCCAGGGCCACCGCACGCGCGCCGGGGACGGTCAGGACGGCGCGCGGACGGAGGACCTCGGCGGCCGTGCGGGCCGCGGTCCGGAAGGCGAGCCCGTCCAGGACGGGCGCGGTGATCACGACCAGCGGACGGCCGAAGCGGGGCAGCCGGTTCCCGAGCAGCCGGTCGAGCATCCGGGCGGTGCCCGGAGTGTCGACGATGGTGCCGCGCTGGATGGGGTGCATCGCACCGCTGCCCGGGAAGGTCACGGTGGGCACGTCGAGCACGATCCCCCGCCCCGCGATCCACGCGCGGGTACGGGCACTGCCCAGGTCGAGGGCGACACCGGAGCACCGCCGCCCCGGCAGCCGGGGCACGTACGGTCCGGCCGCCCGCGGCGGACGCCGTGTGACGGTCACCGGGCCGCCTCCCTCACCTGCTGGCAGCGACCGCAGTAGCGGGCCTGAGGGACGATCAGGAGCCGTTCCCGCTCGACGGGACGACGGCACAGGTGGCAGGTGCCGTAGGTACCGGCGTCCATGCGGGCCAGCGCGGCCTCGACGTCGGCGAGGACCATACGGGCGGAGGCCACGAGCTGGACGCGGACCTCGCTCTGGCCGGGCCCGCTCGGGCCGTGCGCGTCGCAGGCCCGGGACGTGGAGCGGGCGGCGAACTGCCGCAGCTGCTCCCGGCGGAACAACCGCTGCTCGTACAGGTTCTCGCGCAGCCCGGCGAGGTCCTCGGGCGTGAGGGCCGCATCGTACGGGCCGGCGGCCTGACGGGACACCATGTGAGGGGACACCACTTCACCCCTTGAGCAGGACGGACGGGGATCGCGGTCAGGCCGCGCGGCGCTGGCAGGTGACGCAGTGCCGGGTGTGCGGGAGGATCTCCAGGCGTTCCGGCGGCACGGGCTTGGAGCAGCCCTGGCAGATCCCGTAGGTGCCGTGGTCGAGGCGGGCGACGGCCTCGTCGATCTCCTTCAGGGCCCGCACGATCGCGTCCTTCTGGTGCGACGTCAGAGGGTCGTCGGGACTCGGACCCGCGTCGTCGAGCGCCTTGAGCTGGGCGAGCCGTGTGGTGCGCGCGTGCTCCAGGCGCCGGCGCACCTCGTCGGTGGCGGGGTGGTCGGGGCGCGGTTCGGTGCGGGGCAGGTCGAGCGACATGACGGAGTCCTCCCGGACGACGGATGTGTGATGCCCTCACCATGACCGTTCGGCGGCCCGGAACCCATGGGCCGCGGTACCCATCTGCACGGGGTCGGCGGACCCACCCCGCCCGGCCTGGGCCGCGCGGCCCGCCGGAAATGGGGCGCGCAGCCCATCGACGGGGAGGCGGAGGGCGGGGCACGCTGGCCGCTGTTCGCCGGGATCAGGGGGCCGCGGCCGCACCGTCCGCCGCGGTGACCGACAGTAGAGGCAGACGAGAAAGAGGAAGGCGTGACCTCCGTGTCCCTGTACTGGCGGATCTTCGGGCTCAACGCGGTGGTGCTGGGTACGGCCACCGCGCTGCTGCTGTGGGCTCCGGTGACCGTGTCCGTTCCGGTGCTGCTGACGGAGGCGGTGATCCTGGTGGCCGGTCTGGGCGTGATGCTCGTCGCCAACGCGGCGCTGCTGCGCATCGGGCTCGCCCCGCTGGACCGGGTGACACGGCTGATGACCACCGTCGACCTGCTGCGCCCCGGACAGCGGCTGCCGGTGCGCGGCGGCGGCGAGGTCGCCGAGCTGGTCAGGACGTTCAACGCGATGCTGGAGCGGCTCGAGGGCGAGCGCGCCGCGAGCAGCGCCCGCGCCCTGCTCGCCCAGGAGGCCGAGCGGCGCCGTATCGCGCAGGAGCTGCACGACGAGGTCGGGCAGAGCATGACGGCGGTGCTGCTCGCCCTGAAGCGGGCCGCCGACGAGGCGTCCGATCCGCTGCGCGACGATCTGCGGCAGGTGCAGGAGATCACCCGGGAGAGCCTGGACGAGGTCCGCCGCCTGGTGCGCCGGCTGCGGCCGGGGGTGCTGGACGACCTCGGTCTGGTCAGCGCCGTCACCTCGCTCGCGACCGAGTTCGCCACGCACACCGGGCTGCGCGTGCTGCGCCGCTTCGACACCGATCTGCCCGCGCTCGACCAGGAGACGGAGCTCGTGATCTACCGGGTGGCGCAGGAAGGGCTGACCAACGCGGCCCGCCATGCCGAGGCGCGCAGCGTCGAGGTGAGCCTGCGCGGCGACGGCGGGGATGTCGTCGTCCTCGAGGTGAGCGACGACGGGCGCGGCATCGGTGCCGCCCGTGAGGGCGCCGGGATCCGCGGAATGCGTGAACGGGCCCTGCTCGTCGGGGCGACACTGGACATCGTCCCCGCGACCCCGGCCGGAACCCGGATCCGGCTGACCGTGCCCGTCTCCAGGAAGCAGTCATGACCCAGCACCACACGCCCGACGCCGGCGGCACCGGCCCGGCGCCGATCAGGATCCTGCTCGCCGACGACCACGCGCTGGTGCGGCGCGGGGTGCGGCTCATCCTCGACCGGGAGCCGGACCTGGAGGTGGTCGCCGAGGCGGGGGACGGTGCGGAGGCGATCGCCATGGCCCGCGGCCAGGAGGTCGATCTGGCCGTCCTGGACATCGCCATGCCCCGGCTGACGGGGCTGCAGGCCGCACGCGAGCTGGCCGCGCTGCGGCCGGGCCTGCGCATCCTGATGCTGACGATGCACGACAACGAGCAGTACCTGTTCCAGGCGCTCAAGGCGGGGGCCGTCGGTTACGTGCTGAAGTCCGTCGCCGACCGGGACCTGGTCGCCGCGTGCCGGGCCGCGATGCGTGACGAACCGTTCCTCTACCCGGGCGCGGTGACCGCCCTGATCCGCACCTACCTGGACCGGGTCCGGCACGGTGACGAGGCGCCCGAGCAGCTGCTGACGCCGCGCGAGGAGGAGGTGCTCAAGCTGGTCGCCGAGGGCCATTCCTCGAAGGAGATCGCCGAGCTGCTGTTCATCAGCGTCAAGACGGTCCAGCGGCACCGCGAGAACCTGCTGAACAAGCTGGGCCTGCGGGACCGCCTGGAGCTGACCCGCTACGCCATCCGCGCCGGGCTCGTCGAGCCTTGACCACCTGGGCGCACGGGCCGGACGCCGGGCGGCGGGGGGACGCCGCCCGGCGTCCGCTGCGCGCCGTCGCGGCGATCGCCACCCTGGTCCTCTGCCTCCTGACCCTCACGCTGGGCGCCACCGACGGAACGCACCCCACCCCGTCCGCAGGACCCCACGGCACCCTCGCCCTGCCGCCGGCCACGGGCCCGGCGGCGCCGCCCGCTCCCGGGCTGGAATCCTCCGGGGCGCATCCGGTCGCGGACGACGCCTACGTCGCCTGCTCCAGCGTCCTGGCCCGGCCGCAGCGTGATGCCGGTGAGCGGAGCGTGCCGGCGGGGCCGCTGCTGTTCACGCCCCCGTACACCCCCCGGGTCCCCCCGCGCCCCGCGCCGCCCGTGCCGGCGTCCGGCAACGCGCGGCCCGCCGCCGCGCACCTCCCCTCCGACCTCGGACGGGCCCCGCCCGCGCCCTCCAGCACCTGAGATCCCTTCTCCTCATCTCCTCTTCTCTTCTCCGCCGTGCCCCTCTCCGGGCATCGGCGTGCCTGCTGGAGGCAACAAAGTGAAACGTCCCGCCCGGCTCAGGGCGCTGTTCGCCCTCGCCGTGATCGCCGTGTCCGTGTTCATCGCCGTCACCGTCCCTGTCCGGCTCGGTCTGGATCTGCGCGGCGGCACGCAGATCGTCCTGGAGACCCGCTCCTCCCCCGAGACCGAGGCCGACGGGGAGGCCACCGACCGCACTCTGGAGGTGCTGCGCGGCCGGGTCGACGCGCTCGGCGTCGCCGAGCCCACCCTGGTCCGCTCGGGGGACCAGCGGATCATCGTCGAACTGCCCGGCGTCCAGGACCCGCGCAAGGCCGCCGACGTGCTGGGCCGCACCGCCCAGCTCTCCGTCCACCCCGTGCTCGGCCCCGACGCACCGAAGGAGCGGGGCGAGCGCACCCTGCCCGACGAGTCGGGTGACCGGCTCCGGTTGGGCGCCGCCGCTCTCACCGGCCAGGACGTCGAGGGCGCCGAGGCCCGCTTCGACCAGCAGGGCGGCGCCGGCTGGCACGTCACCGTGGACTTCGAGGACGGCAAGGGGTGGGCCCGGCTGACCGGCGAGGCCGCCTGCCACCCGGCCGGTGATCCCCAGCGCCGGGTCGCGATCGTGCTGGACGGCAAGATCATCTCCTCGCCGCAGGTCGACCCGTCCGTCGCCTGCGGCGCCGGCATCACCGGCGGGTCCACGCAGATCACCGGTTCCTTCACCAGCGACGAGGCCCGTGAGCTGGCCCTGCTCGTCGAGGGCGGTGCCCTGCCGGTGCCGGTCGAGACGGTGGAACAGCGGACCGTGGGTCCGACGCTGGGCGCGGAGGCCATCGAGGCGAGCGCCTGGGCGGCCGTCCTGGGCACCACCCTCACCGCGTTGTTCATCATCGTCGTCTACCGGCTGCTGGGGTTCCTGGCCACGCTGGCGCTGGCCTGCTACGGCGTGATCTCCTACGCCGCGCTGGCGGGGCTCGGCGCGACGCTGACCCTGCCGGGGCTGGCCGGTTTCGTCCTGGCGATCGGTATGGCCGTCGACGCCAATGTGCTCGTCTTCGAGCGGGCGCGCGAGGAGTACGGCAAGCGCAACCGGCCCAGCGGCCGCTCCGCGCTGACCGCCGGTTTCAAGGGCGCGTTCAGCGCGATCGCCGACTCCAACATCACCACGCTCATCGCGGCGGCACTGCTGTTCCTGCTCGGCTCCGGTCCGGTGAAGGGCTTCGGGGTCACCCTGGGCATCGGCGTCCTCGCGTCCATGATCAGCGCCCTGGTGATCACACGGGTGCTGGCCGAGTTCGCCGTGTCGCGGGGCTGGGTGCACCGCCGTCCCCAGGTCACCGGTCTGGCTTCGCTCGGCCGGGTCCGTGAGTACCTCACCCGCCGCGACCCGCAGTTGATGCGCCGTCCGCGCCGCTGGCTGGCGGTGTCCGCCGTGGTGCTCGTCGTCACCGGCGCGGGCGTGGTGGTGCGCGGTCTGGACTTCGGTGTCGAGTTCACGGGCGGCCGTCTGATCGAGTACTCGACCGGTGCCTCCGTGGATCCCGACCGGGCGCGTGCCGCCCTGGCCGACGCGGGCTTCCCGCAGGCGGTGGTCCAGTCCTCGGGCGAGAACCGTCTGACGGTGCGCACCGAGGAGCTGAGCAACGCCGAGGCGGCCGAGGTCGCCGACGCCGTCGCCGGGGTGGCCGGCGGCGCGGAGAAGGTGCGCGACGAGCTGATCGGCCCGAGCCTCGGCGAGGAGCTGCGCCGCAACGCGCTGATCGCCCTGGGCCTGGCCCTCGGCGCCCAGCTGCTCTATCTCGCCGTCCGGTTCCGCTGGATGTTCGGCGCCTCTGCGGTGGCCGCCCTGGCCCATGACGTGGTGATCCTCACGGGCGTCTTCGCCTGGCTGGGCAAGCCGATCGACGGGGTGTTCCTGGCGGCCCTGCTGACCGTGATCGGGTACTCGGTGAACGACTCCGTCGTCGTGTTCGACCGCGTGCGGGAACTGTGGGCCAAGGACCGCAAGGCGCCCCTGGCCCTGTCGACGAACCGGGCGATCCTGCAGACGGTGCCCCGTACCGTCAACACCGGGATCGGCGTGATCTTCATTCTGGTCGCGCTGGCGCTGCTCGGCGGTGACTCGCTCACCGACTTCGCGCTCGCCCTCCTGATCGGCGTCGGCGTGGGCACGTACTCGTCGGTCCTGACCGCCTCACCGCTCGCCGTCGTGCTCGACGCCCACCACAACCGCGGCCGGAACGGCCGGGGCCGGGGCGGGTCCGGGCGGACGAAGTCCGGCACCGCGGAACGCCCGGCCCGCGCCGAGGCCGCCGGCCGAGGGAGGTGACGCGGGGCCGGGGAGGGTGACGCGGGGCCGGGGAAGGTGCCCTGGCCGCTCACGCGGCCAGCGGTGCCTTCTCCGCCCCGTGGTCCCCCGACTGCCGTTCGAACTGGGTGCGGTACAGCTCGGCGTACCGGCCGTCCGCCGCCAGCAGTTCGGCGTGCGTGCCGCGTTCGACGATGCGGCCGTCCTCGACGACGAGGATCAGGTCTGCGGCCCGGACGGTGGACAGCCGGTGGGCGATCACCACCGCGGTCCTGCCCTCCAGCGCCTCGGTGAGCGCCTCCTGGACGGCCGCCTCCGAGGTGTTGTCCAGGTGGGCGGTGGCCTCGTCGAGGATGACGACGCGCTGCCGGACCAGCAGCAGCCGGGCGATGGTCATGCGCTGGCGCTCGCCGCCGGAGAGCCGGTAGCCGCGTTCGCCGACCACGGTGTCCAGGCCGTCGGGCAGGGACCGTACGAGATCGTCGAGGCGGGCGCGGCGCAGGGCGTCCCACAGTGCGTCCTCGCTCGCGTCCGGGGCGGCCAGCAGCAGGTTGGCGCGGACGGTGTCGTGGAAGAGGTGGCCGTCCTGCGTGACCATGCCGAGGGTGTCGCGCAGGGAGGCGGCGGTCAGGTCCCGTACGTCGACGCCGCCGACGCGCACCGCGCCCGCGTCGACGTCGTAGAGCCGGGGCAGCAGCTGAGCGATGGTCGACTTGCCGGCGCCGGAGGAGCCGACGAGGGCGACGGTCTGCCCGGGTTCGGCGCGGAAGGAGACACCGTGCAGCACCTCGGCGCCGCCGCGGGTGTCGAGGGAGGCGACCTCCTCCAGGGACGCCAGGGAGACCTTGTCGGCGGACGGGTAGGCGAAGCGCACGTCGTCGAACTCGACGGACACCGGGCCCTCGGGCACCTCACGGGCGTCCGGCTTCTCCCGGATCAGCGGCTCGAGGTCGAGGACCTCGAAGACCCGCTCGAAGCTGACCAGTGCGCTCATCACCTCGACCCGTGCCCCGGCGAGCGAGGTCAGCGGCGCGTACAGCCGGGTCAGCAGCAGCGCGAGGGACACGACGGCGCCCGGTTCCAGGGCGCCGCGCAGCGCGAACCAGCCGCCGAGGCCGTAGACGAGCGCCAGGGCGAGCGCGGAGACGAGGGTCAGGGCGGTGATGAACACCGTCTGGGCCGTGGCCGTGCGGACGCCGATGTCGCGGACCCGGCGGGCCCGCAGCGCGAACTGGGCCGACTCCTCCTCGGGGCGGCCGAACAGCTTGACGAGGGTGGCGCCCGGCGCGGAGAACCGCTCGGTCATACGGGTGCCCATGGCGGCGTTCAGCGCGGCGGCCTCGCGCTGCATACGGGCCATGCGGCGGCCCATCCGCCGGGCGGGGATCACGAACACCGGCAGCAGCACCAGCGCGAGCAGGGTGATCTGCCAGGACAGCGTGAGCATCACGGCGAGGGTGAGCAACAGGGTGACCAGGTTGCTCACCACGGTGGACAGGGTCGTGCTGAAGGCCCGCTGGGCGCCGATGACGTCGTTGTTGAGCCGGGAGACGAGCGCTCCCGTACGAGTGCGTGTGAAGAACGCGACCGGCATGCGCTGCACGTGGTCGAACACGGCCGTGCGCAGGTCGAGGATGAGGTCCTCGCCGAGGCTCGCCGACAGCCGGCGGCCGAGGATGCCGAGCGTCGCCTCCGCCACCGCGATCAGGGCGATGAGCAGCGCCAGCCGGACGACCCTGCCCTCGTCGCCGTGGGACACGATCGTGTCGACGACGCTGCCGGCGAGGAGCGGGGTGGCGACGGCGAGCAGCGCGGTCGCCGTGCCGAGCAGCACGAACAGGGCGATGCGGCGGCGGTGCGGGCGGGCGAATCCGCCGATGCGGCGCAACGTCACCCGGGCGAGGGGGCGGCGCTCCTCGTGGGCGTTCATGACGCTGTGCAACTGTGTCCACGCTGTGGTCTCCATGCTCATGCATACGAACGTAGAACCTCAAGCATTATTGAGGTCAAGGTCTCCCGTGCGAGGTGCCGATGACGCTGCACGAGCCGCTGCCCGCCCGTAATCCGCTGTCCGGGCCCTCGCAACCCGCCGTTGGCGCCGGGGGGAGAAAGTCTCGGGACGTGACGCGGACGATCCGCCGGATCCTGTGTGTGCTGCCGTTGGTGCTGGTGACCGTGGTCGCGGTGCGGCACCGGTCGGTGCTCGCCGACGGCTTCGCCCATCTGGCCACCGCGCGCTGGCCCTGGCTGCTGGCCGCGGCCGGGGCGACCTGTCTGACCTGGGTGGCCGCGGCCTGCACCCGGCAGGGCGCGGTCCTGGACCGGCTGCCCGCGCGGCGGTTGCTGGCCACGCAGTTCGCGGCGGGGGCGGCGAACCATCTGCTGCCGACGGGCCTCGGCGCGAGCGCGGTCAATCTGCGGTTCATGACGGTGTGCGGCCTGTCGCTGTCGCGCTCCTCTGCCGCCCTGGCGCTGTATCTGCTGGCGGAGTCCGTGGGCCGGGTGGCGCTGCTGGGCGTGCTGCTCGTCGCGTTCCCCGGCGCGCTGCGGCTCGGTTCGCTGCTGCCCGAGGCGGCGTTCGGCCCGCTGCTGCTCACGCTCGGCGCGGTGTTGCTGACCGGGGCGGGCGCGGTGGCGGGCGTACGGCGGCTGCGCACCGCGGTGACCGGGTTCCTGCGCACGGCGCTGGGCGAGGCGCGGTCGGTGCACGCCCGGCCGTCTCGGGCGCTGGCGCTGTGGGGCGGGGCGCTGGCCTTCCCCGCGTTGCAGGCGGCGGCCCTGGTGCTGGTGGGTCTGTCGCTCGGCCTGTCGGTGCCGCCCGCGCACATGGCTGTGGCGTATCTCGCGGCCACGGTCGCGGTGGCACTGGTGCCGACGCCGGGCGGGCTCGGCTCGGTGGAGGCGGCGCTGGTCGTGGCGCTGGTGGCGGTGGGCGGCGCGGCGGCCGTGGCCACGGCGGTGGTGCTGGCGTTCCGGGTCATCACGGTGTGGCTGCCGCTGCTGCCGGGCGCGCTGACACTGGGCGCGCTGGTGCGGCTGAAGGTCATCTGAGCGTAGGGTGCCTGGCCTCGAGCCCATGGACGGTCTCGAGTCCAGGAGAGGGGCACCGCCATGCCGGTCCGGATCGAGCACCGGGGACCCGTCACCACCGTCGTCCTGTCCCGCCCCGAGGTGCGCAACGCGGTGGACGGACCGACGGCCGCGGAACTCGCCGACGCCTTCCGCGCGTTCGAGGCGGACGACGAGGCCCGGGTCGCGGTGCTGTGGGGCGAGGGCGGCACGTTCTGCGCGGGCGCCGACCTCAAGGCACTGGGTACCGAGCGCGGCAACCGGGTCGCCGAGGACGGGGACGGGCCGATGGGGCCGACCCGGATGCGGCTGTCCAAGCCGGTGATCGCGGCGGTCGCCGGGCACGCCGTGGCGGGCGGGCTGGAACTGGCGCTCTGGTGCGATCTGCGCGTCGCCGAGGAGGACGCCGTGTTCGGGGTGTTCTGCCGCCGCTGGGGCGTCCCGCTGATCGACGGCGGCACGGTCCGCCTCCCCCGGCTGATCGGTACGAGCCGGGCGCTCGACCTGATCCTCACCGGCCGGCCCGTGCCCGCCCCGGAGGCGTACGAGATGGGTCTGGCCAACCGTGTGGTGCCCACCGGGCGGGCCCGCGCCGCGGCCGAGGAACTGGCCGCCGCGATCGCCCGTTTCCCACAGGACTGCCTGCGCTCCGACCGTGCCTCCGTGCTCGGCCAGGAGGGCCTGGACGAACCGGCCGCCCTGCGCGGCGAACTCCGGCACGGGACGGCCGTACTGGCCGAGAGCCTGAAGGGCGCCGCCCGTTTCGCGTCCGGCGCCGGACGGCACGGCTCGTTCTCGGACGTGTGACCGGCCGCGGTACGAACGGGCCTTGCGGATACGGCAGGATGAGCGATCGTGCCCCTCCCGACCCGGTCGGGCCCCGGCACGACGTGCATCCCGGAGATTCGAGCAGGTGACGAGACGTGACACGACTTCACATACGGCCGTCGGCGCAGGCGTTCGGCGGAGGTGAGCAGTGACCCGCGAACTCACCGTGGACGACCTGGTGTACGCCGGCATCGCCCTGGCCGCGGGCCTGCTGGCGGCGTTCCTGCTGCGGACGCTGCTGCGCTGGCTCGGCCGGCACGCGGAGAGCACCCGCTGGCGCGGGGACGACGTGATCGTGGACGCGCTGCGCATGATCGTGCCGTGGGCAGCGGTCGCGGGCGGAGCCGCGTCCGCGGCGGCGGCGCTGCCGCTGACCCGGACCGTGCAGCACACCGTCAACCAGGTGCTGACGGTGCTGGTGATCTTCGCCGCGACGGTGTCGGTGGCCCGGGTGGTGGCCGGTCTGGTGCGCTCGGTCACCCAGTCCCGCTCCGGCGTCGCGGGATCCGCGACCATCTTCATGAACATCACCCGGATCCTGGTCCTGGCGATCGGCTTCCTGGTGGCGCTGCAGACGCTGGGCATCTCCATCGCCCCGCTGCTCACGGCCCTCGGCGTCGGCGGCCTCGCGGTCGCACTCGCCCTCCAGGACACCCTGGCCAACCTCTTCGCGGGCATCCACATCCTCGCCTCCAAGACCGTGCAGCCCGGTGACTACATCCGGCTGAGCAGCGGCGAGGAGGGCTATGTCGAGGACATCAACTGGCGGCAGACGACCGTGCGCGAACTGTCCAACAACCTGGTGGTCATCCCCAACGGCCAGCTCGCCAAGACGAACATGACCAACTTCATGCGGCCGGAGCAGCAGCTGACGATCCTGGTCCAGGTCGGGGTGTCGTACGACAGTGATCTGGAGCACGTGGAGCGGGTGACGACCGAGATCGTCGCCGAGGTGATGACGGAGATCACCGGGGCGGTGCCGGAGCACGAGCCGGCGGTGCGGTTCCACACCTTCGGCGACTCGCGGATCGGCTTCACGGTGATCCTGGGCGTGGGCGAGTTCAGCGACCAGTACCGGATCAAGCACGAGTTCATCAAGCGCCTGCACCGCCGCTACCGCGAGGAGGGCATCCGGATCCCGTCGCCGACACGGACGGTGGCGCTCCAGCAGGGCACGGTGGTGATCCCGCAGCAGCGCGGCACGGAGACCGAGCCGAACGACATGACGGCCGCCCGGCCGATCTGAGCCTGCTCGCGGCGACGGCTCCCCCGCCTGCGGGAGCGTGCCGGCGCGTGGTCTTCCGTCACATCGGCGCCCTTCGTGGCGGAAGATCACCGCGAATCCGGCGCGGACCCCTGTCGAGCCGAGGTCGATCACGAGATATCTTGATGTCGAGCAATGTTGCAGACGTGGAGCGGAGCACCCGGTGACTGACTCGACCATCATCTATACGCACACTGACGAGGCCCCGGCCCTGGCGACGTATTCCTTCCTGCCGGTGGTCCAGGCGTACGCCTCGCAGGCGGGTGTCGCCGTGGAGACGCGTGACATCTCGCTGGCCGGGCGCATCATCGCCGTGTTCCCGGAGTACCTGACCGAGGACCAGCGCATCCCGGACGCCCTCGCCGAGCTCGGCGAGCTGGCCAAGACGCCCGCGGCCAACATCATCAAGCTGCCGAACATCTCGGCGTCGATCCCGCAGCTCAAGGCCGCGATCGCCGAGCTCCAGGGCCAGGGCTACACGCTGCCGGACTACCCGGACGACCCGAAGACCGACGAGGAGCGCGAGATCCGCGCCCGCTACGACAAGGTCAAGGGCTCCGCGGTCAACCCGGTGCTGCGTGAGGGCAACTCCGACCGCCGCGCCCCCGCCTCCGTGAAGAACTACGCCAAGAGCCACCCGCACCGCATGGGCGCCTGGACCGCCGAGTCCAGGACCAACGTGGCGACGATGGGTGTGGACGACTTCCGCTCCACGGAGAAGTCGGTCGTCATCGAGGAGGCCGGTGCGCTGCGCATCGAGCTGAAGGGCGACGACGGCTCCACCACCGTGCTGCGCGAGTCCGTACCGGTGCAGCAGGGCGAGGTCGTCGACGCCTCCGTGATGCGGGTCGCCGCGCTGCGCGAGTTCCTCACCGCGCAGGTCGCCCGCGCCAAGCAGGAGGGCGTGCTGTTCTCGGTGCACCTGAAGGCCACGATGATGAAGGTCTCCGACCCGATCATCTTCGGCCACGTGGTGCGCGCCTTCTTCCCGAAGACGTTCGCGCAGTACGGCGACAAGCTCGCCGCGGCCGGCCTGACCCCGAACGACGGTCTGGGCGGCATCTACAAGGGCCTGGAGAACCTGCCCGAGGGCGCCGAGATCAAGGCGTCCTTCGACGCCGAGCTCGCCGAGGGCCCCGAGCTGGCGATGGTCGACTCCGACAAGGGCATCACCAACCTGCACGTGCCGTCGGACGTCATCGTCGACGCGTCCATGCCGGCGATGATCCGCACCTCCGGCCACATGTGGGGTCCGGACGGCCAGGAGCACGACACGCTCGCGGTGCTGCCGGACTCGTCGTACTCCGGCGTGTACCAGGCCGTGATCGACGACTGCCGCGCCAACGGCGCCTACGACCCGGCCACCATGGGCTCGGTCCCGAACGTCGGCCTGATGGCGCAGAAGGCCGAGGAGTACGGCAGCCACGACAAGACGTTCGAGATCCCCACCACGGGCACCGTGCGTCTGGTGGACCAGAACGGCGACGTGGTCATCGAGCAGACCGTGTCCGCCGGTGACATCTTCCGCGCCTGCCAGACCAAGGACGCGCCGATCCGCGACTGGGTGAAGCTGGCCGTCACGCGTGCCCGCGCCACCGGCGACCCGGCGGTGTTCTGGCTGGACGAGACCCGCGCCCACGACGCCAACCTGATCGCCAAGGTCAAGCAGTACCTGCCGGACCACGACACCGAGGGCCTGGACATCCGGATCCTGTCCCCGGTCGAGGCGACCAAGCTGTCGGTGGAGCGCATCCGCCGCGGCGAGAACACCATCTCGGTGACCGGGAACGTCCTGCGCGACTACCTCACGGACCTCTTCCCCATCCTGGAGCTGGGCACCAGCGCCAAGATGCTGTCGGTCGTGCCGCTGATGGCGGGCGGCGGCCTGTTCGAGACGGGCGCCGGCGGCAGCGCGCCGAAGCACGTCCAGCAGCTGGTCAAGGAGAACTACCTGCGCTGGGACTCCCTCGGTGAGTTCTTCGCCCTGGTGCCGTCCTTCGAGCAGTACGCGAAGGTCACGGGCAACGCCAAGGCCCAGGTCCTCGCGGACACCCTGGACCGCGCCACGGCGACCTTCCTCAACGAGGACAAGTCCCCGACCCGTCGCGTCGGCGGCATCGACAACCGCGGCAGCCACTTCTACCTGTCCCTGTACTGGGCGCAGGAGCTGGCCAGGCAGACCGACGACGCGGACCTGGCGAAGGCCTTCGCCCCGCTCGCCGAGACGCTCGCCGCCAATGAGCAGAAGATCGTCGACGAGCTGGTCGCCGTGCAGGGCAGCCCGGTCGACATCGGCGGCTACTACCAGCCGGACCCGGCCAAGGCCGCCAAGGTCATGCGCCCCTCGGGCACGTGGAACGAGGCCCTGGCGTCCCTGAGCTGACACCGGCCCTCGGCAGCACCGGGCACCCCGTCCTCCGTCCGGCGGAGACGGGGTGCCCGTCTTTTGGGCGGCGATGTCAGTGGCGTGTGGCACCTTGATCTTGCCGTGCAGCACCGACACCCACCCTTGGAGCGGCCGTATGACCGATGTCCCGCAGTCCTTCGAGCTTCTTCCCGGTGCGGGGGACTCGCCCGTGATCCTTCATGTGCCGCACTCCGCGCGGGAGATACCCGCCGAGGTGCGGGCCGGGATGGTGCTGGACGACGCGGAGCTGGAGCGGGAGCTGGATCACATCACGGATGCGCACACCGCCGCGATCGCCGAGGCGGCGGCCTCCGCGGCCTCGGTCACGCCGTGGCGGTTCGTGAACCGGCTGTCCCGGCTGGTGGTCGACCCCGAGCGGTTCCCGGACGAGCGGGAGGAGATGCTGGCGGTCGGCATGGGGGCCGTGTACACGCGGACCACGCACAAGGAGGCCCTGCGGGCCGACGGTTTCGATCCCGAGCCGCTGATCGAGCGGTACTTCCGGCCGTACGCGCGGGCCATGACGGAAGCGGTCGCGGACCGGCTCGCCGCGACGGGGCGCGCGGTGATCATCGATGTGCACTCCTACCCCAGCGCGCCGCTCCCCTACGAGCTCCACGGCGACGGGCCACGACCGGCCGTCTGCCTGGGCACGGACTCCTTCCACACCCCGCCCCCGCTGCTCGACGCCGCGCGGGAGGCGTTCGCGGCGTGCGGCGAGACGGGCCTGGACAGCCCCTTCGCCGGGACGTACGTGCCGCTGGAGTTCTACGGCAAGCGGTCCGAGGTCACCGCGCTGATGGTGGAGATCCGCCGCGACACCTACATGACCGAGCCGGGCGGTCCCGCCGGACCGGGTCTGACCGGGCTCGCTGCGGCCTTGGCCGCGCTGGTCGACGCCGTGTCACGCTGACCCGGCCCCCGGCCCGCCTCAGGCCCGCAGCCACTCCGTCGTGATCACCTCGGCCCCGGTGCGCAGGCGGAGGGCGAAGGGGCCGGACGGTGGGGTGTCGGTCATGAAGCGGCCCATGTCGTCGACGGTGACCGGGGTGCCCGGCTGGGGTCCGCTGAGGACTTCGACGCCGGCCGCCCGGGGCGGCAGCAGCTGGCCCATCAGGCCGTCGGCCGTCACCTCGACGTCCAGGGTCACCTCGCCCGCGGTGAAGGTGAGCATGCGGGGCGCGTCCGTCACGCCCCGTACCGGCAGCGCGTCGACCAGCGAGTCGAAGGTCAGCTCGGCCACGCGGGCGTCGAGGTCGTGCAGGGCGTAGGCGTCCACGGCGATCTGCAGCAGCCCCGGCGGCAGCGGGTCCAGGACCGCCACCGCCTGCCGCAGTTCCTCCTCGAGCAACGCCGTGTCGCCGTCGTCGCCGCTCAGTTCCGCGCCGCTCAGTTCCTCGTCGCTGAGGTCCGCGTCGCTCAGGTCGCCGCCGCCGAGTTCGTGGCCGCTCAGCCCGTCGTCGTACGCGTCGTCGTCGATGCCGTTCACACTGTCCCCCGTGACTCGAGCCGGGCCCGCAGCCGGCGCAGGCAGCGCTGGCGCAGGGGCCCGATGCTGCCCACCGCGATACCGAGCGCGGCGGACACCTCCTGATAGCTGGGCGGCGGCGAGGCGATCAGCACCCGTAGCAACTGCCGGCACCGCTCGCCCAGTTCCTCGAACTCCTGCCACAGCCGCCGCACCCGCTCGCTCTGCGCGGCCGCCTCCTCCGCCTCCAGCAGCGACTGTTCGGGCACGCCGTCCTCGCTGACCCGGTCCAGCAGCAGCGGATCGTCGGTCAGCGTCAGCCTGCGCGCGTTCCTGATCACCTTCAGGCACTCGTGCCGTGCCGTCCGGGCGAGCCAGGCACCCGCCTTCTCCGGTTCCCTCAGCCGCCCCAGATGCTGGGCGAAACGGAACCACACCGTCTGATACACCTCGTGCGCGTCCGCGTCGGAGAGCCGGTGGGCACGCACCACGGACCACACCAGGGGGCCCAGCCCCTCCACGATCGCCTTCCAGGCCGCCGCGTCCCCGCCGGCTGCGGACTGGACCAACACGCCGACATCAGTACGGTCCACGGTCCCACCCCTCGTGTACGACACGTCATCGTACGCCGTGGAGGGGACGGTTCCGGTCCTCATGTCCGGGCGGAAGGGTGCACGACGGGCGCGGGCCGCCAGGTGGGCGGCAGCAGCGCGGGCACGTGCGCCCCGCGCACCTCGGCGAACTCGGTGACCGCGTCCAGCAGTTGCCGCCGTGCCTTGCGCGGATCGGTCTCCGCCTGCGCGGTCATGTGCGCGGCGATCATGCCGACGGCGACGGGGGTCGCGAACGAGGTGCCGCTCCACTGCGCCAGCCCCTCGAACATCACCTGGTCCGGCTTGGCGGAGCCGCTCTCCTCGCTCAGCACCCCGGTGTGGCGCGGGTACTGGCAGGTACAGGCGTAGGAGAAGCCGTAGCGGCAGGCGTCGTAGGTGGAGTGCTGGTACACGTACGGCACCGGGGTGTCGAATCCGGTGAGCGCGCTGGTGAGACGCTCGCCGGGGGCGTACGCCCGCACCCAGGGCCCGTGGTTGCTGAAGCAGGCGCCGAACTCGCCGTCGCCGCGCAGCGCGCCCACCGACAGCACCGCGTTCTCGTAGCCGGGTAGGGTGGCGTAGGCGGCCGGCCAGAACGGCATCGCGCTCGCGTTGTTCCCGGCCGCGGCGACCAGCAGCGTGCGCTGCTCGCGCAGTTCCTCCATGAACGCGTCGATGCCGAGCAGTCCGTCGGTGCGGCCGTTGGAGGTCCCGGCGGACAGGCTGATCACGTCGGGCCAGCCGTCCCGGTCGACGGCCTCGAAGAGTCTGTCGCCGAACTCGGACTCCAGGATCGCGCCGGCGTCGTTGAGCGTGCCGCGCACCGTGATGTCGGTGTTGGGGGCGACGGCGGCGACCAGTCCGGCGATGAAGGTGCCGTGGCCGCAGTACTGCCGGAGGATGCCGTCGTCGTCGCACTCGTCGACCTGGGCGTCTCCGCGCGTGTGGGCGAGCAGCGGGTAGGAGCGGTGGTCGCGCATGAGCCCGGTGTCGATGACGAGAACTCCGACGGCGCTGTCCGGGTCGTACGTGCCGTCCGCGGGGGCCGGGTTGGGCTGCTCGGTGGCGGCGACGGGCACGGGCTCGTCGCCGGGGCAGGCGTTGACGGCGATGTGCACCACGTGGTTGCGGCTGATCAGCCGGCGTCCGGCGCGGCCCTCCGTGGCGGTGAGGGCGCGCAGGGCGCCCGCGACCGCCGGGTCGCCGCTGCCGTCGCCCTGGCCCGGGTCGGCGACCCGGATGCGGGTGATGCCCGAGCGGTTGGTCTCGGGGCTCGCGCGGTGCACCTGGTCGGGGGTGAGGCCGGCGAAGGTGGTGAAGTGCTGCCGCACGGTGTCCTCGACGATGCGGGCCTCCTCGCCGTCGCGGGCGAGGACGACGCCCTTCTCGTAGAGGAACTCGCCGGCGTCGTCGGGGCCGATCGCCAGGGGGACGCCGGGCATCGAGCGCTGGATCTGGGCGAACTGCTCGCGGAATCGCTGTGGTGCCATGGGAAGTCCTCCACAGGGGCGACGGCGGCCCGACGGCCGCCGAGCTTGTCGTGAATGAGAGCCGCGGGACGGCCGCTTGATACAACGTCGAACCTGTGGGCCGCGGTTGCGGAGCACTACCATCCGTGGGGTGACAGCGGGAGACGACTCGGTGCAGGAACTGCTGCCGATGGTGTTCGCCGCCCCGGGCGAGGCCCTGGGCAGGGCACGACGGGTGCTGGCCGAGCGGCCCGCGCCGCTGCACGCCTCCGTCGCCCACCAGGTCGTCGGCATCTGGCAACGGGACTTCGGCGATCTGCGGCTCGCGCTCAGGCATCTGCGGCGGGCCCGGGACCTCGCGGCGCGCGCCGACTCGCCCGAGCGGGAGGCGGACGTCCTCGCCACCCTCGGGGTGGCGCTGGTGCACGCGGGGCGCACCCGGCAGGGCATGGACGCGCTCGGGCGGGGCGTCGAGCGCGGCACCGGCCACACCCGGGCGCGGGTGCTGTTCCGGCGGGCGTACGCCTGGTGGGTGCTGGGGCGTCACAAGGAGGCGCTGGAGGACGTACGGCGGGCGATTCCCGTGTTGCGGCAGGCCGGTGACGTCATCTGGACGGCGCGTGCGCTGACGCTGCGGGCGACGGTGCATCTGGCGCTCGGCGCGGTGGAGCGGGCGGACGCCGACTTCACGGCGGCCGAGGCGCTGTGGGACACCACGGGCCAGGAGCACGACAAGGCGGACGCGGTGGAGAGCCGCGGTCTGGCCGCGTTCCGCGCGGGGGACGTCCCGGCCGCGCTGCGGCTGCTCGACGAGGCGGAGGAGCGCTACGCGAAGCTCGGCACGCCGACGTTCATGCTGAGCATCCGGCGCTGCGAGGTGCTGATGGCGGCCGGTCTCGCCGCCGAGGCGCTCGCGGAGGCGGACGCGGCGATCAAGGTGCTCGACGAGATCGGGGGCCAGTCCACCCGCAAGGCGGAGCTGCTGCTGGCCGCTGCGCGGGCGGCCCGGCTGGCCGGTGACCCGCAGACGGCGATGGCACGTGCGGGGCTCGCCGTTCGGTTGTTCGCGGGGCAGCACCGCGCCTGGTGGGAGGCGCACGCGCGGCTGGTGCTGATCGGGGCCCGCCATGCCGCCGGACGCCGCTCGGGTCGGCTGGTCGCGGCAGCGGCGGCGGTGGCGGGGCAGCTGACGGCGCTGGGCGCCCCGGCCGCGCCGGAGGCGTCCCTGCTCGCCGGGCGGATCGCGCTGGACCTGGGCCGGGCGGACGAGGCGGAGCGGCATCTGGCGGTCGCCGCCCGCAGCCGCCGCGGCGGGCCTCCGCTCGCCCGGATGACGGGCTGGGCGGCGCAGGCACTGCGCGCGCGGACGGCGGGCTCCGCACGGGGCGTGCTGGAGGCCTGCCGGCGCGGCCTCGACGTGCTCGACGACCACCGGATGACGCTGGGCGCCTCGGAGTTGCGGGCCCGCGCCACCGCGCAGGGCGCGGAGCTGGCGGCGCTCGCGCAGGAGGCCAGTCTGGTGTCCGGCGGGCCGCGCAGGCTGCTGGTGTGGAGCGAACGCTGGCGGGCGACCGCCCTGTCCGCACCGCCCACCCGGCCACCCGCCGATCCGGCGCTGCTCAGCGGCATGACCGCCTACCGGGAGATCGCCGCCCGCGCGGAGGAGGCCCGCATGGAGGGCCGGCCGGTGCCGGCGCTGGAGCGCGAACAGCGCCGTCTGGAGCGGGAGATCCGCTCCCGGACGCTGCACATGCGCGGTGAGGCGCCCGGCGACGGCGACCGGTTCGACGTCGGCGCGCTGCTGCGGCACCTGGGCGACGACGTGACGCTGGTGGAGCTCGCCGTGCTGGACGGGCGGGTGCAGGTGCTGTTGTGCGGGCGGGGCCGGGTGCGGCGGTTCGAGGCGGGGCTGCTGGCGGCGGCGGAGAGCGAGGCCGAGCACGTCCAGGCGGGCCTGCGGCGGCTGGCGCATCCGGGGGCGGAGGCACGGCTGCCCCTGGTGGAGGCCGCGGGCCGGCGGCTGGAGGAGTTGCTGCTGGGTCCGGCGGCGGCGCACCTGGGCAGCGGTCCGGTGGTCGTCGTGCCGCCGGGGCGGCTGCACCGGGTGCCGTGGGCGCTGCTGCCGTCGCTGCGGGAGCGGGTGCTCAGTGTGTCGCCGTCGGCGAGCAGCTGGCTGCGCGCGAAGCGGACGGCGGCGCCGTCCGGGGGCGGGCAGGTGCTGGTGCGCGGCCCCGGTCTGGCGACGGGCGGCGCGGAGGTGCCCGAACTGGCCGACCGCTACGGCGAGGCGACGGTCCTGGAGCACGGCGACGCGACGGTGCCGCGGGTGCTGACGGAGCTGGACGGGGCGGGGCTGGCGCACATCGCCGCGCACGGCGCGTTCCGCGCGGACGGGCCGATGTTCTCCTCCTTGCGGATGGCGGACGGGCCGCTCATCGTGCACGACTTCGAACGCCTGGACCGCAGCCCGTACCGCATCATCCTGTCCTGCTGCGACACGGCCCGCTTCGCCACGGTCGGCGCGGACGAACTCCTCGGCCTGGTCACCGCGTTGCTGCCGCTCGGCACGGCGGGCGTGGTGGCGTGCAGCGCGCCGGTCAACGACGCGGCCGTGGTGCCGCTGATGCTGGCCCTGCACAAGGGCCTCGGCGCGGGTCTGTCCCTGGCGGAGTCCCTGCGGGACGCGCGGGCGGCCCTGCCGGGCGACGCGGTGCACCAGGCGACGGGGTGGGCGTTCACGGCGTTCGGGGCGGCGTGACCGCGTCCCCCGCCCCCCGCCGACCTCGCGTTGCGGAGCGAGCCGTGCAGGTGAAGAGTGGATGTGTAACGGTTTCATAGCGGCGAGCCGGATCTCGGCCTCCTCGCAGCGCCGCCCGCGGAGGGCAGAGCCAGCGAGGACGCGCAGCACACCGCAGAACGTATCGGGAACCCTGATGGCCAGAACCTCCCGGCGGCATGTCTCCCGCGCAGTCTGCGCATCTGCCGTGACTGCGGTGCTCGCGTTGCCGGTCGGCCTGGCGACAGTCCTGGCAGCGCCTCACACCGGCGGCGACGCCGCGGCCGGTGTACCGGCGCAGACGACGCCTCCACCGTCCGTGACGACTCCCCCGTCGGATCCCGCCACCCCGCCCTCCCCCACCACGGATCCACCGACCACGGGGCCGAGTGATACGCCGGACACGGGGCCGAGTGATACACCGGACACGAGCCCGAGCCGGACTACGGAGCCGGAGAACTCACCGGACGACGAGCAGTCCCCCGCCCCGGACGAGGACGAGCAGACGGCGGACGAGAGCGTCGAGGCCCAGCACCAAGAGGTTGAAGCAGTAACTGCCGAACTCAGCCGGGTCGCTGCGGACGCCCCGGAGGAACTCGCCCCCAGCGTGGCGGAACTGACCGGCATTCTGCGGCAGACGGAAACTCCGGAGACGTCACCGCAGGAGAGGGAAGGAGTCATCGAGACGGCCCAGGAACTCACGGCCGCGCTCGAGGCGATCAATGATCCCCGGCTCCCCGAGGACGCGCGGAAAGGTCTGATCGCGGCCGTGAAGCAGGTGGTCTCCACGCTCGACGTGGCCAGTGAACCGAGCGTGCCGCCCGAGCAGCGGGCCGCCACCGTCGTGACCGTGCGGAGGTCGGCGTCCGTGCTGGACCTGATCGGCGACCCCGCCACGTCCGAGGCGCTGCGGGAGCACCTGATCAACAGCGTCCGCCAGACGAACAGCGCCCTGATGATGAGCCACGAAGCGAAGACGCCCGCGAACGGCGCCCCGCAGCAGGCTCATCAGGCCACGGCTCGGATAGGCGTCGCGCTGGCCACCGCCGGCGAGTCCGAGACGTCCGACGGACGCCGGAACGGCCTCGCGGGCGCCACGGACGAGGCGAGCGAGTCGTCGAAGGACGCGAACGACCCCAGGATGTCCGAAGAGGACCGGGCCAAGGCGCAGAAGGAACTCGACAAGCAGCTCAAGCGGCTGCAGGAGCTGCTGGGGGACGAGGCCAGGGCCCGGGGGCTGCCGGACGCGCCGCTCGGCGAGGCGGCCGAGGTCTGCACCAACGCGGTGTTCGAGTCCGTCTCCGACCGGATCCTCGCCGGAAAGCTCGAGCAGCTCAGCCCCCAGCCATGGGAAGACACAGGGGTGAAGGACTACTGGAAGTCCGAACGCTCCGGTGACGACTCCCTGGACGTGCACGCCCAGTTGCGGAACGACCAGCACGACGACGCCCTGTTCCAGGTCGCCCGGCTCATCACCCGGCTCGCCGAGGAGGTCGTATCGGCACGTGACCTCATCCCGACCGTCGGCACCACCCCGGGCCTGCACTGCCTGCAGTCGGCCCGGCAGCTCGAGCGGCGGGGAGTGGAGACGGCGACCTGGCTGGAGCTGGCCGAAGCGGTGGAGAAGTCGTAAGGGCGGCGTCCCTCGTCAGCCGGCGGCTTCCTCCAGGAGCGCGGCGACGGGTACGGACATGTCCGCGTGCGCCGTCGAAACACCGTATCTGGTGGCCTCCCTCATCTCCTCCGACCGGGAGACCTGGCCCTTGAAGTGGAACGAGGAGACGGAATAGTGGGGTGTTTGCCCCGGAGCCCAGATCGCCGTCGCGTACCGCGGTCCGCGCGTCACGTTGACGAGGTTGTTGTTGTGCCGCACTCGGCCGTGGTGATAGAGCTCTTCCCCGCATTTTTCCGGGCGGCAGTAATAAGGGTCATTCTCTTTCCACGAACGATGCGCGCGCCCGAATTCGATCACATCGAGTTTCCCCCGGTCCTTCCTCATGTATGTGATCTGCAGCACGAGGTTGATCGTGTCGAATTCCGCGTCTCTCGGCATCTGAAACACGTGTTCCATGATGTATTCCTGTCCGACGTCGAGCGATTCACCGGGGCGGTAGAAACGCCCGCCGCTCACCTCGCTGAACCTGAGCCGGTCCACGTAACGTTCGGCTTCCTCCTCCTGTCGCCTGTCCAGACTTCTTCTCCATTCTTCCAGGCGGTCCGTGCCCCCGGAGTAGTCGGCGGTCCGGCCGTAGACCGAGTAGTCGCCGCTGATGATGTAGACCGGGATCCCGCCGTCGTTCTTCAGGTAGAGCTTCAGCGGAACGTGTACGTACGGAAGCCTGGGGTCGGCCTGCGCCGTGCCGAATTCCGCCTTGAGAACGACGTGCTTGGGAGCGGTCACGGGCTGATACATGGTGGAATAGGCCAGGCTCATGACGGACAGCAGCGCTGTGGTGACCACCCCGACCGCGAAGGTCTTGGGCCGCGGAATCCCCTGCCACGCTCTTTCACGGACAAGGAGCCACAGCGCCCACATGGACCAGCACAGGAGCGGCATGAACGCCATGAGATAGGGCGTGAATTCTTTCTCCTCGAACCACATGAACACCAGAAGGGTGTCGGTGGCCAAGGCGATGAGCACGCCCACCAGGACCATCGCCCCCGAGCTCCTGTGCCGTCGTCGTCCGCAGTGGTCGAGCGCCGCGACGGCCCCCGCGCCCAGCACCACCGCCGACAGGACGAACAGGGCACCGCTGACCCGCTGGGCGAAGGTGAGCGCGCCGAGGGCGTCCGGCCATCCGATCATCAGGTTCAGGACCATGGACGCGAGCAGCCCCGCCGTCATCAGCACGGTGATCGTGTGGCGTCGCCAGGCGCGGTCGGGCCAGGTCGTGCTGTCACCTCCGCGCCAGCACACGGCAGCGGGGTCCTCCAGGTCCATGCTCGCCGGGTAGCCCAGGCGACCCAGTACGCGCCGCAGCTCGGGCAGTGACCAGACACTGGCCACCGTCTCGTTGCCCACGACGACCCGGCGGAGGCCGCGGCTGTCCGGCGGTTCGACGATCACCCAGGGACGGATGCTCATGCACCCAGGCTCGAGCCCGCGCCGGCACGGTGCATGCGGGACTCCCCCGTCCGGCCGCACACGGCCCCGGTGCCGGAGTCCCGCCCGAAACGATCAGGACCCTGCCCCAGCGAAGTGAGGCAGGGTCCTGATGTGAGCCTTCGCGGCCCGTGTCCGTCGGGACGACAGGATTTGAACCTGCGACCCCTTGACCCCCAGTCAAGTGCGCTACCAAGCTGCGCCACGTCCCGGTGCGCGTCTCGGACTTGCCGGTGAACGCGCAGGTCAACAGTACATCATCCGGTCGGTGGGGAGAGTCCTCGGGACGGGTCGGGACGCACGGGCAGGTGGGACGATGTGTCGGTGCGGCGGGCGGAAACGCGGACATCCTGTCGGCCCCGTCGCCCCGTCCGCACCGGTTACGGTCACCGCATGACCCAGAGCAGCTTCGCCCTCCACATCCCCGACGCCGACCTCACGCCCGAGCCCCTCGCGCCCGAGCAGATCGTGTCGGGGACGCCCGAGGTCACCGGCAAGGTGGTGTGGGAGTCGGCGGACGGCCAACGGGTCCGCGGCATCTGGCAGATCACCCCCGGCGTGGTCACCGACACCGAGGCGGACGAGCTGTTCGTGGTGGTCAGCGGCTCGGCGACCATCGAGGTGGAGAACGGTCCGACGCTGCGCGTGGGCCCCGGTGACATGGCCGTCCTGCGCGAGGGCGACCGTACGACGTGGACGGTCCACGAGACCCTGCGCAAGGCGTACGACATCCACCTCGGCCGGCCGCTCCGCTCAGCCGAGCGGCCCGCTGGTCCCCCGGATCTCCAGCGTCGGTGCCACGAGGTGGAGCGCACCGGCGGCACCGGGTGACTCCAGCCGGTCGAGCAGGCAGCGGGCGGCGCGCCGGCCGACCTCGTGGCCGGCGTTGTCGACACTGGTGAGCCACAGATGGCGCAGCCGCGCGATGCTCGTGTTGTCGTAGCCGGCCACTGACACGTCCCGTGGGACGGTGAGGCCCAGCTCCTCGGCCGCCGACAGGGCGCCCACGCAGGCGATGTCGTTGACGGCGAAGACGGCGGTGGGCCGGTCGGGGCGGCTCAGCAGGCGGACGGCGGCGCGGTAGCCGCCCTCCTCGGTCATGTCCCCCGCCTCCACCGACAGCCCCTCCCCCAGCCCGTGCTGACGCATCGTCGCCTCGAAGCTGCGGCGGCGCAGCTCGCCCACGGCGCCGTATCCGGCGATGTGCGCGATGCGCCGGTGCCCCAGCCCGATCAGGTGCTCGGTGACCAGCCGTGCGCCGCGCTCGTCGTCACCGGCGACCACGTCCACGCCGGGCGGCACCGGTTCCCGGCCGCCCGCCAGCACCACCGGGATCCGCTCGGCGACCTGCTCCAGGGCGGCCGGGTCGGGCAGGGTGCCGACGACGACCAGGCCGTCCACCCTCAGATCGAGCAGGGGGTCGGCCGGGTCCTGTCCGGTACGGCGGTTCAGGCGGGCGTCGGAGAGCAGCATCCGCAGACCGCTCGCGTGGAGCAGGGAGTCGAGGCCGTCCAGCAGATCGACGAACCACGGGTTGCGCAGGTCGTTCAGGAGGACGCCGACGGTGCGGGTGCGCTGCTCGCTGAGGCTGCGGGCGGCGGCGTTGGGCCGGTAGCCGAGCTCGCGTGCGGCCCGCAGCACGGCGTCGCGCTTCTCCGGGCGTACCTGGTCGGAGCCGCGCAGGACCAGCGAGACGAGCGACTTGGACACCCCGGCCCGTTCGGCCACGTCGCGGATCGTCGGCGGTCTCATGGGATGGACCGTTCCATGCGCGACGCGGGGTTGTCAAAGGCTTGACACCCTCACAGGAAGGCCCTCAGGGTGGCCTGGACAGCATATGGAACGGTCCAAAGAGGGGCGCTGCTCATGGAGACGCTCGGTGTCGCCGTCGTCGGATTCGGCTGGATGGGGCGAGTGCACACGCAGGCGTACGCACGTGTGCGGCACCACTATCCGCAGCTCGCCGTGCGCCCGGAACTCGTGACCGTCGCCGAGGAGGTGCCGGGGCGGGCCGAGGAGGCCGCCGCCCAGTTCGGGTTCACCTCGACGACCCGCGACTGGCGGGCGGTGGCCGCCGATCCGCGGGTGCGGGCGGTCAGCGTCACCGCGCCGAACTTCCTGCACCGGGAGATCGGCGTCGCCATGGCCGAGGCCGGGAAACACATCTGGATCGAGAAGCCGGTGGGACTGAGCCCGCAGGACGCCCGCGCGGTCGCGGACGCCGTCGCGAAGGCGGGCGTCCAGGGCGCGGTCGGTTTCAACTACCGCAACGCGCCGGCCGTGGAGGCGGCCCGCGATCTGATCGCCTCGGGCGAGATCGGCCGGGTCACCCACGTCCGCTTCCGGCTGTTCAGCGACTACGCCGCCCACCCCGAGGGCGCGCTGACCTGGCGGTACGAGCGCGAGCGCGGCGGCAGCGGGGTGCTCGGCGATCTGGCCTCGCACGGCGCGGACCTGGCCCGGTTCCTGCTCGGTGACATCGCCGCCCTGGTCGCGGACACCGCCGTCTTCCTGCCCGAGCGGGCCCGGCCCGTGGGCGCCACGGCCGGTCACTCCCGCGCGGCGGGCGGCGAGCTCGGGCCGGTGGAGAACGAGGACTACGTGAACTGCCTGCTCCGTTTCGCCTCCGGTGCGCGGGGCGTGCTGGAGGCGTGCCGGGTCTCGGTGGGCGAGCAGAACAACTACGGCTTCGAGGTGCACGGCACGAAGGGCGCGGTCTTCTGGGACTTCCGCCGCATGAACGAACTGGGCGTCAGCCGCGGCACGTCGTACCAGGACCAGCCGGTGAGCACGGTGTACGTCGGTCCGGGCGACGGCGAGTTCGGCGCGTTCCAGCCGGGTGCGGCCAATGCCATGGGCTATGACGACCTGAAGGTCATCGAGGCGTACCGCTTCCTGCGCTCCGTCGCCGAGGGCGTCCCGCACGGTGCCACTCTCGCCGACGCCGTGCGCAGTGCGGCCGTACTGGACGCGATGGCACGCTCGGCCGAGGGCGGCGGCTGGGTGAGCGTGGAAGGGGCATGACCGTCAGCGGGCCGATTCCGCACGCCGGCCCAGCCACACCTTGACGGGGATCAGCACGAGCCACCACCACATGGCCGCGGACCCCATGAACAGGGCCAACGGAATGGTCACGAGGAACACCACCACCGTGGAGCCCATGTCCAGCGCGGAGGTCGTCACGTCCCGCCGCGGCTCCCCGTCCCCGTAGAGCCAGGGGCGCCGGGTGATGAGGAGCAGGAGAGCGAGGTGGACGGCGCCGAGTGCCGCGACCGCCGCCGAGTAGATGACGACCGAGAGGCGTTGGTGGCCGTACTCCGAGACCAGGACGGTGGGGAAGGGCACCAGTGCCGCGAGGCCCAGACCGAGGAGGGTCAGGGAGATCACCTGGGCGTCCACCTGCCGGACGGCGTGGAACAGCATGCGGTGGTCGCGCCAGAAGCCGGCCAGCACGAACAGGCTGATCGCGTAGGCGCCCAGGTTGGGCAGCAGTTCGCGCAGGGCTTCGTGGTACTGCCCGGAGTTCAGTCCCGGCGGCACGGAGAGGTCCAGGACGAGCAGGGTGATGGCGATGGCGAAGACGCCGTCGGCGAGCGTCACCAGCCGCTCGGGCCCGCCTTCCGCGGTGCGTTTGCTCATGCGCACGACGGTAGGCAGCACCGGCCGGCCACCGCCCGATGACACGACGTCAGCCCGTCATCGTCTGCGGCGGCATGTTGTACGGCGTCACCACCTGGATCGCGGAGGGCAGGGTCGGCCCGGCGGGCGGCAGGGCGCCGTGGGCGCGCATCACGATGTGGCAGGCCTCGCGCAGGTCGTGGCGCAGGTCGTGATGGAGCACGGCGGACAGCCGGTGCTCGCGCAGCAGCCGGGTGTTGTCGTGGTCGAGGTCGTGCGCGATGTACACCGAGCACTCCCGGCCGGCGTCCTCGAAGGCCCTGAGGGTGGCGACGTTGCCGCCGCCGATCGAGTAGACGGCGCGGATCTGCGGGTCGCGGTCCAGGGCGGCGCGTACGAGGTCGTACTGCGTGGCGTCGAGGCCCTGCCCCTCGGCGATCTCGACCAGGGTGTGCTCGGGGTGCCGGGCGCGCATGGCGCTGCGGAAGCCCATCTCGCGCTCCTCCTCGTTGCGGAAGAAGCCGCTGCTGAGGCTGGTGAGCACATGGGCGGGACGGTCGCCGAGCCACTGGCCCATGAGGTACGCGGCGGTCGCGCCCGCCGCGCGGTTGTCGCTGCCGACATGGCCGATCCGGGCGCTCGCGGGCAGATCGGTCACCAGGGTCACCACGGGGATGCCGGCCGCCGCGAGACGCCCCACGGCCGCGGTGACCTCGGGGACGTCCGGCGCCTTGAGGATCACTCCCTGCGAACCGCGCCGGCCGATCCGGTCGAGGGTGGCGATCAGTTCCGCCGCGGGACCCGTCTCGCGGAAGTGGAAGCGGGAGCGGACCACCGCCGGGTGCAGGGACGGCAGTTCGGCCTCCAGCGCCGCCCGTACGGCGGTGGAGAACCGCTCGGGCGACTGCATCACGATGTCCACCATGAACGTGCGGCCGACGAGGCGGACCTGGGTGCGCTGCCGGTCGAGGTCGGCGATCGCCCGGTGCACCTCCTGCGCGGTGCTCTCCCGCACCCCGCCCCTGCCGTTGAGCACGCGGTCGACGGTGGCCTCGCTCAGCCCTGCCTGACGTGCGATCTCCCGGATCGGGAAGGGGTGGCCCATCTCGGCTCCTGAGGGGTTTTTGATGGATCGCTGATGGTTGTTCGAGGGGTTTGTACTGACAAGAATGGCAGAGCCGAGTCGCTCCGTGACCTGAAAGGACGAGGATGTCCTTCTCCCCTGACCTGGACGCCTTCCGCGCGCTGGTCGAGCAGCCGACCGACCCCACGGCCCATCCGCACGCCTCAGCCGTGCGGGACGGGGTGCTCCTCTACGACGCCGATCGCCTGGCCGGCACGGACCGGCGGGAGATCCGGGCCGAGCTGGTGGCCGCCCTCGCCGACGGGCCCGGCATCGTGGTGGTGCGGGGCGCGTTCCCCGACCCGGCCGTGGTCGACCGGGCGACAGCCGTGTTCGACGCCCTGATCGCCGAGCAGCGCGCATCGGGCGCGACGGCCGGTGACCACTTCGCCGTGCCGGGCGCCAACGACCGCGTGTGGAACGCGCTGGAGAAGGCGGCCCTGCACGACCCGGAGGCGTTCGCCGACTACTACGCCAACGACGTCGTCGCGCTGGTGTCCTCCGCCTGGCTGGGCCCCGGCTACCAGATCACCTCGCAGATCAACGTGGTCAACCCGGGCGGCGCGGCGCAGAGCCCGCATCGCGACTACCACCTGGGGTTCCTGAGCGACGAGGCGGCTGCCGCGTATCCACCGCACGTGCACCGCCTCTCGCCCGTGCTCACCCTGCAGGGCGCGGTCGCGCACTGCGACATGCCCGTCGAGTCGGGACCGACGTTGTATCTGCCGCACTCGCAGAAGTACGAGCCCGGGTATCTCGCCTGGCGGCGCCCGGAGTTCCGCGCGTACTTCGACGAGCACCATGTGCAGCTCCCGCTCGCCAAGGGCGACGCGGTGTTCTTCAATCCCGCCCTGTTCCACGCGGCCGGGGCCAACCGCTCCGCGGACATCCGGCGCATGGCCAACCTGCTCCAGGTGTCCTCGGCGTTCGGGCGGGCCATGGAGACGGTGGACCGGGAGGCCGTGGTGAACGCGGTCTATCCGGTGCTGCTCAAGCGCAGGGCCGAAGGGGTCGGTGAGCGGTGGCTGGAGAACGTGGTCGCGGCGAGCGCCGAGGGCTACCCCTTCCCCACCAACCTCGACAACGACCCGCCGGTCGACGGTCTGGCCCCGCCCTCGCAGGCGGACCTCGTACGGCGGGCCCTGCGTGAGGAACGGACGCCGGAGGCACTCCGGGCGGAGCTGCGGGCCGGTGCCGAACGGCGAGAGAGCTGAGGGATTTCGTGGGACTTCTCGACGACAGGATCGCCCTGGTCAACGGCGGCACCCAGGGTGTGGGCGCCGCGATCGCCCGGGCCGCCGTACGCGAGGGGGCGGTCGTCGCCGTCACGGGACGGCGGCCCGAGCCCGGTGAGGCCCTGGTGGGCGAGCTGGCCGCCGCGGGCGGCAAGGCGATGTTCGTGCGCGCCGACCTGGCGGACGCCGAGCAGGCGAGGACGGCCGTCGCGGAGGTGGTGCGGGCGTACGGCCGGGTGGACTGCCTGGTGAACTCCGCCGGGCTGACGTCGCGGGGCACGCTGCTGGACACCACGCCGGAGCTGTTCGACCAGCACATCGCCATCAATCTGAAGGCGCCGTTCTTCGCCATGCAGGCGGCCGTCGCGGACATGGTGCGGCGCGAGGAGCCGGGCACCGTCGTCAACATCATCACCTCGTCCGCGCACGGCGGGCAGCCTTTCCTGGCGCCGTACGTCGCCGCGAAGGCGGGGCTCATGGGCCTCACCCGGAACGCGGCGCACGCCCACCGGTGGGACCGGATCCGGATCAACGGCCTGAACATCGGCTGGACCGCGACGGAGGGGGAGGACGCGACGCAGCGGGCGTTCCACGGGGCGGGGGACGACTGGCGCGAGGTGGCTGCCGCCAGGTTGCCGATGGGGAAGTTGGGGCAGCCTGAGGAGATTGCCGAGTTTGTGGTGTTCTTGCTGTCGGAGCGGTCCGGGGTGGTGACCGGGTCCGTGATCGATTGGGATCAGAACGTCCTGGGCGGTCTCGACTGAGGAGTTGCCACGTGTGGTCGCCGGTCGAGTGCGGGTGTGTTGTGGCTGGTCGCGCAGTTCCCCGCGCCCCTGTCGGGGCGCTGAAGTCACCCCTAGTTCAAGGAGCAAGGCTCATTATGCGCATCGGAATTCTCGGGGTCGGTCGTATCGGTGCCTTTCATGCCGAGACCCTCTCCCGGCTCGACGTCGTCGACTCGCTTGTTGTCAGTGATCCGTTCGCGGAGGCCGCCAAGGCCGCCGCCGAGCGGTTCGGGGCGGACGTCGTGGACTCGCCCGAGGCGCTGCTCGCCGCCGGCGTGGACGGCATCGTCGTCGCCGCCGCCACCGACGCCCATCCCGCGCTGATCCTGGCCGGGGTCGAGGCCGGGGTGCCCGTCTTCTGCGAGAAGCCCGTCGCGAGGACCATGAGCGAGGGCGTCGACGTGCTCGAGGCGGTCGCGGGGCGGGACGTGCCGGTGCAGATCGGTTTCAACCGGCGCTTCGACGCCGGGTTCGTCGCCGCGCGGGCCGCCGTGCGGGGCGGGGAGCTGGGCACGGTGCACACCGTGCGCTCGACCACCCTGGATCCCGCTCCCCCGCCCGCCGCCTACATCGCCGCCTCCGGGGGCATCTTCCGGGACTGTTCGGTGCACGACTTCGACATCATCCGCTGGGTGACGGGCCGTGAGGTGACCGAGGTGTACGCGGTCGGCGGCAACCGGGGGGCCGACTACATCGCGGCCGCGGGCGACGCGGACACCACCGGTGCCGTGCTCACCTTGGACGACGGGACGATCGCGGTGGTGTCCAACTCCCGGCACAACGGCCGGGGTTACGACGTGCGCATGGAGATCCACGGGTTCGAGGACTCCGTCGCGGTCGGTCTGGAGGACAAGCTGCCGCTCAGGTCGGTGGAGCCGGGGGTGGGCTTCCCCGCCGGTACGCCGCACGACTTCTTCATGGACCGCTTCACCGCGGCCTACCGCGCCGAACTCACCGCGTTCACCGAGGTCGTGGTCGGGACCCGGCCCTCGCCGTGCACGGTGGCGGACGCGCTGGAGGCGGGCTGGATCGCGGAGGCGTGCACGCTGTCGCTGCGCAAGCACCGGCCCGTGACGATCGAGGAGGTACGGCAGGCGTGAGCACCGCGTGAACGGGCCCGCCCCCTTCGCAGGGGGCGGGCCCGTTTCCTGTCGTGTCAGCGGTAGAGGGGTGGTTTCGCGATGAGTTCGACCTCCACCCGGCCGCCCTCCTCCAGCGCCCGCATCCCGGCCTCGCACACCGCGGCCGCCGCGTAGCCGTCCCAGGTGCTCGGGCCGGTGACCTCGCCGCGGCGGGTGCTGTCCACCCACGCCTGGAGCTCGTCGTCGTAGGCCTGGGCGAAGCGTTCGGTCCAGTCCTGGGCGACGGTGCCGCCCCAGCGGCCGGCCATGTGGGTGATCAGGGCGTGACCGTCGCCGATGCGGGCGGTGCCGCGTTCGCAGACCAGCTCGGCCTGGACCTGATAGCCGAAGCCGCAGTTGACGAAGATCTCGACGTCGGAGATCGCGCCGCCGTCGGTCTCCAGGACGACGAACTGCGGGTCGCTCAGGCCCTCCGGGGCGCCGCCCGACGGGGTGGGGCGCAGGACGGTGACCGCGGTGATCTCGTGGCCGAGGAGCCAGCGGGTGGCGTCGACCTCGTGGGCGACGGAGTCGCTGATGAGCATGGAGCTGGTGAAGAAGGGCGGGCTGGCCACGTTGCGGTGGCGGTTGTGCAGCATCAGGGGGCGGCCCAGCTGCCCCGTGGTGAGCAGGGCCTTCAGCTTCACGTACTCGGCGTCGTAGCGGCGCATGAAGCCGACCTGGACGCGGCGGTGGCCGAGGGCCTGTTCGGCTTCCAGGACGCGCAGCGCCGAGGCCGCGTCGGGGGTGAGCGGCTTCTCGCACAGCACGGGCAGGTCGCGCTCGAACGCGGCGAGCAGCGCGGCCTCGTGGGCCGGCCCGGGGGAGGCGATGAGGACGGCGTCGACGTCGGCCGCCGCCATCGCGGCGGCCGGGTCGGTGTGGGCGGTGCAGCCGTCGATGCTCGCGGCCACGGTCTTGGCACGCTCGGCGTCGATGTCGGCCACGGCGGCGACCCGGGCGCCGCTGATGACGCGGTCGATGCGGCGCACGTGGTCGGCGCCCATGCGGCCGGTGCCGATGACGGCGATGCCCAGGGGCTCGCGGCGGTTCATGGCGTGGTGCCCTCTCTGGTCGTCAGGCGCCGCACGAGCGGAGGAACCTGCGGGTGCGCACCGCGATCGGCAGCGGCTTGTCCGGCTCGCAGGGGTACATGTCCTGCTCGACGATGGCGAACAGGTCCACGCCCAGCTTCTGGGCGGCGGTGAGGACCGGACCCAGCTCCGGTACGCCGGCGGGCGGTTCGCACATCACGCCGCGCTGGACGGCGGGCCCGAACGGGATCTCGTTCTTCACGACGTCGGCGAGGATGTCCGGGTCGACCTGCTTGAGGTGCAGGTAGCCGATGCGCTCGCCGTAGGTCTCGATCAGCTTGACGCTGTCGCCGCCGCAGTAGGCGTAGTGGCCAGTGTCCAGGCAGAGGCTGACCAGGTCGGAGTCGGTGGAGTCCAGGAAGCGCTCGACGTGTTCCTCGGTGTCGATGTGGGTGTCGGCGTGCGGGTGGACGACGATGTCCAGGCCGTACTTCTCCCGTACCTCGTGGCCGAGGCGTTCCATGCCCCGGGTGAGGTGGCCCCACTGTTCGGTGGTGAGCTCCGGGGGTTCGAGGATCTCGGCGGTCTTGTCGTCGCGCCAGAAGGAGGGGATGACGACGAGGTGCCGCGCGCCCATGGCCTGGGTGAGCGCGGCGACGCGGCTGACCTGTTCCCAGGTGGAGTCCCACTCGGAGGGGCCCCGGTGCAGTCCGCAGAAGATGGTGCCCGCGGACACCTTGAGATTCCGCTTGGTCACCTCGTCGGTGAGGCGGGCCGGGTCGGTGGGGAGGTAGCCGTAGGGGCCGAGTTCGATCCAGGAGTAGCCGGCCTCGGCGACCTCGTCGAGGAACCGCTGCCAGGGCACCTGCCGGGGGTCGTCGGGGAACCAGACGCCCCAGGAGTCGGGGGCGGAGCCGACCCGGATGCGGTCGAGCGCGAGGGCCATGTCAGGACCTTCCTTCCGGGGATGCGGCCGCGGGGGCCTGGAGGTCCGCCTCCTCGGGGAGCTCCTCGACGTCGACGCCGCGGACCTGGGCGAGTTCGTGCTTGAGCGCGGCGAGTTCGGCGCCGCCCGCCATGTGGTTGGTCAGCTCCTCGAGGCTGACCTCGCTGCGGTCGGCGGACAGTTCCATGGTGCCCAGGCGCAGCACGCTGAAGTGGTCGCCGACCATGTAGGCGTGGTGCGGGTTGTGGGTGATGAAGATGACGCCGAGGCCGCGGTCGCGGGCCATGGCGATGTACTTCAGGACCACTCCGGACTGCTTGACGCCGAGGGCGGCGGTCGGCTCGTCGAGGATGAGGACGCGGGCGCCGAAGTAGACGGCGCGGGCGATGGCGACGCACTGGCGCTGGCCGCCGGAGAGCGTGCCGATGGGCTGCTCCATGTCGTCCAGGACGATGCCCATGTTGCGCAGTTCCTCGTCGGCGGTCCGCTTCATCCGCTCGATGTCGAGGCGGCGCACGGGCCAGGGGCCCTTGGTCATCTCGGAGCCGAGGAAGAAGTTGCGCCACACCGGCATCAGGGGGACGACGGCGAGGTCCTGGTAGACGGTGGCGATGCCCCGGTCGAGGGCCTCGCGCGGGGTGGAGAAGCGCACCGCCTCGCCGTCGACGAGGAACTCGCCCTCGGTGTGCTGGTGCAGCCCCGAGACGATCTTGATGAGGGTGGATTTTCCGGCGCCGTTGTCGCCGAGGACGCAGGTCACCCTGCCGGGGTGGACGGTGAGGTCGACGCCGTGCAGGGCGCGGATGTTGCCGTAGGACTTGCCTGCGCCGCGCAGTTCGACCAGGGGGCGGTCGCCGTCGGGTGCGGTGTCCTTCAGGACGGCGCCGTGGGTGCCGGTGGTCTTGTCGGTCATTGCGGTCACCTCCGGGTCGCCGTGCGCTGGACCCACAGATTGATGAGGACGGCGCCGAGCAGCATCACGCCGAGGAAGGCCTTGAACCAGTCGGGGTTCCAGCCGGCGTAGACGATGCCCTGCTGCACCATGCCGAACATGAAGGCGCCGAAGACGGGGCCGATCGCCGAGCCGGCGCCGCCGGTGAGCAGACAGCCGCCGATGACGGCCGCGGCGATGTAGATCAGCTCCTGTCCGACGCCCTCGCCGGACTGCACGGTGTTGAAGGAGAACAGGTTGTGCATGCCGACGAACCAGGCGCCGAAGCCGACCAGCATGAACAGCGAGATCTTGGTGAAGGTGACGGGGACGCCGACCGCGCGGGCGGACTCCTTGTTGCCGCCCACCGCGAAGATCCAGTTGCCGTACTTGGTGCGCAGCAGCACCCAGGTGGCGAGGGCGGCGAAGACCAGCCACCACACGACGGTGATCTTCACCTGGACGCCGGCGACGTCGAAGCTGGAGGCGAAGATCGCCTTGGCCTGGTCGAAGCCGTCCATGTCGCTGATGCTGTCGGTGGCGACGTTGCCGGTGACCAGTTTGGTGACGGCGAGGTTGACGCCTTGCAGGATCAGGAAGGTGCCGAGGGTGACGAGGAAGCTGGGCAGGCCCGTCTTGATCAGCATCCAGCCGTTGAACAGCCCGATGCCGAGCGAGACCGCGAGGGCGACGATCACGCCGACCCACACGTTCAGGGTGAGCTGGTAGCTCAGCATGCTCGCGGTCAGCGCCGAGGTGATCACCGCGACACCGGCCGACAGGTCGAACTCGCCGCCGATCATCAGCAGGGCCACGGGCAGCGCCATGATCCCGATGGTCGACGACTGGTACAGGATGTTCGCCATCGAGCTGCCGTCGCGTACCGGCGGCGCGGCGAACAGGAAGAACACCAGGACGGCCACCGCGCCGAGGAACACACCGACCTCGGGCCGGGCGAGGAGCCGCAGCGCCGGCGAGCGCCGCGCGGTCCGGCCGTCCGTCTGCTTCGGGCCGGGGGCCGGCGGTGTGGTCACCGCCGGCTCAGCCTGTCGCGTCATGCTCATCACCGAGTGCCCTTCGCGGCGAACTCCGAGATCGCGTCGACGTTGGACTTGTCGACGAACGCCGGGCCGGTCAGCACCGGCTGCTCACCGCCGCCGCTGTAGTTGCCGTTGTTCTTGTAGAGCCACAGGCCGTCGACGGCGAGGTAGCCCTGGAGGTAGGGCTGCTGGTCGACGGCGAACTGGATCTCGCCGTCCTTGATCGCCGAGGTCAGCTGCTTGTTCAGGTCGAACGTGGCGACCTTCGCCTCGCTTCCGGCGTCGCCCACCGACTGCACCGCGGTCGGCGCGAAGGGGGCACCGAGGGTGACGACGTAGTCGATGTCGGAGTTCTGCTTCAGCTTGGCGGTGATCGTCGACTTCACCGAGGGCATGTCGGTGCCGTTGACGTTGAGGATCTCGGTCGTGCCCTCGAAGGTCTTCTTCACGCCGTCGCAGCGCTGGGTGAGGCCGACGTTGCCCTGCTCGTGGATGACACAGACGGCGTTCTTCGCGCCGACCTCGTTGAGCTTCTTGCCGAACGCCTCGCCCGCGACGGACTCGTCCTGGCCGAAGAACTCCAGCAGGCCGAGGTCCTTCCAGTCGCTCAGCCCGGAGTTGAGGCCGACGACGGGTATGCCCGCGGCCTCCGCCTTGCCGATGACGCCCTTGAGCGCGTCGGGCTTGGCGAGGGTGACGGCGATGCCGTCGACCTTCTGGTCGATGGCGTTCTGCACCAGGTTGGCCTGGTTGCCCGCGTTCGGGTCGGCGGAGTAGACGAGTTTGATGTTGTCCTTGGCGGCTGCGGCCTCGGCGCCCTTGCGGACGATGTCCCAGAAGGTGTCGCCCGGCGCCTGGTGCGTGACCAGGGCGACCGTCATCCGGGGCGTGTTCGCCTTGCCCGCCGAGGCGTCGGCTCCGCCCTCCTCGGCCTTCTTGCCTCCGGAGCTGCTGGAGCAGCCGGCGAGGGTCAGGGCGGCTGCCGCGGCCACGGCGACGAACGGCGCGACTCTGCGGGAGCGAATGTGAGAAGAGCGGTCCATCTGTCCTGCACCTCACTGTGGTACGCGGGGAATGGGAGGGGGCTGCGGGAGCTGCGGGGCTGCGGATCCCGGAGTGCCGGGCCGGAGCCTCGGGATCCGGGTCGTGTGCCATGGAGAACGGCTGTCGTGCTGGGACCGGATCCAATCCCCTGCCGCGTTCTCTGTCAATACTTTGTTAAGACATCATTTCACGAGCTAGTCCGAATGTAAGTACAAACTATTGACAGCGCTGCCCTCCGAGACCTACACCTGGGAGGCGGCAGGTCCCCGGAACCACGCCCCCACCGTGGCAGGGCGCCCTGGGACCCGCATCCCCAAGAGCCTCGAGGAGCGTCGCTCAATGGCCGACTCACCACAGTATTTCGACCTGATCACCATGGGCCGCATCGGGGTCGATCTTTATCCCCTGCAGACCGGTGTGCCCCTGTCGCAGGTGGAGACGTTCGGGAAGTTCCTCGGCGGCTCGGCCGCGAACGTCGCCGTCGCCGCCGCCCGCCTCGGCCGCTCCGCCGCGGTGATCACCCGCACCGGCGACGACCCCTTCGGCGTCTATCTGCACGAGGCCCTCAAGGACTTCGGCGTCGACGACCGCTGGGTCACCCCGGTCGCCGCGTACCCGACGCCGGTCACCTTCTGCGAGATCTTCCCGCCGGACGACTTCCCGCTGTACTTCTACCGCCGGCCCAAGGCTCCCGACCTGGAGATCCACACCCGTGAACTCGACCTGGCCGCGATCCGCGCGGCCGGGATCTTCTGGATCACCGGCACCGGTCTGAGCGAGGAGCCGAGCCGCTCCGCCACGCTCGACGCGCTGGCGGCCCGCGCGAAGGCGGGCACCACGGTCTTCGACCTCGACTGGCGCCCGATGTTCTGGCGCGACCCCGACCAGGCCCGCCCGTACTACCGCGAGGCCCTGCGCCACGCCACGGTCGCGGTCGGCAACCTCGACGAGTGCGAGATCGCCACGGGTCTGCGTGAGCCCTCCGCCTGCGCCGAGGCGCTGCTGGCGGCCGGTGTGGAGCTGGCGGTGGTCAAACAGGGGCCCAAGGGCGTGCTCGCGGTGCACCGCGACGGCACCCGGGCCGAGGTGCCGCCGGTGCCCGTCGAGGTGGTCAACGGCCTCGGCGCGGGCGACGCCTTCGGCGGCTCCCTGTGCCACGGCCTGCTGTCCGGCCGGTCCCTGGAGCAGACCATGCGCCACGCCAACGCCGCCGGTGCCCTCGTCGCCTCCCGCCTCGCCTGCTCGTCCGCCATGCCGACGCAGGACGAGATCGCGGACCTCCTCGCGCGGGCCGCGTCGCCGGGTGCGGCGAACCGGCCGAGCCAGTCCTGAACGGAGCCCTTCCTTGAACCTCAGCATCTCCGACCTCACCTCGGTGCGGGCCCGGCATCCCGAGGCCGTCGCGGAGGCCGCCGCCCGCCGGGTGCGCCGGCCGCTGCTCGGCGACAGCGGGCGGCTGATGATCGTGGCCGCCGACCACCCCGCCCGGGGCGCGCTCGGCGTCGGCGGCCGGCCGTTGGCCATGGCCAACCGCGCCGAGCTGCTGGAGCGGCTGTGCGTCGCGCTGTCCCGGCCCGGTGTCGACGGGGTGCTGGCCACCGCCGACATCCTGGAGGACCTGCTGCTGCTCGGAGTGCTGGACGACAAGGTCGTCATGGGGTCGATGAACCGGGGCGGTCTGGCGGGCGCGGCCTTCGAGATGGACGACCGGTTCACCGGCCACCGCGCCGAGGACATCGAGCGGCTCGGCTTCGACGCGGGCAAGCTGCTGGTCCGCATCGACTACGACGACCCCGGCTCGCTGGCGACGCTGGAGTCGACCGCCCGCGCCATCGACGCCATGGCCGCGCGCCGGCTCCCGGTGTTCGTCGAGCCGTTCATCTCCCGCCGCGTCGACGGCCGGGTCCGCAACGACCTGTCGGCCGAGGCCGTCACCCGCTCCATCGCCATCGCCTCCGGCCTCGGCGGGACCTCCGCCTACACCTGGCTGAAGCTGCCCGTCACCGACCACGCCGACGACATGGCCGAGGTCCTGCAGAGCTCCACGCTGCCCGTCGTCCTGCTCGGCGGCGAGGTCGGCGACCAGGAGGCCGCCTACGAGCGGTGGGGCAAGGCACTGCGGCTGCCCACCGTCCGGGGCCTGGTCGTCGGCCGGTCGCTGCTCTACCCGGCCGAGGGCAGCGTGGAGCAGGCGGTGGACACCGCCGTCGGCCTGTTGTGAGACGCCCGTCGTGACGAAAGGGAACCCATGACGTATCACCTTCCCGCGGGCAAGGCGCACGCCGGCCCCTACATCGTCGACGTGAGCCCCGAGACGGCCGGCTGGGAGTACTCCGGTCTGCGCGTCCTTCGGCTGCCGCCGGGCGGCACCCACACCCTCGACACCGGCGAGAGCGAGTGGATCGTGCTCCCGCTGGCCGGAGGCTGCACGGTCACCTGCGCGGACGACTTCGGCCACGACACCTTCGAACTCACCGGCCGGGCGAGCGTGTTCGACGGGGTCAGCGACTTCGCCTACCTGCCGCGCGACGCCCGCGCCACCGTGACGTCGGCCTCGGGCGGACGGTTCGCGCTCACCGGCGCGCGCTGCACCCGCCGGCTGCCCGCCCGCTACGGTCCGGCCTCCGCCGTCCCCGTGGAGCTGCGCGGCACCGGCACCTGCTCCCGGCAGGTCAACAACTTCGGGGCGGCGGGTGTGTTCGACTGCGACAAGCTGATCGCGGTCGAGGTGATCACCCCGGGCGGCAACTGGTCGTCGTTCCCTCCCCACAAGCACGACGAGCACCGCCCCGGCGAGGAGTCCGTGCTGGAGGAGATCTACTACTTCGAGTTCGCCGGCCACGACGGCATCCCCGGCCTCGGCTACCAGCGGGTCTCCCCCTCCGGCCCCGGCCGCGAGACGGACGTGCTGGCCGAGGTGCGCGACGGCGACGTCGTCCTCATCCCGAACGGCTGGCACGGGCCGTCCATGGCCGTGCCGGGCCACCACATGTACTACCTCAACGTCATGGCGGGCCCCGAGGCCGAACGCGCCTGGCTGATCTGCGACCACCCCGACCACGCCTGGATCCGCGACACCTGGCCGGACCAGCCGGTCGACCCCCGACTGCCCCTCTACACCGCACCGGAGAGGTCCCTATGAGCGCCGCCACCCGCCGACTGACCACCGCCCAGGCGCTGGTGCGGTTCCTCGCCGCCCAGTACACCGAGCGCGACGGCGTGCGGCGCCGGCTGATCGCCGGCACCTGGGGCATCTTCGGCCACGGCAATGTCGCGGGCATCGGGCAGGCGCTCGTCGAGTACGCCGAGGTCATGCCGTACCACCAGGGCCGCAACGAGCAGTCGATGGTGCACGCGGCCGTCGGTCACGCCCGCCAGCTGAACCGGCTGTCCGCACAGGCCGTGACGACCTCCATCGGTCCCGGGGCGACCAACCTGGTCACCGGCGCCGCCCTCGCCACCATCAACCGCCTGCCCGTCCTGCTGCTCCCCGGCGACTACTTCGCCTCGCACGCCGCCGACCCGCTGCTCCAGCAGCTGGAGCACCCGGTCGAGGCCGACGTGTCGGTCAACGACACCCTGCGCCCGGTCTCCCGCTACTTCGACCGGATCACCCGCCCCGAGGCGCTGATCCCCTCGGCCCTGAACGCCGTGCGCGTGCTCGCCGACCCGGCGGAGACCGGCGCGGTGACCCTCGCCCTCCCCCAGGACGTGCAGGCGGAGGCGTACGACTGGCCGGAGGAGTTCTTCGCCGAGCGCGTCTGGTACGTACGCCGCCCGGCGCCGGACCCGGTGGAGCTGAGCGCCGCCGTGACCGCCGTACGGTCCGCCCGGCGCCCGCTGATCATCGCGGGCGGCGGGGTCCACCACAGCGAGGCCGAGGAGGCGCTGCGGGCGCTCGCCGACGCCACCGGCATCCCGGTCGCCTCCACCCAGGCCGGCAAGGGCTCCCTGCGCCACGACCACCCCGCCGACCTCGGCGGCATCGGGCACACCGGCACCGCGGTGAGCGACGACCTCGCCCGCACCGCCGACCTGGTGATCGGCGTGGGCACCCGCTACACCGACTTCACCACCGCCTCCGGCACCCTCTTCCAGCACCCGGACGTCCGGTTCCTCAACCTCAACATCACCGGTTTCGACGCGCACAAGCTGGCGGCGCGCACCCTGGTCTGCGACGCGCGCACGGGCCTCGAGCAGCTGACACAGGCCCTGGCCGGACACCGGGTGGACGCGGCCTACAAGGCCGAGTACCGGGCCGGGAAGGAGCGCTGGGAGCAGGTCGTCGAGGACGCCTTCCGCGCGGCGGACGAGCACGCCGTACCGACCCAGACGCAGGTGCTCGGCGTGCTCGACGCGATCGTGGGCGACGACGACGTGGTGATCAACGCGGCCGGTTCGCTCCCCGGCGACCTGCACAAGCTGTGGCGCTCGCGCGGCCCGCGCCAGTACCACCTGGAGTACGGCTACTCGTGCATGGGCTACGAGATCCCGGCCGCGATCGGTGTGCAGCAGGCCGCGCCCGGCACGCCCGTGTGGGCGCTGGTCGGCGACGGCACGTATCTGATGATGCCGACGGAGATCGTCACCGCGGTCCAGGAGCGCCTGCCGGTCAAGGTGGTCCTGATCCAGAACCACGGCTACGCCTCCATCGGCGGCCTGTCCGAGTCGGTGGGCGGCGAACGCTTCGGCACCGCCTACCGCCACCGGGACGCCGACGGCACGTTCACCGGCGCCCCGCTGCCGGTGGACCTCGCGGCCAACGCGGCCAGCCTCGGCATGGACGTGCTGCGCGCCAAGACCGTGCGGGAGCTGCGGCACGCGCTGGCCGAGGCGCGCACCAGCGACCGTCCGACCTGTGTGTACGTCGAGACCGACCCGGCCCCGACCGCTCCCCCGGCCGAGGCCTGGTGGGACGTGCCGGTGGCGGAGGTGGCCGCGCGCGAGTCCGCCGTCGCGGCCCGCGAGCGGTACGAGGCCCAGGTCGCCGCGCGCCGCCGCCACCTGTCGTCCTGATCATGACCGCGCGCTCCCGGGGAGGTACGTCCATGGCGAGGACCGGCCGCACCGCACGTCCCGCGACCGGATCCGCGCTCGGCGCGCTGGACCTCGCCCTGGACCGGGGCACTCCGGTGCCGCTGTACCACCAGCTCGCCCAGCAGCTGGAGGCGGCGATCGAGCGGGGCGTCCTCGCCCCGGGCGACCTCCTGGGCAACGAGGTCGACCTGTCGGTGCGCCTCGGCCTGTCCCGGCCGACCGTGCGCCAGGCGATCCAGTCGCTGGTCGACAAGGGCCTGCTGGTCCGCCGTCGCGGGGTCGGCACCCAGGTGGTGCACAGCCAGGTCAGACGCCCGCTGGAGCTGAGCAGCCTCTACGACGACCTGGAGGCGGCGGGGCAGTCCCCGGCCACGCGGGTCGTGCGCAACGAGCCCGTGCCGGCCGCGCCGGAGGTCGCCGCCGCCCTGCGCGTGGCCGAGGGCGGCGAGGTGATCCTCCTGGAGCGCCTGCGCAGCGCCCACGGTCAGCCGGTCGCCCTGCTGTGCAACTACCTCCCGGCGGGTCTGCTGGACCCGGACAGCGCCCGGCTGGAGGCGACCGGTCTGTACCGCATGATGCGCGCGGCCGGCATCACCCTGCACAGCGCCCGCCAGACCGTCGGCGCCCGCTCGGCCACGGCACGGGAGGCCGCCCGCCTCGACGAGAAGCGGGGCGCGGCGCTGCTGACCATGCAGCGCACGGCCTACGACGACACGGGCCGCCCGGTGGAGTACGGGATGCACATCTACCGGGCGTCCCGCTACGCCTTCGACTTCCAGCTGCTGGTCAGGGGGTGAGCGTGGCGCTGAACGGCGTCACCGGCCGCTCCAGGCGCTCGCCGTCCACGGTGAGGTCGACGACCTCGTTGTAGAAGGCGAGCCGGTCCTTGATCACGCTCACGGCCGGCAGCGGGTCGGGGTAGCTCCACAGGATGTCGGGTGGTACGCCCGCGCCGTCGCGCAGGGACCAGTAGCGGGCGATGCCCTTGTAGGGGCAGCGGCTGCTGTGGTCGGTGGGCTCGAACAGGTCCAGGCGTACGTCCTCGGACGGGAGGTAGTAGCGGGGCGGCAGCGACGTCTCGAACAGCACGACCGGAGCGCGCGTGTCGGCGACGACGGTGCCGTCGATCTCGACCCGGACGTGACGGCTGCTGGGCAGCGCGTCGACCCGTGAGTGCGGGTCCCGGGGGTGGACGAAGATCTCCTCGTCCTCCTCGTACCAGTGGTCGAGCCCCCGCTCGGGCCGCAGGAACCACTCGAAGGCGATGTGCCCGGCGAGGTCGTCGGCGGGGAACACCCAGGCCGCGTTCGGGCGCACGTCACCGTCGACCACGAGGTCGTAGAAGATCCGGGAACCGGTGTGCAGGCCCGTGCGCGGTCTCTCCGCGGGGCGCAGGAGATCGGTGCGCACGTCCTCGCGCGGGAACGCGTACTGGGGCACGGGCAGCTCCGGCTCCCAGACGAGCACGGGGCGGCGGCTGTCGACGACGGTGACGTCGCCCTTGCGGCCGCGCACCCAGCGCTCGGCGGGCTCCCACAGCAGGCCCTCGGGGGTGGCGCGCAGGGCTCGGGCGCCGGGGTGGGTGGTCATGGCGACGGCTCCCTTCCGGAAGGTCCGCTTACCTCTCCACGGTCCCACCCATCGGCGCGGACGTCTCCGTCACGCGCGCTGCGCGAAGGGTCCCCGCAGGGCCGCCCACTGGAGCAGCATGATGGTCTTCGCGTCGTTGATCTCGGTGCCGATCATGTCGAGGGCGCGCCGGAAGGGCAGTTCGAGGATCTCGATGTCCTCGCCCTCCTCACCGAGTCCCCCGCCCTCGTGGGTGCGGGTCGACGGGCCGTACTCGGCGGCGTAGAAGCTGACGCGCTCGGTGACGGAGCCGGGGCTCATGTAGACGTCGAAGACGTGCTGGACGGGGCCGATGGTGTGCCCGGTCTCCTCGACCACCTCGCGCCGCACGGCGATCTCCGGATGCTCGTCCTCGTCGTCGAGCAGGCCGCCCGGTGTCTCGATCAGCATGCCGTCGGGGTGGCCGTTGACGTACACGGGGAAGCGGAACTGGCGGGTGAGCAGCACCGTCTCGCGTCCGGTGTCGTACAGGAGCATGGTCGCGCCGTTGCCCCGGTCGTGCGTCTCGCGCTCCTGGGTGCTCCAGGTGCCGTCGGCGTGCTGGAAGTCGAAGACCGTGGTCCGCTCGACGTACCAGTGACTGGACAGCAGTCTCACGTCCCGGACCTTGACCCGGGGGTTGCCGGTGAGGTCCCGGCCGACCCGGTCGAGTCCGGTGCGGCCCCGGCGGTCGGGGGTGTCGATCCCGGCGGTCATGCCCGCTGCTCCCCTCCTGTGTGCACGTCCTGTGTGCACGCGAAGGCCCCGCGGGCCGAAGCCCGCGGGGCCTTTCACACCGTCGGGACGACAGGATTTGAACCTGCGACCCCTTGACCCCCAGTCAAGTGCGCTACCAAGCTGCGCCACGTCCCGGTGCTCTCACGCGCGGTGACCCGCGTGATCGCGCGAACAGCACTTTACCGCACGCCCCCGGCCGCGCCGAAGCGGGCCCGCACGCGCGACAATCGGCCCCATGGGCAGCACGGACGGCACACCGGCAGACACGGCCCCCGCCGCGCGGGACCGCGACAGCGAGGGGCGGGCGCGCAACGCCAGGCCCCGGGACGGGCTCGGACGGCCCCTGCCGTACGGGGCGCGGGGGGTGCCCCGCCAGCCCGAGGGGGTCGTGCGGCGGCCGGAGGAGAGTGTCGCCGAGGCGCAGCGGCTGCTGGACGAGGGCAAGCCGTTCCACGCGCACGAGGTGTTCGAGGACGCCTGGAAGTCGGGGCCGGAGGAGGAGCGTGAGCTGTGGCGCGGGCTCGCCCAGCTCGCGGTGGGGCTCACGCACGCGGCCCGCGGGAACGCCACGGGCGGGGCGCGGCTGCTGCGGCGCGGCGCGGGCGCGGTCGAGGAGTGGGCGCGCGGCGCGGGCGGGGGCGGAAGCCCGCACGGCATGGATCTGTCCGGTGTCGTCGCGTGGGCGCGTGACCTGGCGGCGGAGGTGGAGCGCGGTCCGGACGACCCGGTGGACGCGGCGGCCCACGCGCCGCGCCTGCGGGGCGCGGCCTAGGCACCCTGCCGAACGCGGTGCGCGCGGGCATCACCCGACGCCGTGCGCGCAGGACATCACCCGACACGGTCCGCGCAGGCATCACCCGACACCGTGCGCGCAGGACATCACCCGACACGGTCCGCGCAGGCATCACCCGACACCGTGCGCGCAGGACATCACCCGACGCGGTCCGCGCAGGCATCACCCGACGCCGTGCGCGCAGGACATCACCCGACGCGGTCCGCGCAGGCATCACCCGACGCCGTGCGCGCGGGCATCCCGGACGCGGTGCGCGTGGTGCAGTGGCGTGCGGCAGACTCGGGGCGTGCGAACCATTCATGTCATCGGTATCGGCGCGGGCGACCCCGACCAGCTGACCCTGCAGGCGGTCAAGGCGCTGCGGAGCACGGACGTGTTCTTCATCCTCGACAAGGGCGAGGTGAAGGCGGATCTGACCCGGCTGCGCCGGGACATGCTGGAGGCGCACGTACCGGAGGGCACGTACCGCGTCGTCCAGGCGCGCGACCCGGAGCGGGACCGGTCGGCCGGCGGCTCGGCCTACTCCCCCGCCGTCGGGGACTGGCGCAGCGCCCGCGCGGACATCTACGAGAAGCTGATCGCCGAGGAGCTGGGCGAGGACGAGACCGGCGCGTTCCTGGTCTGGGGGGATCCCTCGCTGTACGACAGCACGCTGGGGATCCTCCAGGAGGTGCTGGAGCGAGGCAGAGTCGGTTTCGCGTACGACGTCGTGCCCGGCATCAGCAGTGTCTCGGCGCTGGTCGCCCGGCACCGCACGGGGCTCAACCGCGTCGCGCGCCCGGTGCAGATCACCACGGGCCGCCGGCTCGCCGAGGGCTTCCCGGACGGCGTGGACGACGTGGTGGTGATGCTGGACGCCCACCAGACCTTCCGGCAGTACGCCGACGAGGACGTCGACATCTACTGGGGCGCGTACATCGGCACACCGGACGAGATCCTCGTCTCCGGTCCCCTCGCGGAGGCCGCTCCGCGCATCGAGCGGCTGCGGGCCGAGGCCCGCGAGCGCAAGGGCTGGATCATGGACACCTATCTGCTGCGGCGCCGGGTGGCGGACGAGTAGGCGGGGTCACCCCGGCAGGATCGCGCGCAGCCGGTCCAGGGCCGTCGCCACGTCCGGCACGGCGCACACCCCCCGCGGCAGGGGCGGGCGGCGGACCAGCACGACCGGCAGCCCGAGTGCCCGGGCGGCGGTGAGTTTCGGAGACGTCGCGGATCCGCCGCTGTCCTTGGTGACCAGGACGTCGATGCCGTGGTCGCGGAGCAGGGCGGTCTCGTCTGCGAGGGTGAAGGGGCCGCGGGCCAGCAGGGCGTGCGCGTGCGGCGGCACGGGCGGCTCGGGGGGCTCCACCGACCGTACGACGAAGTGGAGTTCCGTCAGGTGGGCGAAGGCGGCGAGCCCCAGCCGGCCCGTCGTGAGGAACACCCGGCGCCCCAGCCGGGGCAGCAGGTCGGCGGCGGCGTCCAGGGAGGGGACGGGGTGCCATACGTCCCCCGGGCCGGGCCGCCAGCCCGGTCGGCGCAGCACCACCAGGGGCAGCCCGGTCAGGTCGGCGGCCCGTGCCGCGTTGCCCGTGATCTGCTCGGCGAAGGGATGCGTGGCGTCGACCACCGCGCACACGCCCTGGGCGCGCAGCCAGTCGGCGAGCCCCTGGGCTCCGCCGAAGCCGCCGACACGCACCTCACCCGCGACCTCGCCCGGCCGTGTCACGCGCCCCGCGAGCGAGGTGGTGACCTTGGTACCGGGGCGGGAGGCCAGCTCGGCGGCGAGCTCACGCGCCTCGGTGGTGCCACCGAGGATCAGGACGTGGGGGGACATGGGGCCGAGCGTATGGGGCGGGCCTGCGCGGGGGCCGGCCGGGGTGCGTGTGCGAACCGCCGCCGGAAGCGCACCGCGGCGCATCTCGCATGCCCGGCGGTGCATGCCGCGTGACCGCTGGGCATACGCGCGGTGTGCCTCGGCGGGCGGACGCGGAAACCGCTGCCGGGCGGCGTGATCAGCAGCCGGAACTGTGCCGCGGCCCGGAGCCGGTACGACCTACGATGGCGCCGGCGACTGGAGGAGTCATGGCCGTGGACCTGAGCAGGCGGGCCTACCGTGTGCAGCGCTGGGCCGCGCGGGCGGCGCTGGCCGCGGCCACCGCCGCGGTGCTGGTGCCGTTGGTGTACGGAGGATGGCGCGGCCTGTTGCTGCTGCTGTGCGGTGCCGCCGGGCTGGCCCTGAGCGCGGCCGCGGTGTGGTGGACGCTGACCCTGCGCGGGCCGGTCAGGTGGCTTGCGGCGCTGATCGCCGTCTGCGTGCCGGCCGCCGTCGTCGCGCTGTTCGCCGCCACCTTGTTCTGGGCCCTGCTGGTGTCGCTGGCGCTGTGGGGCCTGGCGGTGGGCAGCGGCCGGTTCGCGCTCCGGGGCACGGGCGACGCCCTGCGGGAACGGGAGCGGCGCGCGCCGCCGCCCAGGCGGCCGGTGCTGATCATGAATCCGCGGTCGGGCGGCGGCAAGGTGGACCGCTTCGGGCTGCGGGAGAAGGCCGAACGGCTGGGTGCGCGGGTCGTGCTCTTCGACCCGGAGCGGGACGACGTCACCGAGCTGGCGCGGACCGCCGTGGCGGAGGGTGCGGATCTGCTGGGCGCCGCCGGAGGCGACGGCACCCAGGCGCTGGTCGCCGCCGTGGCCGCCGAGCACGACCTGCCGTTCCTCGTCATCAGCGCGGGAACCCGCAACCACTTCGCGCTGGACCTGGGGCTGGACCGAAGCGACCCCGCCGCCTGCCTCGACGCGCTCACCGACGGGGTGGAGCTGCGCGTGGACCTGGGTTTCGCCGCCGACCGGCCGTTCGTCAACAACGCCTCCTTCGGCGCGTACGCGGCGCTCGTGCAGAGTCCGGCCTACCGCGACGACAAGATCGGCACCAGCCTGGAGCTGCTGCCCGGCCTGCTCACCGGCCGGGAGGGGCCCCGGCTCACGGCTCGCGCGGGTGACACGGTGATCACCGCTCCGCAGGCGGTACTGGTCAGCAACAACCCGTACCGCACCGACGACCCCTTCGGGCTGGGCCGGCGGGAACGGCTCGACGCCGGTGTGCTCGGCGTCCTGGGCGTCAAGCTGGAGGGCGCCGTGGACTTCGCCGTGCTGCTGCTGGGTCCCGAGCCGGGCGGGCTCACCAACCTGACCGCTCCGGAGGTCGTCATCGAGGCGGACCGCCCGGAGATCGAGGTCGGTCTGGACGGGGAGGCGCTCGTCCTGCCGTCGCCGGTCGTGTGCCGTACCGCGCCGGGCGCGCTGCGGGTCCGTGTGCCGCGCAAGCGGCCCGGTGTCACCCGCGCCGTGCCGCGTCTGGACTGGCGGCGGCTGCGCAAGCTGGCGGCGACGGTCGGCCGCACGGCCGCGCCGCATCGGCGGCACCGGGACGCTGCGCACACCGAACCGGCTCAGGCCGCGGAGCCGACCGAGCCGACGGAACGGATCGGCTGACGGGGCCGGCTCAGCGCAGCAGCAACTGCACTGCGCCCAGCACCGTCGCCGCGATCACCAGCTGCTCGAACAGCCGCTGGTTGATCCGGTCCACGGCCCATTTCCCGATCAGCGCGCCGGGCACCACGAACAGCACCAGCGCGGCGTCGAGCAGCAGCGACCCGGCGTCGATCAGTCCCAGTCCCGCGCTGAACGGCAGCTTGGACGTGTTGACGATCAGGAAGAAGAAGGCCGACGTTCCGAGGAAGCCCAGCTTCCGGAAGCCCGCGGAGAGCAGGTACATCGACATCACCGGGCCGCCCGCGTTGGCGACCATGGTGGTGAATCCGCCGAGGACGCCGTAGGAGCGGGCCTTGGCCCGGCCGGCGCGGCTGGCGACCGCGTCCGGCTCCTCCTCGGCCTCCGCCCGGCGCCGCCGCCACACCGTCACTCCGGCCATCAGCAGCAGAATGGCGCCGATCGACCTGCGGACGACCTGGTCGTCGGCCCACATCAGGAAGACGGTGCCGACGACGACACCCGCCGCGACGGCCGGGAACAGCCGCCACAGCGTGGGCCAGTGGGCGTGCCGGCGGTAGGTGAGCACGGCGAGCACGTCACCGGCGATCAGGATGGGCAGCAGCACCCCGGTGGAGGCGCGGGCGGGCAGCACCGCGGCGAAGATGGCGAGGCTGACGGTGTTGGCCCCGCTGACGGCGGTCTTGGAGAACCCGACGAGCAGCGCCGCGAAAGCCAGCGCGGCGAACTCCCACCCGGTGAGCTGCGTGATCGTATCCATGCGGGGACCGATGCTATGTCCTGACAACCGGTCCTTGAAAGAAGCGTCTCGGCAACGCCTCCCGAAGCTAGTGCCGCTCCACCAGCACCGCGCTCCCCTGCCCCACGCCGACGCACATCGTCGCCAGCCCCCGTGACGCCCCCGTGCGCCGCATCCGGTGCAGCAGGGTCGTCAGGATGCGCGCGCCGGAGCATCCGAGGGGGTGGCCGAGGGCGATCGCGCCACCGGTCGGGTTGACCAGCTCGGGGTCGATCCCCAGCTCGTCCACGCAGGCCAGCGCCTGCGCGGCGAACGCCTCGTTGAACTCGGCCTCCTGGATGTCGCCGACGGCCCAGTCGGCGCGGGCCAGCGCCTTGCGGGTGGCGGGGACGGGGCCGATGCCCATGACGTCGGGGTGGACGCCCGCGGAAGCGCCGGCGACGTAGCGGCCGAGGGACTCCAGGCCGAGCTCGTTCAGGGCCTCCTCGCTGACCAGGATCAGTCCGGCCGCACCGTCGTTCATCGGGGAGGCGTTGCCCGCCGTGACGGAACCGCCCTGGCGGAACACCGGCTTCAGCCGGGCCAGCTTCTCCAGGGAGGTGTCCTCGCGGATGCACTCGTCGGCGTCCACGACGACGCCGTCGGGGCGTTCGACGGACAGCAGCTCGTCGTCGAAGTGGCCGTTCTTGCGGGCGTCGGCCGCGCGCTGGTGGCTGCGCAGCGCGAACTCGTCCTGGCGCTCGCGCGAGATGCCGTAGCGCGTCGCGACCTCCTCGGCCGTCTCGCCCATGGACAGCACGCCGTGGAGGTCCTTCATCGCGGGGTTGACCAGCCGCCAGCCGAGACGGGTGTCGGCGGTCTCCATGCGGTGCGGCAGGGCCTCGTCGGGGCGCGGCAGGACGAACGGGGCGCGGCTCATCGACTCGGAGCCGCCCGCGATCACGATGTCGGCCTCGCCCGCCGCGATGGTGCGGGCGGCGGTGGTGACGGCCTCGAGGCCGGAGGCGCACAGCCGGTTCACGGTGGCGCCGGGCACGGACTCGGGGAGCCCGGCGAGCAGCGCCGCCATGCGGGCCACGTTGCGGTTGTCCTCACCGGCCTGGTTGGCGGCGCCCCAGTAGACGTCGTCCACGCGGGCCGGATCCAGCGCGGGCACCTCGGCGATCAGGCCCCGGATGACGGCGGCCGCGAGGTCGTCGGGCCGCACCGGGGAGAGGGCTCCGCGCAGTTTGCCGATGGGGGTGCGGCGGGCGGCCGCGAAGTGGACGGGACGCACGAGGAGGACTCCTGACGGAAGCAGAGGGCTGTGCTGTTGCTGTGCTTGCTGTGTCGTGTCCGGTGGCTCTCTAAATTAGCACCGCTAGTTTCGAACTATAGACCTCGCGGCGGCCACCTGGGAAGATCCGCAGGACGTGACCGGCTTCTCCCGGACGATCTGGAGGATCCATGCCCGACACCCGCGCGTACCACCTCACGGGAACCCGCGGCGCGCTCGCCGTGCGCGAGTGGTCCGGCACCAGCCCCCGGTACCTCGCGCTGGTCGTGCACGGATACGGCGAGCACATCGGCCGCTACGAGGGACTCGCCGAGGTCCTCGTGCGGCACGGGGCGCTGGTGGCCGGGCCCGACCACATGGGGCACGGGAGGTCGGCGGGTGAGCGGGTGCTGATCGAGGACTTCGAGGACGTGGTCACCGACGTGCACACCGTCGCCCGGCGTCTGCGCGAGGCCCACCCCGCCCTGCCGCTGGTCCTGATCGGCCACTCCATGGGCGGCCTGATCGCGGCCCGCTACGCCCAGCGGTACGGCGGGACGCTCGCCGCCCTCGTGCTGTCGGCCCCGGTGATCGGCGACTGGGAGCTGCCGGGCCGGCTGCTCGCCTTGGACGAGATCCCCGACACCCCCATCAGCCCGGCGGCGCTCTCCCGCGACCCGGCGGTCGGCGCGGCCTACGCGGCCGATCCGCTGGTCTGGCACGGGCCGATGAAGCGGCCGACGGTGGAGGCGTTCGACCGGACGCTTCGCTCGGTGGCGAAGGGCGGCGACGTCGGCGCCCTGCCGCTGCTGTGGCTGCACGGCGACGACGACCGCCTGGTGCCGCTGCCCGGCAGCCGCGCCGGCGTCGAACCGCTGAGCGGCGGCCGGCTGACCGAGCGGGTGTTCCCGGGTGCCCGGCACGAGGTGTTCAACGAGACGTGCCGGGCGGAGGCGTTCGACGCGCTGACCCGCTTCCTGGACGACGTTCTCGCAGGCTGAGCCGCTCCTCGGTGGCAGCGGGCCGGGTTTGTGGCGGACGGGCAGGGGCACCCGCACAGCCTCGGATCCCTACGGAAGGAGCAGTGACCCATGACTGTTGTGCGGAGCCCCCTGCCCGACGAAGCCCGCCGGGTTTCCTGCGAGGCGCTCCAGGACACCCTGGTGGATCTTCTCGGTCTCTCGCTGATCGGCAAGCAGGCCCACTGGAACGTCGTGGGCCCGCGGTTCCGTTCGATCCACTTCCAGCTGGACGAGGTCGTCTCGGCCGCGCGGACCCACGCCGACACGGTGGCGGAGCGGGCCGCGGCGCTCGGCGTGCCGCCGGACGGCCGTCCCGAGACCGTCGCCAAGGTGTTCTCCCTGCCCGCCCCGAAGGAGGGCTGGCTGCGCGACACGGAGGCCGTGCGGGTGATGACCGAGGCCCTCGGAACGGCGACAGCCCGGCTGCGGGAGCGCATCGACGCCACCGAGAAGGCGGATCTGGTCACCCAGGACCTGCTGATCACCATCACGGCGGAGCTGGAGAAGCAGCGGTGGATGTTCGAGGCGGAGAACGTCCCGGGCGAGTCCTGACCGCGACAGCACGCACATACGTACGTAAGGGGCCCTGATGAGTGACGCCCTCGAACTCGACGCGCTGTGGGAGGACTTCCACCGCGTGGTGAACATGACGTCGGCCGAGCTCGCGGCCTGGCTGCGGGTGTCCGACGCCGGCGAGCGCACGGAACCGCTGCCGGACCAGGCGGGCGACGCCACCGGACAGCATGTCCTCGCCATCCTGCAGAAGCGGCGCACCGATCTCACCGAGGACGACCTGCGCGTGATGCGGGAGGTCGTGGACACGGTCACCGCGCAGACGGATCTGGAGAACGAGCCCGCCGCCGAGGACACCGACCGCCGGCACCGGCTGATGTCGCTCGGCCACGATCCGCTCAAGGCATGAGCATGAGCGGCCGGGACGAGCGGGTCGTCCGCGAACTCGTCGGCGCGCACGGGCAGACGTACGCGCAGGAGGCGGGCATCCGGCTGAAGGACACCCCGCAGCCGCTGTACCGGCTGCTGGTGCTGGCGCATCTGCTCAGTGCCCGCATCCGCGCCTCGATCGCCGTGGCCACCGCCCGTGCCCTGCACGAGGCGGGGCTGCGCGATCCCCGCCGGATGGCGGACGCCGACTGGCAGGAGCGGGTGGACGCGCTCGGCCGCGGCGGCTACCGGCGCTACGACGAACGGACGGCGACCCAACTGGGCGACGCCGCCGAGCTGCTGACCGAACGCTGGGGCGGGGACCTGCGCCGGCTGCGCGAGGAGGCCGACGGCAGGACGGACGAACTGCGGCGGCTCCTTCAGGAGTTCCCCGGTCTCGGCCCGGCCGGGGCCGACATCTTCCTGCGCGAGGTGCAGCGCGTCTGGCCGGAGACCGCGCCCCTGCTGGACGCCAAGGCGCTGCAGGGCGCGGAGCGGCTGAAGCTCCCCAAGGATCCCGGCCGGCTGCTCGAGACGGCCGGCGGCACCGAACCGGCGGTCCTCGCCGCGGCGTTGGTGCGTGCGGCCACCGACAAGGACGTGGCCGAGGACGTCCTGGCACGGGCCGAGCAGTAGCGGTTCCCCCTGCCTCCCGCACGGCTGCCGCTCCCCCGTTCCCGGGACATCGTGATCACCGCGCGGCACAATGGCCGCGGCGGCCGGTCGCGGTCGTACGGGCGAGGGAGAGGAAGAGACGTGAGTGAGAGCCACACCCCGCCGAGCGGGTCGGCCAGGCTGAACACCGGTGTGGCGCACAACGCCCGCGTGTGGAACTACTGGATCGGCGGCAAGGACAACTACGAGGTCGACCAGCAGGTCGGCGACCACGTCGCGTCGATCAACCCGATCATCCGGGACATCGCCCGGGCGGACCGGGAGTTCCTGGGCCGGGCGGTGACGTTCCTGGCCGAAGAGCGCGGGATGCGGCAGTTCCTCGACATCGGCACCGGTCTGCCCACCGCGGAGAACACCCACGAGATCGCCCAGCGGATCGCGCCCGACGCCCGGATCGTCTACGTCGACAACGATCCGATCGTGCTGGTGCACGCCCGCACCCTGCTCACCGGCACCCGCGACGGCGTCACCGACTACATCGACGCGGACGTCCACGACCCCGACGCGATCCTCCGGCGGGCCGCCGGCACCCTCGACCTCGACCGTCCGGTCGCGGTGATGATGCTGGGCATCCTCAACTTCGTCCTCGACACCGGCGAGGCCCGCGACATCGTGCGCCGGGTCATGGCCGCGGTGCCCTCCGGCAGCCACCTGGTGCTCACCCACCCGACCTTCGACCCCGAGGTCGGCGGTGAACTCCAGGTCCCGGCCATGGAGTTCTGGAACAAGAACGCCACGCCGCCGATCACGGCCCGCAGCGGCGCGGAGATCGCCGCGTTCTTCGACGGTCTGGAGCTGGTCGAGCCGGGCCTGGTGTCGTGCTCGCGGTGGCGCGCGGCGTCCGATTCCGCCGTCGTGGTGCCGCAGTACGGCGCGGTGGGCGTGAAACCCTGACTCCTGAACCGTCGAAAGTATGATCAAGCAATGTCTGACATGACCGAGACCACGCCCGGCTGGCTGTCCTCCGACGAGCTGGAGTCGGCCCGCGCCCGCATGCCGATCCTGTACGTCGAGGCCGTGCCGGTGCGTGTCGACGACAGCGGCGAAGTCACCAGCGTCGGCCTGCTGCTGCGCATCGGGCCCGACGGGACGGTCAGCCGGACCCTGGTCTCCGGCCGGGTCCTGCACCACGAGCGGGTCCGCGACGCCCTGCTGCGCCATCTGGAGAAGGACCTCGGCCCGGTGGCGCTGCCCCGCGTCCCGGCCTCGCTCCAGCCGTTCACGGTCGCGGAGTACTTCCCCACGCTGGGTGTCACCCCGTATCACGACCCGCGTCAGCACGCGGTGTCGCTGGCCTACATCGTGCCGGTGACCGGTGACTGCCGGCCCCGGCAGGACGCGCTGGACCTGGTGTGGTTCAGCCCGCAGGAGGCCGTGTCGGAGGCGGTGCAGAGCGAGATGCCGGGCGGGCACGGGGTGCTGCTGAAGCAGGCGCTGGCGCACGCGGGCTGCGCGATCTGACGGCGCCCGCGTGCCGCTCAGCCGCCCGTGCGCTCCGGGTGGGTGAGGTTCGCGCCGGTCTCCGGGTGGAACACGTGCGCCTTGGCCATGTCGACCCTGAGCTCGACGGGTGCGCCCTCGCGGGCCCGGGTGGCGGCGTTCAGGCGGGCCACGATCTGCTGCGCCGCCCCGGCGCCGGTGTCGCGCACGCCCGAGTCGGTGGCCAGTTCCTCCAGTTCCGCGGTGGTCACCGGCCCTCCCTCGGCGCTGAAGTAGACGTAGGCGTCGGAGCCCAGCGACTCCAGCACCTCCACGGTCGCGGTGACGGTGGCGCCGCCCGTCTCCCGGGCCAGGGCGGCGTCCTCGAAGGCCTCGGGGCGCAGCCCGAGGATGACCTCACGGGGTGCGTTCTGCCGCTGAAGCGCCTGCCGGGCGGCGTCCGGCAGCGGCAGCTCGCCCAGGGGTGAGCGCAGCACGCCTTCCTCCAGGGTGGCGTGGACGAAGTTCATCGCCGGGGAGCCGATGAAGCCGGCGACGAACAGGTTGCGCGGGGTGTCGTACAGCTCGGCGGGGGTGCCGACCTGCTGCACCACGCCCTGCCGCATGACGACGACCCGGTCCCCGAGGGTCATCGCCTCGGTCTGGTCGTGCGTGACGTACACGGTGGTGGTGCCGAGGCGCCGTTGCAGCCGGGAGATCTGGGTGCGCATCTGCACGCGCAGCTTGGCGTCCAGGTTGGACAGTGGCTCGTCCATCAGGAACGCCTTGGGGTCGCGGACGATGGCGCGGCCCATGGCGACCCGCTGGCGCTGGCCGCCGGAGAGGTTGGCGGGCTTGCGGTCCAGGCACTCGCCGAGGTCGAGGATCCGGGCGGCCTCCTCGACCTTCGCGTCGATGGTCGCCTTGTCGACCTTGGCCAGCCGCAGCGGGAAGCCCATGTTCTCGCGCACGCTCATGTGCGGGTACAGGGCGTAGCTCTGGAACACCATGGCGACGTCGCGTTCCTTGGGGGCGAGGTCGTTGACGACCCGGCCGCCGATGCTCAGGGTGCCCTCGGTGATGTCCTCAAGACCGGCGATCATGTTCAGGGTGGTGGACTTGCCGCAGCCCGACGGGCCGACGAGGATCACGAACTCGCCGTCGGCGATCTCCAGGTCCACGCCCTGCACGGCGAGGGACCCGTCGGGGTAACGCTTGCTGACTCCCTCGAGGACGATCTCGGCCATGGGTGGTGCCTCCTTGCCTTCGGACTCATCCCTTGACCGCGCCGGACGTGAGCCCGGCGACGATCCGCCGCTGGAAGAGCAGGACGAACACGATGATCGGGATGGTGATCACCACGGCGGCTGCGGCGATCGACCCGGTGGGCTGCTGGAACTGCGAGCTGCCGGTGAAGAACGCGATCGCGGCGGGCACCGTCCGCGCGGACTCCGTGGAGGTCAGCGAGATCGCGAACAGGAAGTCGTTCCAGCAGAAGATGAACACGAGGATGGCGGTGGTGAACACGCCCGGCGCCGCCAGCGGCACGATGACCAGCCGGAACGCCTGCGCGGGCGTCGCCCCGTCGACCTTGGCGGCCTTCTCGAGGTCCCAGGGGATCTCCCGGAAGAACGCCGAGAGGGTGTAGATCGCCAGCGGCAGCGAGAAGGTCATGTACGGGATGATCAGGCCGACCCAGGTGTCGAAGATCCCGATGATGCGCTCGATGTTGAACAGCGGCGACACCAGGGAGATCGGCGGGAACATCGCGATGAGCAGCGACATGCCGATCAGCACCTGCTTGCCGGGGAACCGCAGCCGCGCCACGGCGTAGGCGGCCATGGTGCCGAGGGCGACCGCGATCACGGTGGCGATCAGGGCGATGCCGATGGAGTTGATCAGGGCGCGGGTGAACTCGGCCGTCTCGAAGATGCCCCGGTAGTTCTCCCAGGTCCAGTCCCGTGGGATGTAGTTGCCGTCGGTGAGGGTGCTCGGGTCCTTGAACGACAGCGCGGCGATCCACCACACCGGGAACAGGGCGTACAGCACCACCACGACGTTGACGACGCCCCACCGGGTGGCGTGGGTCCTGCCTACGGCGGCCATCAGCGCTTCACCTCCGCACCGGGTGCCGCGGCGCCGAACAGTTTGACGAAGGTGAAGGCGATGATCCCGACGCAGAGGAAGATCAGGACCGAGATCGCCGACCCGATGCCGAGGTTCAGCGCGGTGAACAGGTTGTCGTAGCCGAGGATCGACAGGGAGCCGGTGCCCTGGGCGCCCGCGGTGAGGACGTAGATGTTGTCGAAGATCCGGAACGCGTCCAGGGTGCGGAACAGCAGGGCCACGAGGATGGCCGGCTTCATCAGCGGGAGCATGATCCGGGTGAACCGCTGCCAGGCGGTGGCGCCGTCCACCATGGCCGCCTTCAGGGTCTCCTCCGGCACCAGGGCGAGCCCGGCGAGCAGCAGCAGCGCCATGAAGGGGGTGGTCTTCCACACCTCGGCGAGGATGATCAGCCACAGCGCGGGCCACTGTTCGGTGAGCGGGGCGTCTCCCTGGGGCAGCAGCTCGGCGAGGTAGCCGAGTTCGGGGGTCCAGGCGTACTGCCAGGAGAAGGCGGCGACGACGGTGACGATGCCGTACGGGATGAGGACGGCGGTGCGTACGGTGCCGCGCCAGAAGAGGGTGCGGTGCATCACCAGGGCGAGGCCCATGCCGAGGACGAGTTCGATGGCGACGGACACGGCGGTGATGAGCAGCGTGACCCAGAAGGCGTCCCACCAGAACGGCGAGGAGAGCACCGCCCCGTAGTTGCCGAGGCCCACGAACTCGGCCCGTGCCGGGAAGCGCAGGTCGTAGCGCTGGAGGGAGAGGTAGACGGCGTATCCGATGGGGTAGGCGGTCACGGCGAGCATGACGATGACGGCCGGTGCGCACAGCAGCCAGCCGAGGCGCCGTTCCTGCCGGGCACCGGCCGAGAGCGCCTTGCCGCGCGGTGGGCGGTCGGTCACGGGATCACACCCTCGGATCGCAGGGCCTTGTCGATCTGGTCCCTGATGGTCGCGACGGAGCTCTCCGGGTCGATCTCGGAGGGCGGGGACAGCGTGTGGGAGACGGCGATCGACACGTTCTGGTAGGCGGGGGTCAGCGGCCGTACGCTCGCCGACTCCAGCGCGGCCAGCACCTCTTTGGAGAAGGGGTACTCCTTCATGAACGCCGGTTCGTCGTACAGGGCGCGCAGCGTCGGCGGCAGGCCGCCCTCGAGCGCGTTGGTCAGCTGGTTCTCCCGGTTGCGCAGGCACAGCGCGGCCTCGAAGGCCAGGTCCGGGTGGCGGGAGTAGGTGCTGACGGCGAGGTCGATGCCGCCGATGGTCGGCCGGGCGGGGCGGCCCGCGTCGACGCGCGGGTAGGGCGCCCAGCGGAAGTTCTCGAACAGCTTCGGGTTGTTCGCCTTCATCGACGGATAGACGAACGGGTAGTTGAGCTCGAACGCCGCCACCCCGGACTCCATGGCGAGGCGGTTCTGGTCCTCCATCTGGTTGGGCAGGGAGGGGTCGGCGGCCGGGGAGTTCGCGAGGTCCCGCATGATGGCGGCGGCACGGACCGCGGGGGGCCCGAGCGAGGGCTCGGTGGCACCGGCATCGAGGATGGAGCCGCCGGCGCTGTTGACGAGCGTGTTGAACCAGACGGTGAGGCCCTCGTACTGGGCGCCCTGGATCTCCACGTAGTGCGGTTTGCGCTGCCGGGCCAGCTCGCGGGACATGTCCACCATCTCGGACCAGGTCTTCGGCGGGGTGGGCACCAGGTCCTTGCGGTACCACAGCAGCTGGGTGTTGGTGTTGTACGGGACCGCGTACAGCCTGCCCTTCCAGGTGGCCGTCTGCAGCGGCACCCGCAGGGTGCCGTCGGTGGCCCGGCGCTTCATCTCGCCGGTCCACTCCCTGATCCAGCGGGCCTCGGCGAACTCGGCGGCCCAGGTGACGTCCAGGCCCAGGATGTCCATGGAGTCGTCCTCGGCGGCGAGGCGGCGCACCATCTGCTGGCGCTGGCCGTCGGCGGCGCGGGGCAGTTTGTTGTAGCTGATGCGGTACCGGCCGCCGGAGGCCCGACTGCACCGGTCGGCGGCCTTCTGCAGGGCGCCGGAGTCGTCGGGGAAGTTGTACCAGTTGAGGGTGGGCCGGCCGGTGTCCTCCTCGCCGCCGCAGGCCGCGAGTGCCGAGGCCAGCAGGGTCAGCGCGACCAGCGCCGGCATCCGTAGCGGCCTCCGGGGACGTCCGCACCTCGCGTGCACGCGCTCCACACCTCGCTTCCGGGAAGGCGGCGCGGGTCTCGGATCCCGCGACGGTGCTCACCCGGCGAACGTTAGGCAGTGCATCAAGCACCATCAAGGACATTAGGGGCATTCATCATAAAATCACCCATAGCGGCGTGGGCGCCGCCCGGCCGCGATCCGCACCGCCGCCCCGGCAGCCCGGCATCCCGGCACGTCAGCAGGTCGACAAGGGCTTCTCCCTGGACTCCCCGGTGCACCCTCGCCGCCTGGACGACTTCGCCCGGTGAGCCGTGTGCCGCCCGGCGTCCACCGCCGCGTACAGATCGCCCCACGCGGCGGCCAGCCGTTTCACGCTCTCCGTCTCCAGCTTCCGGGCGATCTCTTCGCCGTCGATGCCCAGGCGCTCCAGTCGGCTCCACACCTCATGGGCCGCGCAGTGCCGTCCCATGAGCGTGTCGCCGCTCAGCGTGAGGCGGCGGGCGGCGGCCTCCAGGGTGGGGAGCGTCATCGTGCTGATCGTGCCCCAGGTGACGAGCCGTTCCACGTACCGGGTGGGGGACGACGACGGGTCCGCCACGGTGGTGGCCGTCCACATCAGTCGTTGCGGATGGCCCCCCGCGGCGGCCAGGGCGCGCCAATGGGCGCCGCCGAACCAGTCGTCGTACATCCGGTAGAAGTGGCGGGCGCGTGCCACGGCGGCCTCGCCGCGCAGGGCCAGGGCGTCCGGGGTGCCCAGTTCCTCCAGTCGCGCGTCGACCTCGGCGTCCAGCAGGCCCACGGGCAGTGAGACCACCGAGGAGAGCGCGGAGAGCCGTCGGCCGTCGGCCAGGGCCCGCTGGAGGCCCTCCCCGTAGGCGTCGAGGATCTGGCGGTAGCGTGACGCGGAGAAGACCGCGGTGACGTGGACCGGGATGCCCTCGCCGATGCACTCCCTGATCGCGGGGATCCCCTCGGTGGTGGCCGGGAGCTTGACCATCGCGTTCGGCCGGTTCACCGCGCGCAGCACCCGTTCCGCCTCCGCGACGGCCGACTCGGCGTCGTGGGCGAGCCGCGGGTCCAGATCCATCGACACCAGGCCGTCCAGTCCACGCGTGGCCCGGTACACCGACCGGAGTTCGTCACAGGCCCAGCGCACGTCGTGGGCGAACACCGCCCGCACCGCGTCGCCGGCGCAGATGTCGTCGGAGGACAGGTCGGCGAGCTGTGCGCGGTAGGAGTCGTCTGTCTCGACCGCCGCGGCCAGGGCGGCCGGGTCCGACGTGGCGCCCCGGACGCCCGTGCGCGCGACGAGACGGGCCAGGCATCCGGAGGCCAGGTGGCCGCGGCTGAGTCCGTCCAGCCAGGGGGAGACACCCTCCGCGACCAGTTCGTCCAGCTCCAGCACGCCCGGTTGCCCCAGCGGGTCCGACATGACGGATCGTCACTCCTCGGTGCGTCAGTCGCCAGTTCAAGCGTCAGCATCGAGGTTATTCGCATGTACCGGAGATGAACTACGGGTGATGTGTCACATTGGCGCAAAGTGGTTCGCACTTCGACTTGATGAAGTAGCGGCTATTTGACGAAGTGCGTCGATCGCCATTGGGCAAATCCGCACTCCCGACCCAGGATCGGGGGCGAACAGCCGGCCGGAGGTCCGGCACGGCCACTCCGTCTGCCGAGGGAGCACCACGTGCATGACCCACACCGCCGTCTTCGGCGTCCCCTCCACCGGAAATGTCCGCAACCGACCCGCCGGAGGACGTCCGGGAGTGCTCCACCAGGGCGAACGGCCTGTTTTTCCCGTCCCGCCCGGCCGGGGATCCGCCCGGAACGCCACTCGAACGCATCCTCGACTCCACGGCGTAATAGGGCCATGAACGGACCTGTGACCGTCGTTTCCGTTTCTCTGCCCACCGCCTGTGCCGGATGAACGGGAAAGCGTCGTACCGGATCCGGTAACGCATCTTGCGCGGGCGCCATTCCGCGCCGTCGCCGACGCCGAAGCGGTACCTCGAAGCGGGCAATTGTCGTCCGCGCGTTCTCACGAGGTATCCGGCGTCGGGCCTCTTATCCGCGCCGGACAATCCGGCGGTCGTCGCACTTTCGGGGCGCGTGGATCGGCACCACCCGCGCGGAGCCGCGGCGGCGCTTCTCGCGCGACGTTCCCCGTGGCCGACGGCCCCGGGTTCGCGACAGCGTGCCGACCTCGCCGCCCCATGTTCGAGACCCGCACGGCTGCGCACGTCACGGGGTTCCCGTGCTCCGGCGACGGCGCACCGGAGTCATGCCCTTCGCCAAAGGAGACACCAGTGGATGAGGCTCTGCTCGACATCCAGGACAAACCGGCCAGGCAGCAACCCGAGTGGGGTGATGCGGCGCGGGTGCGGCAGGTCAGGGACACGCTGGCCCGCCGGCCGGCGCTCGTCGACGCGAGGGACGTCGACACCCTGCGTTCGCTGCTGGCCCGGGTCGCCTCCGGAGAGGCTCTCGTCGTCCAGTCCGGCGACTGCGCCGAGGACCCCGCCGAGTGCACGCCCGGGTACGTCGCCCGCAAGACCGCCGTGCTGGACCTGCTGGTCGGTGCACTGAAGATGATCACCCACAAGCCGGTGATCCGGGTGGGCCGCATCGCGGGCCAGTTCGGCAAGCCCCGCTCGAGCCCCACCGAACGGGTGGGGGACGTGGAACTGCCGTCCTACCGGGGCCACATGGTCAACGGCCCGGAGCCCGACCCCGAGAGCCGGCGCCCGGAGCCCCAGCGCATCCTGGCCTGCTACCAGGCGGCCCGCGAGATCATGACCCACCTCGGCTGGCGGGACGCCGTACGGCGACTCTGGCTGGAGCCGCCCGTGTGGACCAGCCACGAGGCCCTGATCCTCGACTACGAACTCCCCATGGTCCGCCGGGACGAGCGGGGCCGGCTCGTCCTCACCTCCACGCACTGGCCCTGGATCGGCGAGCGAACCCGCCAGCTCGACGGCGCCCATGTGGCCCTGCTGTCCCGCGTCGCCAACCCGGTCGCCTGCAAGATCGGGCCGAAGGTGACGCGGGACGAACTCCTCGGGCTGTGCGAACGCCTCGACCCGCAGCGGGAGAAGGGCCGCCTGACGCTCATCGCCCGCATGGGGGCGGCCGTCGTCGGCGACCGGCTGCCGAAGCTCGTCGCCGCGGCGCGCGAGGAAGGACACCCGGTGATCTGGCTGACCGACGCCATGCACGGCAACACCGTCACCCTGCCGGGCGGCCTCAAGACGCGCTTCGTGGAGACGATCGAGCGGGAGATCCGGGAGTTCCAGGAGGCCGTCCGCTCCGAGGGCGGCCTCGTCGGCGGGCTGCACCTGGAGACCACCCCGGACGACGTCACCGAGTGCGTCGCCAACGACTCCTGCGTCGATCACGTGGCGGACAAGTACACGTCCTACTGCGATCCGCGCCTCAACCCGGGCCAGGCCGTCGCCGTGGCCTCGGCCTGGCTCGGATGACACCTCGGCCCACCCACCCTGATCGGCACACGCGCGGCCGGCAGGCAGACACGCAGATGAGGAGGTCCTGACGATGGACGGGAAGGTGGCACTCGTCACCGGAGCGGCGGGCGGCATCGGCGAGGCGGTGGCCCGCGCCCTCGGCGAACGCGGTGCGGTGGTGGCAGCCGTGGACCGGGACGCCGACCGCTTGTGGCGGGTGGTGGACAAGCTGCGCGCGGACGGCCTGGAGGCACAGGCCCTCCCCGCCGACATCACCAGCGGCACGGACGTCGAAGCGGTGGTCGAGGAGGCCGAGACGCGCCTCGGCCCGCTGGAGTACCTGGTCAACGGCGCCGGTGTGCTGCGGCTCGGTCACGTGCGCAACCTCACCGACGAGGACTGGACGACGACGTTCGCCGTCAATGCCACCGGCGTCTTCCTGATGTCGCGGGCCGTCGTCAACCGCATGCTGCCGCGCCGGCGCGGCGCGATCGTCACCGTCGCGTCCAACGCCGCCGCCACCCCGCGGGTGCAGATGGCCGCCTACGCCGCGTCCAAGGCGGCGGCGACGATGTTCACCAAGAGCCTGGGCCTGGAGGTCGCCCGGGACGGCATCCGCTGCAACGTGGTGGCGCCGGGCTCCACCATCACCCCGATGCTCACGTCCATGTGGCACGACGAGTCCGGCCCGAGGCACACGGTCGAAGGACGGCTGGACGCCTTCCGGGTGGGCATCCCGCTGGGCAAGCTGGCCCGCCCCTCGGACATCGCGGGCGCCGTCGCCTTCCTGCTGTCCGACGAGGCCTCCCACATCACCCTGCACGCACTCACCGTCGACGGCGGCGCCGCCCTCGGCGCCTAGTGCCGCTCCCCGACCGACGTCAGGCGACCAGGAGAAGAAGTCCATGGCAGGCATACCCGAGATCTCCCCCTACCCGATGCCGACCGCGGGCGATCTGCCCGGCAACGTCGCCCACTGGTCGATCGACCCGGGCCGCGCGGTCCTGCTGGTCCATGACATGCAGCGCTACTTCCTGCGGCCCCTCCCCCAGGACCTGCGCGAGGAACTCGTGCGCAACACCCGGCTGGTCCGCGAGCACTGCGCCGGGCTCGGCGTGCCGGTGGCGTACACGGCGCAGCCCGGCGGCATGACCGACGAGCAGCGCGGCCTGCTGAGGGACTTCTGGGGCCCGGGCATGCGCACCGCCCCCGCCGACCGGCAGGTCGTCGACGAACTGGCCCCGGCCGCGGGCGACTGGCAGCTCACGAAGTGGCGCTACAGCGCCTTCTTCCGCTCCGACCTGCTGCAGCGGATGCGGGCCGCCGGCCGCGACCAGCTCGTGCTGTGCGGGGTGTACGCGCACGTGGGTGTGCTGATGACCGCCGTCGAGGCGTTCACCCACGACATCCAGCCGTTCCTGGTGGCCGACGCGGTGGCCGACTTCTCGCAGTACCACCACCGGCTGGCCCTGGAGTACGCGGCGCAGCGCTGCGCCGTCGTCGTCACCACCAAGGAGGTCCTGGCATGACCGGCACCCCGAGCGACGACCTGCTCGGCCGGATCCTCGGCGCACGGCCCCCGGCCGCCTACGCCCTGCTGCACCGACCCGGGACGACGGGCCCGGGTGTCCTGGACGTCGTCGTCGGCGAGGCGACCGAACCGCGCACCCTCGCCGAACTGCCCCTGCCCGACTCGCCGGAGACGGGTGACGGCCCGCGCCACGAGGTCCTGGCCCTCGTGCCCTACCGGCAGATCGCCGAGCGCGGGTTCGCCACCCCCGACGACGGGGCGCCGCTGCTCGCGGTGACCGTCACCGGTCAGGCCACCGTGCCCGTCGCCGAGGTACTGGCCCGGATCCCCGACCTGCCCGTCACCCTGTCCGGCGGCCGCTTCGACGTCCCGGACGAGGAGTACGCCGACATCGTCCGCCGGGTCGTCACGGACGAGATCGGCACCGGGGAGGGCTCCAACTTCGTCATCAAGCGCACCTACACGGCCGACATCACCGGCTACACGCCGCACCACGCCCTGGCGGTCTTCCGGCGCCTGCTGCACCGCGAGACCGGCGCCCACTGGACGTTCCTGGTGCACACCGGCTCCCGCACCCTGGTCGGCGCGACCCCCGAACGGCACATCAGCCTGCGTGCGGGCACGGCCGTGATGAACCCCATCAGCGGCACCTACCGCTACCCGGCCACGGGCCCGACCCTGCCGCAGGTGCTGGACTTCCTCGCCGACCGCAAGGAGGCGGACGAGCTGTACATGGTCGTCGACGAGGAACTGAAGATGATGGCCCGGATCTGCGAGTCGGGCGGCCGGGTGGTGGGGCCGCACCTCAAGGAGATGGCCCGCGTCGCGCACACCGAGTACTTCATCGAGGGACGCAGCACGCGGGACCCCCGCGACATCCTGCGAGAGACGCTCTTCGCCCCGACCGTCACCGGCAGCCCGCTGGAGAACGCCTGCCGGGTCATCAGCCGTTACGAGCCGGAGGGCCGCGGCTACTACAGCGGCGTCGTCGCGCTGATCGGCCGCGACGAGCACGGCGAGCGCGCCCTGGACTCCTCCATCCTGATCCGCACCGCCGACATCGACGCCACCGGACGGCTGCGGATCGGCGTCGGCGCCACGCTCGTGCGGCACTCCGACCCGGCGAGCGAGGTCGCCGAGACCGCGGCGAAGGCGGCGGGGCTGCTCGCGGCCGTCGAGTCCGACGGGCCCTCCCGCTTCGCTGGTCATCCGCGGGTCCGCGCGGCCCTGGAACGGCGCAACGCCACCCTCGCCGGCTTCTGGCTGGCCGGGAACGGGCAGGGCTCGCGCCCCGATCCGGCGCTGATCGGCCGCCGGGTACTGGTCGTGGACGCCGAGGACACCTTCACCTCGATGCTCGACCACCAACTGCGGTCGATGGGGCTGCGGGTGACGGTCCGCCGGTACGACGAACCGTACTCCCTGGACGGCCACGACCTCGTCGTGATGGGCCCCGGACCGGGCGACCCCCGCGACACGGGCCACCCCAAGATCGCCCACCTGCGGAACGCCGTGCGCACCCTGCTCGACGAGCGGCGCCCGTTCCTCGCCGTCTGCCTGAGCCACCAGACGCTCTGCACGCTGCTCGACTTCCCCCTGGTCCGCCGGACGGTCCCCAATCAGGGCGTGCAGAGGGAGATCGACCTGTTCGGCGCCCGGGAACGGGTCGGCTTCTACAACACGTTCGCCGCCCGCAGCCAGGAGGACAAGGTCGACTGCGAGGGCGTGGGCGTCGTCGAGGTCAGCCGCGACCCGGACACGGGTGAGGTGCACGCGCTGCGCGGACCGCACTTCGCGTCGACGCAGTTCCACGCCGAGTCGGTGCTCAGCCAGGACGGCGTCCGCATCGTCGGCGGCCTGATCAAGGAGATCCTTCCCGGTGCGATGGGAAAGGAGTTGGGAAAGGAGTACGGCACCGTTGAGCAGGTTGCGCTGGCTGACCGCGGGTGAGTCCCACGGTCCCGCACTCGTCGCGACGCTGGAGGGCCTTCCCGCCGGCGTGCCGATCACCACGGACATGGTGGCGGACCATCTCGCGAGGCGGCGGCTGGGCTATGGGCGCGGTGCCCGGATGAAGTTCGAGCGCGACGAGGTGACCTTCCTCGGCGGTGTCCGGCACGGCCTCACCCTCGGCTCCCCGGTCGCGATCATGGTGGGCAACACCGAGTGGCCCAAGTGGGAACAGGTCATGGCGGCCGACCCGGTGGACCCGGAGATCCTGGCCGGCCTCGCGCGCAACGCGCCACTGACCCGCCCCCGCCCCGGCCACGCCGACCTCGCCGGCATGCAGAAGTACGGCTTCGACGAGGCCCGCCCGGTACTGGAGCGGGCCTCCGCCCGGGAGACCGCCGCCCGGGTCGCCCTGGGGGCGGTGGCGCGGTCGTACCTCAAGGAGACGGCCGGTGTCGAGATCGTCAGCCACGTCGTCGAGCTGTGCTCGGTGAAGGCCCCGCAGGGCGTGTACCCGACGCCGGCCGACGTCGAGAAGCTGGACGCCGACCCGCTGCGCTGCCTGGACGCGGACGCCTCGAAGGCGATGGTCGCGGAGGTCGACCAGGCGCACAAGGACGGCGACACCCTCGGTGGCGTGGTCGAGGTGCTGGCCTACGGTGTGCCCGTGGGTCTCGGCTCGCACGTGCACTGGGACCGCAAGCTGGACGCCCGCCTGGCCGGCGCGCTCATGGGCATCCAGGCCATCAAGGGCGTCGAGGTCGGTGACGGCTTCCAGCTGGCCCGCGTGCCCGGATCCAAGGCGCACGACGAGATCGTGAACACGCCCGAGGGCATCCGGCGCGTCTCCGGCCGCTCCGGCGGCACCGAGGGCGGCCTGTCCACCGGTGAACTGCTGCGGGTCCGGGCGGCGATGAAGCCGATCGCCACGGTGCCGAGGGCGCTCAAGACCGTCGACGTCACCACCGGTGAGGCGACGCAGGCCCACCACCAGCGTTCCGACGTCTCCGCGGTCCCGGCCGCCGGCATCGTCGCCGAGGCCATGGTCGCCCTGGTCCTGGCGGACGCGGTGGCGGAGAAGTTCGGCGGCGACAGCGTCACCGAGACCCGCCGCAACGTGCGGTCGTACCTCGACCACCTGGCCATCCGATGAGCGGGCCGCTGATCGTGCTGGTCGGCCCGATGGGCGTGGGCAAGTCCACCGTCGGACAGCTCCTGGCCGACCGGCTGGGTGTCGGCTACCGGGACACCGACGACGACATCGTCGCCGCCGAGGGCCGCAGCATCGCCGACATCTTCGTGGACGAGGGCGAGCCCGCCTTCCGCGCGATCGAGAAGCGGGCCGTGCACACCGCGCTCACCGAGCACGAGGGCGTCCTCGCGCTCGGCGGCGGCGCCGTCCTCGCTCCGCGGACGCGGGCGTTGCTGACCGGGCTGCCGGTGGTCTTCCTCGACGTGGACGACGCCGAGGCGATCCGGCGGATCGGGCGGGACACGGCGCGCCCGCTGCTGGCCGCCGCTGATCCGCGCCGGGAGTGGCGCACGCTGATGGAGGCGCGCCGTCCGCTGTACGCCGAGGTCGCCCGCGTGGTGGTCGACACCAGCGGGCTCGCCCCGGAAGACGTCGTGACGGCCGTCGTGGCGGCGCTGGCCCTGGACCGGGCGAGGGCCTGACCGGACGGAGAACGGAACTCCCCGCCTCAGGCGCACACCGTGCGAGGCGGGGAGTCGGCGTGCGGGGGCCGGGCCGTCACCGCCGGGCGGCGAGGAAGTCACGGAGCAGGCGCGTCTCCTCGTCGGTGAGCGGAAGCCCGAAGGTGGTGCGCACGACCTCCACGGTCTCGTCGGGGGTGAGGACGCTCACGCGTTGCTCGCCGCCGCGGTACTCGGTCATCAGCTCGTTGTTCTTGAGCCGGTACCGCTCGTCGTCGGTGGCCCGCTGGACGACGAGCTGTCCGACGAAGGGCGAGCCGGGGCGGGTGGAGCTGACCCAGTGGGCGGCCTCGAAGTCGACGGCGTACTGGGGTTCCGTGCGGAAGGCGTAGATGTCGAACCAGCCCTCGGGCCGCCGGTACTGGAGCAGCCAGTGCCCGTCCTCGACGGCCAGCCGCCACGACCAGCCGGCGACGGTGCTCTCCGCTCCGGGCTGGAGGGCGAGGGGTTCGATGAGCGCGGCGTAGCCGTAGCCGGGGTCGGCCAGCCACACGGAGTCGTCCGCCCGGACCAGCAGGGCCGTGTGGGAGCGGAACCGGCGCTTGCTGCTGCCCTCGCGGATGCGGACCAGGAGCCGGGTGACCGGGAAGCCGAAGCGGTCCAGCGCTGCCGCGAACAGCAGGTTGGTCTCGTAGCAGTATCCGCCGCGGCCGGCCTGGACGATCTTGTGCTGGACGGCGTCGATGTCGATGGAGACCGTGCGGCCCAGGGCGATGTCGACGTTCTCGAAGCAGACGGAGTCCCGGTGGGCGCGGTGGAGGGCGCGGAGCGCCGCGAGGGAGGTGTCGCGGGGCCCTTGGTAGCCGATGCGGGCGAGGTAGGCGTCGAGGTCGAGCCGTTTGCTGCCCCATTCCGGGGAGTCGTCGACCACGAGCGGCAGACCTGAGGTGTCCATGAGCGTCCTTCTCGCGGGTGTCTGATGACGCGGGTGTCTGATGGGGGGATCCGAGGTGTGCGGCGCGCGGCACCGGACGGTGACCGCACGCCGCACCCGTGGGAGGGTCACCACTCCACGCGGACGTCGTACTCCTTCACCCACGCGTCGAACTCGACCAGCCGCTCCATGACGGCCCTCGTGCCCCACAGGCCGCCCAGCCCGGCGTAGGACTCGACGGGCTTGTCCAGCAGCTTGCGGATGCCCTCGGCCGGCACCAGGCCGAGCACGGGGGAACCGTCGAGCAGGGCCTCGACCTTGGCGCGCAGGGCCCGCACGTACTCCACGTCCTGGGTGGAGGGGTAGGGGCTCTTCTTGCGCTCCAGCACCGACTCGGGCAGGACGTGGCTCGCGGCGGCGCGCAGCAGGCTCTTCTCGCGGCCGTCGAAGGTCTTCATGGCCCACGGCACGTTGAAGACGTACTCCACCAGGCGGTGGTCCGTGAACGGCACGCGGACCTCCAGGCTCGCGGCCATGCTGATGCGGTCCTTGCGGTCCAGGAGGAAGTTCTCCCAGCGGCTGATGTTGAGGTACGACAGCTCCCGCATCCGTGCCTCGTGCGCGGACTCGCCCTCCAGGCGCGGCACTTCGGCCAGCGCCTCGGCGTACCGCTTGGCGACGTACTCGTCGAGGCCGAGCCGGTCCCAGAGGCCGATCTCCTTCATGGTGTCCAGGCCGCCGAGCCGGCGCCAGGCGTCGTACCAGGGGAAGGTGTCGCCCTCCACGGCCTCCTTGTCGAAGAACCAGTTGTAGCCGCCGAAGAGTTCGTCCGCGGTCTCGCCGGACAGGGCGACGGTCACCTGCTCCTTGAGCGCCTTGCACAGGTGGTACAGGGAGTGTTCCATGTCGCCGGTGGAGATGGGCAGGTCCTGGGCGCGCAGTACCCGCATGCGCACGTCGTCGTCGAGGACGTGGTGGTTCTCCAGCTCGACGATGACGTGCTCGGCCCCGGAGTGCCGGGCGACGTCGATCGCGTACGGGGTGTCGGGGTCCATCCAGATGCCGTTGCCGCGGAAGGTCTCCTCGTTGTTCTTGAAGTCCACGGAGAATGCCTTGATGCGTTCCTGCTTGCCCTGGTCGCGGAAGACCTTGGCGGCGAGCGCGGTGATGGCGCTGGAGTCGAGGCCGCCGGACAGCAGGGTGCCCACCTTGACGTCGGCGATGAGCTGGCGTTCGACGATGTCCTCGAGGAGTTCGCGGATGCGGGCGATGGTGGTGTCGAGGTCGTCGGTGTGCGGGCGGGCCTCCAACTGCCAGTAGGTGCGGGTGGTGTGGCCGCCGCGGTGGAAGCGCACGACGGTGCCGGGCACCACCTCGTGCATGCCCTTGAAGATCGCGTGGCCGGGCGTGTTGATGATGGCGAAGATCTCCGCCAGGCCCTCGGCGTCGACGACCGCCTCGGCGTCGGGGTGGGCCAGGATGGCCTTGGCCTCCGAACCGAACAGCACGCCGTCGGGCGTCGGGTAGTAGAAGAGGGGTTTGACGCCCATGCGGTCGCGGACCAGCAGCAGTTCCTCGCTGCGCGGGTCCCACACCGCGAGCGCGTACATGCCGTTGAGGCGTTCGGCGAAGTGCTCGCCCCACTCCAGGTAGGCGTGCAGCACCACTTCGGTGTCGCTGGAGGTGCGGAAGGTGTGGCCGAGGCCGGTGAGCTCCTCCTTCAGCTCCCGGTAGTTGTAGACCTCGCCGGTGTAGACGACGACGGGGAGGCCGTCGTCCTCGCCGGTGACGTGCATGGGCTGGCGCCCGCCCTCCAGGTCGATGATGGACAGCCGGCGGTGCCCGAGGACCGCGTGCGGCGAGATCCACACCCCCCGGTCGTCGGGTCCCCGGCACGCCAGCGTCTCCGCCATGGCGGACGCCGTCCCGCCGTGTACCGACAGATAGTGGTCGTAGGCGACCCAGCCTGCGAGTCCGCACATCGAAGTCCCAGTCCTTTCGTTCGTTCCTGCGGTGGTGAATGGCCCAGGGGTGCACGTGGTGCTCAAGGGCGCGGCACCCAGCCGGCGCGATCCCAGTACGACAGGTGGGGCTGAGCCGACACCGTGCCGATCCGCGCGACGCGCTCGCCGCCGAGAACCATCACGGTGGGCCGGTCCGGGGTGAACGGCGGCCAGTGGGGCGCGTGTTCGCTGCTCGGGGTCTCCCCGCGGGCGAAGGAGGCCACGAGGTCGATCAGCGTGTCGGAGATCCGCCGCTCCAGCGGTCCGTCCCCGTAGGCGGGCGCGTTCACCGGCAGCGCGAACGTGCCGAAGAGGAACTTCGCGACGGCCTCGTGCGGGGTGGTGCCGGCGTACGGCTCCTTGAGCGGATGGGCGAACTCCATGAGGAACTGCGGGGACGCGGTGGCGTCGCGCTCACGGGCGTGCCGCTCGGCGAGCCGGACGATCTGGTAGCGGAACAGCCCGTCGCCCCACACCTGCGTCCACACCGACACCGGGTCGCGCGGCAGGCCCTCCGCCTCGGACGCCCGCCGGTAGTGCGCGATGCAGTCGTCCACCTGCTCGTCGGTGACCTTGACGGCTCCCTTCTCGAGGACCTCGCGGACCGCCGCGCGCAGTCCGGTGTCGTCGGCCGGGTGCGGGCCGGGGTAGGGGTATCCGGGCCCGGTGGTGAAGAAGGAGCCCTCGGTGCGGCAGTAGATCGGCATCATGGGGATGCTGGGCGTGGGCAGCGCGTGGTCGTAGCCGCGCATCCACCGCCCGTCGACGACTGGTCCGCGGTATTCGCGCCCGCCCTGCACGAACCGCTCGGTGGGGCTGCCCGCGTACACCTCGTCCCAGGCGTCGCGCAGTTCGGCGGCCGGAACGGCGCGCAGGCCCGGCACGGTCGTGCCGAAGCGGCGCGCGAGGTGCTCGTAGACCTCGCGGGACTCCTCGGGAGTGGTGGAACTGGCGGGCTCCCACACGTGCTTGACGCTGATCGGGACGATGCGCTCGATGATCCCGCGCAGTTCGGGCAGCAGGGCGAGCTGCCAGGTGCTGGAGCCGCCCGCGGAGGTCCCGGCGACGGTGATGTTGCCGGGGTCGCCGCCGAACGCGGCGGCGTTGTCGCGGACCCAGCGCACGAGCGCCACCTGGTCCTGAAGGCCCCAGTTGGCGAAGGAGCCTGTCCGCGGGTCGGTGAACTCCTCGTGCAGTCCCCAGCCGAACGCGCCCAGGCGGTAGTTGAAGGTGATGACGACCATCCGGCCGTGGACGGCGGTGCGGGCGCCGTCGTAGTCGGGTTCGCTGCCCGCGCCGAGCATCCAGCCGCCGCCGTGGATGTAGACGAGGACCGGCAGACGGCCTTCCACGTCCGGGGTCCACACGTTGGCGTACAGGCTGTCCTCGCTGCTGCCGGGCAGGTAGTCGCCCTGCAGCGAGGGCGCGGCGAACGCGGTGGCGTCCCGCACGCCCTGCCAGGGTTCGGGGGGCCGGGGGGAGGAGAACCGGAGCGGGCCCACCGGCGGCGCCGCGTAGGGCACGCCCCGGAAGACGGTGAGTCCGTCGGCCCGCTCGCCCGCCACGCGTCCCGCCGTCGTCCGGACGACCACTGTGCGACTGGACATCTGGCACACCTCACTTCCCGCCTGGGCGTTGTCATGGGCGGCGCGGCGCGCACCGGCGAGGGGAGCACAGTGATCGTCGCTCCGCCGCCGAGAAGGTCGCCAACCGCCGGTCATTACTCCGTCAAGTCACGCCGCGGCCGGTTCCCGCGCCTGCGGCGGCGTGCCGCCGAGGGCCGGGCCGGACAGCAGCCTGTCGGGCGGCGCGGTCAGTTCACGGCCCACCAGGGCGCGCAGGGTGCGGTAGGCGGAGGCGTCGCCGGCGAGCACGCCCCCGAGCAGGACCCGCCCGTCCGGGCCGAGGACGAGCTTCGCGTACGTGCCGGCCGTGTCGTCGCGCAGGACGTACTCCAGGGCACCCTCGGTCTCGGCGTGGGCGTCGCCGAAGCCGGCCACGTCGACGCCGAGGAGTTTGAGCTTGGCGGAGGTGTCGGGGTCGGCGAAGCGGGTGCCGGGCCGGCCGAGCAGCTGGTCGGCGACCAGTTCGGCCATCCGGTAGCCGGGCGCGACCAGCCCGTAGGTGCGGCCCCGCACGGCCGCGCACTCGCCGACGGCCCAGATGCGCGGGTCCTCGGTGCGGCAGCGGTCGTCGACGAGGAAGCCGCCGCGTCCGCCCGTCGCGAGCCCGGCCGGCCCGGCCAGTTCGTCGCGGGGGCGCACCCCGGCGGAGAACACCACCAGGTCGGCGTCGAGGGTGCTGCCGTCGGTGAGGGTGACGGCGCGGGTCCGGCCGCCGGCCCGGGCGTGCACGGTCTGCACGGCGGTGCCGCAGTGCACCCGCAGCCCCAGGTCGCCGACGAGCCGGGCGAGCACCCGTGCTCCGCCCTCGTCGAGCTGCAGCGGCATCAGGCGCGGCGCGAGTTCCACCACATGCGGCTGAACCCCGAGCAGCCGCAGCGCGTTGGCGGCCTCCAGACCGAGCAGCCCCCCGCCGACCACGACTCCGGGGCGTCCTTCACGTGCCGCCGCGCGGATGGCGTCGAGGTCGTCGAAGGTGCGGTAGACGAAGCAGCCGGGCAGGTCGTGACCGGGTACGGGCGGCACGAACGGCCGTGATCCGGTGGCGAGCACCAGGGCGTCGTAGCCGACGAGCGTGCCGTCGGCGGTCGTGACGGTCCGGGCGTCCCGGTCGATGCCGGTCACCGGGGTGGCCAGGCGCAGGTCCACCAAGGGGTCGCCGAGGAACTCGTGGCCGGCGAGGGTGAGGTCGGCGGCGCTCCTGCCCTCCAGGTAGGACGAAAGGGCGACCCGGTTGTAGGCGGGGCGGGGCTCCTCGGCCAGGACGACGGCACGCCAGGTGCCGTACCGGTCGTGGGCGCGCAGGCGCTCCACGAGGCGGTGGCCGACCATGCCGTGTCCGACGACCACCAGGGTGCGCGGTGTGCGGGTCATGGGTCGCTGTTCCCTCCGCTCGCCGATGCCAGGACGCGCCGCACGTCGTCCGCGCAGCCGCCGCAGCCGGTGGTGGCCCGGGTCGCCGCGGCGATCCGCGGCAGGTCACGGGCTCCGGCGCGCCAGGCACGCAGCAGCTCGCCCTTGGTGACGTGGTTGCAATGGCAGAGCACGGCCTCGTCGGGCAGGGCGACGGAGGCGGGCCGCTCGGTGGCCGCGGTGCCCAGCAGCAGCCCGAGCCGGTCGGACGGCACCGGCAGGCCGCTCTCGTACAGCCGGCCGACCGCGGCGGTGGCGCGTGGCAGGCCCATGAGGACCGCGCCGAGGATCCGGTCGCCGGACAGGGCGAGGCTGGCGCAGCGGCCCCGGGCGGGGTCGGACAGCGTGATGTGCCGGGTGGCGTCCGGCGGGTCGGGCGGGCCGAGGCAGGCCAGGTCGATGCCGGGCGCCTTCAGCCGTACGACGGGCCGGCCGGGGTGGTGGTGCGCCTCATCGCCGCCGAGGATGCAGGCCAGGGTCTCCGCCTGGTCCCAGGCGGTGGTGACGAGTCCGGGCGTTTCGCCGTCGAACTCGGCGCAGTCCCCGATCGCGTGGACGCGCGGGTCGCTGGTGCGCAGGTGCCGGTCGACGACCACGCCCCTGCGGACGGCCAGTCCGGCCCGCCGGGCGAGCCCCGACTCGGGTTCGACGCCGGTGCACAGCACCAGCGCGTCGGCCCGGAGGATCTCCCCGTCGTCGAGGGCCAGTTTGCCGGGCCGGTACTCCACGGCGGCCCGCCGCAGCCGCAGTCGGGCGCCGCGGGAGCTGAGGTGGTCGGCGAGCAGGGCGCCGGCCCTGTCGTCGAGCCGGTCGTCCATGGGATGCGGTCCGGGGTGTACGAGGGTGACGTCGCGGCCCGCTCGCAGCAGCGCGAGCGTGGTCTCGGTGCCGAGGACGCCGCCGCCGAGCACCACCACGGGCCCGTCGCCCGTGAGCCGTTCGCAGTCGGCGAGGGTGCGCAGGGCGGTGGCGCCCTCGGTGAGCCCGCCGTCCGCGGTGAGCAGTCCGGGCAGGGGCGGGATCCGGGGCCGGGCGCCGGTGGCCAGCACCAGGTGGTCGTAGGGATGGGTCTCCCCGGTGTCGGTGCGGACCAGGCGGCGGGCGCGGTCCACGGCCGTGGCGGTGACGCCCGTCCTGACGCGTACGCCGTCCGGGGGGTCGGGCAGCTTCAGGTCCTCGGCGGTGAGGGTGCCGCCGAGGAGGGACGTCAGGAGTACGCGGTTGTAGGCCGGCCGCGGCTCCGCGCCCAGCACCGTGACCGGGCCTCGGTGCCCGTGGTGGCGCAGGCGTTCGACGAGCCGGTGCGCCGCGGGGCCGTGGCCGACGACGAGGATGTGGTTCGGGGCGGGCATGCTGGCCTCACGACGCGTCGGTGCCGGGTTCGATCCGCACGGCGCAGACCTTGAACTCGGGCATTCTGCTGCGGGGGTCGAGGGCGGTGCTGGTGATCAGGTTGGCCCGGCCGCGGCCGGGATAGTGGAACGGCACGAACACCGTGTCCGTGCGCATGCTGCCGACCAGCCGCACGCGTGCGACGGTGGTGCCGCGGGCCGAGGTGACGCGGGCCGGTTCGCCCTCGCGCAGCCCGGCGCGTTCGGCGGTGTCGGGGTGGATCTCGACGAACGGTTCGGGCGCGGCCTGGTGGAGTTCGGCCACGCGGCGGGTCTGGGCGCCGGACTGGTAGTGCGCGAGCACGCGGCCGGTCGTGGCGTACAGGGGGTGGCCGGCGTCGGTGGTCTCGGCGGGGTCGCGGTGGTCGACCTCGGCGAACCGGGCCCGTCCGTCCGGGTGCGCGAAGCGGTCGAGGAACAGGCGGGGCGTGCCGGGGTGCGGCCGGCCACCGGTGTCCGGGCAGGGCCAGTGCAGGGCCTCCCCCGCGTCCAGGCGGTCGTAGGTGATGCCGGAGTAGTCCGCCGTGCCGCCTTGGGAGGCGCGCCGCAGTTCGTCGAAGACCTCACGCGGGGAGGTCGGGTAGCGTTCCGCCGGTTCGCCGAGCCGGACCGCGATGCCGCGCAGGACCTCCAGGTCGGTCCGTACGCCGTCGGGCGGCGGGTGCAGCCGGCGGCGGCGCAGCACCCTGCCCTCCAGGTTGGTCATGGTGCCCTCCTCCTCGGCCCACTGGGCGACCGGGAGCACCACGTCGGCCATCCGCGCGGTCTCCGACGGCACGAAGTCGGCCACCACCAGCAGGTCGAGGGAGGCCAGCCGGTCACAGACGCGGGCGGCGTGCGGCGCGGACACGGCCGGGTTGGAGCCGAACACCAGCAGGGCGCGTGGTCCGCCGTCGGTGCCGAGGGCGTCGAGCAGTTCGTAGGCGCTGCGCCCGGGGCCGGGCAGGGCGTCCGGGTCCGTGCCCCAGACGCGCGCCACGTGGGCTCGCGCCGCCGGGTCGGTGATCATGCGGTAGCCGGGGAGCTGGTCGGCCTTCTGGCCGTGCTCGCGCCCGCCCTGCCCGTTGCCCTGACCGGTCAGGCAGCCGTAGCCGCTTCCCGGGACGCCGGGGAGTCCGAGGGCGAGGGCGAGGTTGATGAAGGCGGCGGCCGTGTCGGCGCCCTTGCTGTGCTGCTCGGCGCCGCGGCCGGTCAGCACGTACGCCCGCCGTGCCTCGCCCAGCATCGTGACGGCGGTGCGCTGTTCGGCGACGGGGACGCCGGTGACGCGTTCGACGCGCTCGGGCCACCAGGTGACGGCGCGCCGCCAGGCCGCGTCGAAGCCGGTGGTGCGCTCCTGGACGTACCCCTTGTCGCACCAGCCGTCGCTCACCGCGATGTGCAGCAGCCCCAGCGCCAGCGCCAGATCGGTGCCCGGCACCGGTTGCAGGTGCAGGGCGGCGCGCTCGGCGGTCTTGGTGCGGCGGGGATCGACGACGATCAGATCCGCCCCCTCCAGGTGCCGCATCAGCGGGGGCATGGTCTCGGCGGGGTTGGCGCCGGCGAGCAGGATGGCGTCCGCCGCGCCGAGGTCTGCCACGGGGAAGGGCAGTCCGCGGTCCAGGCCGAAGGCCGCCGTGCCGGCCGCGGCGGCCGAGGACATGCAGAACCGTCCGTTGTAGTCGATCTGGCTGGTCCTCAGGGCGAGCCGGGCGAACTTGCCCAGCAGGTACGCCTTCTCGTTGGTGAGGCCGCCCCCGCCGAACACGGCGAGCGCGTCCGGGCCGTGCTCGTCGCGGATCCGCCGCAGCCTGTGGGCGACGGTGTCCAGGGCGGTGTCCCAGTCGGCCGGGACGAGACGGCCGTCCGCGTCCCGCACCAGCGGGTGGAGCAGCCGGTCGGTGACGTCGAGCAGGGCGGGCGCGGTCCAGCCCTTCTGGCACAGCCTGCCGTCGTTGACGGGGAAGTCGGAGGGCTCCACCACGGTCCCCCGGGCCTCGTGACCGAGGCGGGTGCCGCACTGCAGGGCGCAGTAGGGACAGTGGGTGGCCACGCTGGTGGCCGGCGTCGTGTCAGGCACGGGTGGCCTCCGACGGCTCGGCGGTGCCGCGCCCGGTGCGCCGCGGGTCCTGCGCGTCCTCCGGCGAGGGGCCGTGCGGGGCGCGCAGGTACACCAGCCGGGTGACGGTCACGCACACCGCGTAGAAGGCCAGGAAGGACCAGAAGGCGGGTTCGCCCGTGCCCTGACCGCCGTACGACGCCCGGAAGGCCAGGTTGACGGCGACGCCACCGAGCGCGCCGACGGCACCGGCGATGCCGATGACCGCGCCGGTCAGCCGCCGGGCACGGGCGAAGGCCTCGGTCGCGTCGTGGCCGGCGGTGACGGCGGCCTCCGCCTGCCCGGCGAAGACCACCGGGATCAGCTTGTACGTCGACCCGTTGCCGAGGCCGCTGAGCACGAACAGCACGGTGAACACGGCGACGAACAGCGCAAGGGAGTGGTGGGCCGAGGCCACCAGCAGCAGACCGGTTCCCGCGCCCATGGCGAGGAAGTTCCAGAAGGTGACCCGTGCTCCGCCCCAGCGGTCGGCGAGCCGGCCGCCGAGCGGCCGGGACAGCGAGCCGAGCAGCGGCCCCAGGAAGGTGTAGCCGGCCGCCTCCAGCGGGGTGCAGCCGAACTGGTTCTGCAGGACCAGACCGAAGGCGAAGCCGTAGCCGATGAACGAGCCGAACGTGCCGAGGTACAGCAGCGAGATCCACCACGTGTGCTGGTCGACCGCCGCCTCGCGCAGTGCTCCGGGCCGGGCCGGGCCGGTGTCGACGTTGTCCATGCCGAGCGCCGCGAGGAGGGCGGCGAGGGCGATCAGCGGCAGGTAGGCGGCGATCACATGGGCGGGGTGGGTGTCGCCCGCGGTGGCGATCACCAGCAGTCCGACCAGCTGGATCACCGCGACGCCGAGGTTTCCGCCGCCGGCGTTGAGGCCGAGCGCCCAGCCCTGGTGGCGCCGGGGGAACAGGTGGGCGATGTTGGTCGTCGAGGACGCGAAGTTGCCGCCGCCCACGCCCGCCGTCGCGGCGACGACCAGGAAGACCCACAGGGGGGTGCCCGGACGCTGGACGAAGTACAGCGCCAGGAGCGCCGGCACCAGCAGGATGCTGGAGCTGAAGACGGTCCAGTTCCGCCCGCCGAAGCGGGTCACCGCGTGGCTGTACGGCAGCCGCAGCAGCGCGCCGACCAGGGTGGGGGTGACCACCAGCAGGAACTTCTCGCTCGGGGCGAAGCCCAGGCCGATCGCGGGGGACATGAACAGCACCAGGACCGACCACATGCTCCAGATCGAGAACCCGATGTGCTCGCAGAAGACGGACAGGACGAGGTTGCGTCGTGCGACGTGCTTGCCGGTGCGCTCCCAGAACGTCTCGTCCTCCGGATCCCAGTGCTCGATCCGGCGTCGGGAGACGCGCAGTGCCGTCATCGGGGCAACTCCTCGGCTGGGGACGGCGGCCCGGGGCGTGGGCCTCCTCACGGGCAGGGCGAGGGGCGCGGACCCACGGGGGCGATGGGCCCGCGCCCCGAGGACGCGGCGCGGGGGCCGGGGCTTACCCGGCCGTCCGCTCCGCCTTCAGCAGCCGGGCCAGCTCCAGCCGCTTGATCTTGGTGGTGGCGGTCTGCGGCAGGTCGTCGAGCTTCCACTGCACGGGCTCCGCCATCGCGGGCAGACCGGCCACCGCGGACTTCCAGGCCGCGAGGTCGAGCGGCTTGTCGTCACGGGTGCACACCACGGGCACGGGCGTGCCGTTGTCGTCCGGGACGATGATGACCTCGACGAGTTCCGGCAGCCGCGCGAAGAGGGTGTCCTCGATCTCCAGGGTGCTGTCGATGCCCTGGATCTTGTCGACCTCCCGGTCGAGCAGGTGCAGGCAGCCCCACTTGGTGCGGTAGCCCAGGTCGCCCATGCGCCACCACTCGCCGTCGGCCTGCTTCTCCCAGCGCTCGTGCTCACCGAGGTAGGTGACGATCCGTCCGTCGGAACGCACCTCGATGTACCCGGGGTTCGACTTGGTGGGCCGCTTGCCGTCCCGGCTGACCACGCGGATGCCCGTCATGCCGGGGAACGGGGAACCCACGCAGCGGCCGTCGGCGTCCGCGCCGCGCTTCTTCGAGTAGGTGCGCCCGGCGATCGGGCCGACCTCGCTCTGCCCGTACATCTGGACGAACTTCGGCGACTCGCGCCGCGAGGCGGTGAGCATCAGGTGCACGGTGCGCGGGTGGATGGCGTCGAAGGTGCTGCTGAAGTACTTCACGTTCGCCAGCGGCCGGCGCGGGTCGTCGACCAGGACCTCCCAGCGCAGGAACGTGTTCGGGTGGGCCTCGATCAGACCGGGCGGGGCCTGCCGGAACACCTCGGCCACGACCTCCGGGTCGTCGTCCCGGAGGACGATCATCGGGTGGCCCTGGAGGATCGTGATCGGCATGGCGGTGAACATCCGCGAGTGCACGAACGACACGTGGATGGCGATCGGCTCGCTACGGTCCACCAGGGACGCCACCGTGCCCTGGGGGCGGTAACGCGCCTGGAACGTACGCCCGGTGTGCACCGCCAGCTTCGGTGTCCCGGTGGTCCCGGAAGTGTGGGTGACCAGCGTCGGGTGGTCCGGGAGCATGGTCACCGGCGTGACCCGGGGGGAGCCGGCCAGCGAGGCGAGTTCGACGGCCCCCTCGTGGCTGCCGGAGGTCACGAGCACCTGCCGGGCCAGGCCGAAGACCTCGGCGGGCAGATGGCGGTCCAGCTTGTCCTGGTCGGTCACCAGGTGCGGCCGGTCCACCCGGCGCACCAGCTCGCACACGGTGGCGCCGTCCAGCTTCGGGGACAGCAGGACCGGGACGGCGCCGATCCTGGCTGCGGAGCAGGCGAGGAGCGTGATGTCGAACCCGTTGGTCTTGTGGACGACGACGCGTTCCCCGGGCCGGACGTTCGCCGCCCACAGCCGGGAGGCGAGGTCGTCGACCAGGTCGGCGACCTCCGTCAGCGTCATGCGACGCCCGCGCTCGGGAGCGACGTCGAGCTCATGGTCGAGGATCACGGGATTCGCCGGGTGCCGGGCCGCGGCCCGGTCGAACAACGTGCCCAGCCGAATTCCCTTGTTTCCGATGCGCTGGAGAAACATCTGCCCACCCCTCTCGTCCGCCGCGGCTGTTCCTCAGCCGTGCGGCAGGCTTTCCGAATTTCCGCTGTCCAGTGGGGATCCGCATCTTTTCGCGCCGGGAACAGGGCACGACGGAAAATGTTTCACCGGGAAGTCGATGCGGTCACCGGGAGGGAATGTCACTGCTTTTCGATGACATCCTTGATGCGCTTCAGCGTGGCGTCGAGGTCCTGCTCGAGCTTGGCGGTCCAGTCGACGACGAAGCGCTTGCGGTCGTCCTCGTCCAGGTCGGCGACGATCTTGTGGATGCCCGCGGTCGCCCGGCCCATGCGGAAGTGGTGGGTGAGCACGCAGCCGTCGCCTGCGGGCGCCATGTCGAAGCCCCAGATGCTCTCCTGGTCCTCGCGGGCGTGGGAGAGCATCATCCACCGGAAGGTGCGGCCGGGCTCGGCGGCGATGATGCGGCACTCGGTGTGCCAGACACCGCGCACCAGGGGCGCCCAGGCGACCACGTCCTCGCTGCGCAGGTTCTCGCCGCGGAAGACGGCCCCGACGGTCGAGGGCTGCCCGGACACCCACTCGCCGCCCCGGCATTCGGGGCTCCATTCGGCACTGCGCGGCAGATCACTGACGACGGAGTAGACCTCGAGAGGGGTCGCGGAAATGTGGATGTCGGCCCTGAGATCGAACAGCGGCGAAGTGTCGATGATTGACTGATTCATGTGCAGAATTCTGTCAGAGGGCACCCGGTGCCGGTCAAAGAGCGGCTTTCTCATTTGTCAGGTCCGAATTCCCGCATTTCACCGGCACCGGTCTGCGCGGCGGTTTCAGCCCGCGGTGTCCGTGCTCAGCACGAGCTTTCCGCGCACCTTGCCCTCCTCCAGCCGGCGGTGCGCCTCGGCGGCGTCGCTCAGGTGCAGCCGTTCGACCGTCCGGGGCCTGAGGCTGCCGTCGGCGACGAGCCGGTTGATGGCGCTGGCGGCCTCGGTGAGTTCACCGGCGGTGGCGTGGGAGATGGCGAAGCCCAGGACGGAGCGGTCCCGCAGGTAGAGCGGCCCCACGGGCAGCACCGGCCGGGAGCGCAGTCCGGCGAGCAGCACGATCCGCCCCCGCCCGGCGAGAAGGTCCACCGCGGTCTCGAGGTCGTTCGTGCCGGAGGCGTCGAGGTAGAGGTCGGCGCCCGCCGGGGCGGCGGCGCGGATGCGTCCGGGCACGTCGGGATCCCGGTAGTCGATGACGTGATCGGCGCCGATACCGCGGCAGTACTCGGCGTCCCGCGCGGAGGCGACGGCGATGACCCGGGCACCCGCCGCGGCGGCCATCACCACCAGGGCGCTTCCCACGTTCCCGGCCGCGCCCACCACGACGACGGTCTCGCCGGACCGGAGCCGCCCGTGGGTGAACAGACCGAGGTAGGCGGTCGCGGCCGGATGCGCCAGCGCCACGGTCTCGTACGGGTCGGCGGCCTCCGGCAGGCGGTACAGCCGGTCGACGGGCACCACCACCTGCTCGGCGGCGGCCCCCTGACGGCCGTCGTGACCGAGGCTGTTGCACCACACCCGGTCGCCGGGCCGGAACCGGTGCACGCCCGCGCCGACCGCGGCGACGGTGCCGGCCAGGTCCCGGCCGATCACGAAGGGGAAGGCCAGCGGGGTGCGCCAGGCCCCGGAGCGCACGAAGGTGTCGACGTGGTTGACGGAGACGGCGGTGACGTCCACCAGCACGTCGGTCGGCCCGGGTTCGGGCGAGGGCAGCTCGCCGTAGCGGATGACGTCCGGAGATCCGAGCTGTTCGATGTAGGCAGCACGCATCATGGTCAAGGATTCTGGCAAAGGCGTGCGGCGCCCGCCCGCGTGCGGCCCCGGCTCCGTCGCGGATCTGTCAGATCGGGACCGTATCTGTCAGGTCCGCCCCCGCCGCAGGCCGGGCACGGACGGAACGGGCAGGCACAGAGGGATCAGGTCAGGTTCAGACGAGCCAGCTCCCGCCGGGAGCCCACGCCCAGCTTGGGATACGCCTTGTACAGATGGTGTTCGACGGTCCGGCGGCTCAGGAAGAGCTGCGCGGCGATCTCCCGGCTGCTGTTGCCGCCGGCCGCCAGCCGGACCACCTGCAGCTCCTGGGGGGTCAGCCGGTCCAGGACGTTCTCCGCCGTCGCCTTGGCGACCGTCGTCGCGTCCCCTGCCGCCCGCAGCTCCGCCCGCGCCCGCTCCGCCCAGGGCGCGGCACGGAGCCGCTCGAAGATCTCCAGGGCCGACCGGAGCGACGCGCGGGCTTCGCTGCGCCGCCGTGCCCTGCGCAGCCACTCCCCGTACACCAGCTCGGTCCGGGCCCGCTCGAAGGGCCGCCCGCCCAGTCCGTGCAGGCGGACGGCCTGCACGTAGTCCTCTTCCCTGTCCTCTTCCCCGCTGTCGACCAGGGCCCGGCACCGGTGGGCCACCGCCCGCGCCCACGGTTGGCCGCCGGCCTGCGCCCAGGCCTCGAAGGCACGCATCGGCCCCTCGGCGCGCTTGTGGTCCCCGAGCCGCACGGCCGCCTCCACCTGGTCGGCGACGGCGGCCAGCGTCATCGCCGTATGACGCCGCGGACCGGGGCCGGCGACGGCCTCCAGCCGGGCGAGGGCCGCCTCGTAGTCGCCCTGCGCCAGTTCGAGCAGGCTCAGCGCGCTCTCGCCGGCCACCCTGCCGACGTCGGGGACGTCCTGGGTGAGGCTGCGGCAGCGCTGTTCGTCGCCCTCGATCGCCGCGATCCGCGCCGGGACGCCGCCCAGCCAGGCGACACGCTGCCGCAGCCCCGTGTCGCGGGCGATCTCCACGGCCTCCGCCACCGAGGCCTCCGCGTCCCGGTGCGCCCCGGCCAGCACCTGCCGTTCCGCCAGCAGGTGCAGTGCCTGGGGCAGCGCTCCGATGAGTCCCTGCGCACGGCAGCGTGCCACCTCGGCGGCGGCCAGTTCCATGGCCGTGGCGTCGTCGCCGACGAGGATCGCGCTGTGCAGGGCACGCGCCCGCGCCATGCCTTCGTCCGCCGGGTCGGCGGTGACGGCCCGTGCCAGGAGGGGAAGTCCGCGGGCGCAGTCGTCGTCGGCGAGGTGCGCCATGCCCTCCACCATCGGATCCGTCCCGCCGAGGGCCCGCAGACGGCGGGCGGCGTCCCGGACGGTGTCCGCGTCGCCGGCGAGCCAGGCGTAGGTGGCGCCCGTGCGCAGCATGTCCCGGCCCGGTCCGGGGCCGGCCGACCGCACCCGCTCCAGCAGCAGGCGGGCGGCCTCCCGCTGCTCCCCCAGCTCGAACATCACGGCGGCGCGCACGGGTGCCAGCCGGGCCAGGTCCTCCGGGTCGTCGGTGAGCCGCTCGGCCTGCCCGGCCAGATCCCCGGCCTGCCCGGCGTGCCCGGCGTTCAGCGCGAGGGCCGCCGCGTCCCCGAGCCGGTGCGCCTGTGCGCGGCGGTCGGGGGTGAGGCGGGCGGCCTGCTGCTGGAGGAGCGCGGCGGCGGCGTAGGCGCTGCGGTCCGCGGCCCGGTCGGCGGCCGCCACCAGTTCCGCCGCCACGGCGTCGTCGGGCGAGGTCGTGGCCAGCGGCAGGTGCCGGGCCCGGCAGTCGGGGTCCTCGGCCGCGTCGGCCAGCGCCTGGTGGACGGCGATACGGCGGGCCAGTACGGCTCCCTGGTAGGCGGCGGTCCCGATCAGCGGATGGCGGAAGGCGACGGTGCTCTCCGTCACGTGGATCAGGCCCGCCCGCTCGGCGTCCTCCAGGTCCTCCAGACCGATGCCCAGCGTCCGGGCCGCCTTCATCTGCAGGGGCAGGTCGCCCCGCCCCTCGGCCGCCGCGACCAGGAGCGCCAGCCGTGTCTTCTCGGGAAGCGTCGCGATCTGGGCGCGGTACGACGACAGCACCCGGTCGGCGACCGTCACGGGCGTGAACCTGCCGGGGTCGTCGCGGCGGGCGACCCCGAACTCGATGAGCGCCAGCGGGTTCCCGACGGACTCCGCGATGACCTGGTCGCGCAGGGCGGGGGGCAGGCCCACGTCGGCGAGCAGCCGGGCCGCGTCGCCCGCGTCGAGCCGGGACGGCCGCACCTCGGTGAGCCCGGGCGCGGCGAACCCCTCCTCGCGGGTCGCGAAGACCATGGCGACCTGCTCGGCGGCCAGCCGGCGCGCGGCGAACAGCAGCGCTTCCGCGGTGGCCTGGTCGAGCCACTGCGCGTCGTCCACCAGACACAGCACGGGCCCCTGCTCGGCCAGGTCCGCGAGGAGGGTGAGCACGGCCAGGCCGGTCAGGAACCTGTCCTGCGTCCTGGTCCGGCCCGTGCCGAGCACGGCGCGCAGCGCCTCCGCCTGCGGTTCGGGCAGGGCGTCCAGCCGGTCCTGCACCGGCCACAGCAGCTGCACCAGCCCGCCGAACGCCAGGTCCGCCTCCGGCTCGATCCCGGTGACCCGCAGGACCCGCATCCCGGACGCCGACGCCGACTCGGCCGCACGGTCCAGCAGGGCCGTCTTCCCGATGCCCGCCTCGCCCCGCAGGACGAGGGCACCGCTGCGTCCCCCGCGGGCCGTCGCGATCAGATCCTCAAGCGCCGCCAGCTCGGTGGACCTGCCGTACAGCACGTAAGTGCCTCGCTTCCCCGTGTTGCGGCCCACCGGTAAGTAAGCCGTGCCGAAGTTACGTACCCGGTTACAGAAACCTTACTGATTCGGACGGGTCGTCCCCCTTCCTACGGTGTGGAACAAGCCGGTTCCCCGATGGAGGAGATCGTGAGCCACTTCTTCGAACCGCTGCCCCTGGGAAAGCTGACGCTGCCCAACCGGCTCGTCATGGCGCCGATGACGCGCAGCCGGGCCCGGGACGGCGTGCAGACCCCGCTGGCCGCCGAGTACTACGCGCAGCGCGCCGGGGCGGGCCTCATCATCACCGAGGGCACGCAGCCCTGTGTGATCGGGCAGGGCTACATCGACACACCGGGCCTGCACACGCCGGAGCAGGTGGAGGCGTGGCGACGGGTGACCGACGCGGTCCATGAGAGGCAGGGCCGGATCTTCGTGCAGCTGATGCACTCCGGCCGGATCGGTCACCCGAGCCTCTACCCGGACGGCGCGCTGCCGCTGGCGCCCTCGGCGGTGGCCTCGGGCGGCCAGATGTACACACCGGAGGGCATGCTGGACCACCCCACGCCCCGGGAGATGACCCTGGACGACATCGCACGGGCGGTCGAGGACCACATCTCGGCAGCGAAGTACGCGATGGACGCCGGGTTCGACGGTGTGGAACTGCACGGCGCCAACGGCTATCTGATCCACCAGTTCCTCGCCGACAACACCAACCTGCGCACCGACGCCTACGGCGGCAGCATCGACAACCGTATCCGTTTCGCCGTGGAGGTCGCCCAGGCGGTGAGCGACGCGATCGGCCCGGAGCGGGTCGGCATCCGCCTGTCCCCCGCCAACACGGCCAACGGCATCGAGGAGCGCGACCCGGCCGCGCTGTACGAGGCACTGATCCGGGCCCTGGCACCCGTCAGCCTGGCCTACGTCCACCTGATGGAGTTCGGCGGCCGTGACATCACGAAGCTGATCCGGAAGGAATGGCCGGGCGTGCTGATCCTCAACCCGCACGCCACGGGCGAAGAGGCCTCGGTGACACCCGAGTCCGCCGAGGCGGTGCTGCGGGAGGGACTGTGCGACGCGGTGAGCATCGGCTCGCTGTGGCTCGCCAACCCCGACCTCCCCGCTCGGATCAGGGCCGGCGGCCCCTTCAACACGCCTGACCCGGACACCTTCTACGGAGGCGACCACCGGGGCTACACCGACTACCCGACGCTGGACGGCTGATCCACCGGGCAGGCGGCAGACGCACGCGGTCCGCGCCCGGCCCGCCCCGTCCGCTTCCGTCCCGCCCGGTCATCGACTCCCTGGCCCGGCCGGCACCTTCTCCCGAAGGGCTGCACGGCCGGTCCGGGCCGGGGTGATCCAGCGCCGACCGACCGCTCAGGGAGCACAGATGAGCAACTCACTCGCCGAGCCCGGCGCCCCGGGTCCCGCCGCGCCGGGCAGGAAATCCCACGAGACCGGTGCCCGCGGCCCGTTCCACGGACCCGCGGCCTTCTGGCTGGCCCTCATGGCCGGCCCGCTGTCCTTCGGCATAGCGGGCCCCGCCCTGGTCCTGGACGACGCCGCGAGAGACCTCGGCGTCTCGACCGGGGCGGTGACCTGGACGGTGACCGCGTTCGGCTGGGGCATTGCGGTCGGCACGCCCCTGCTGGCCGGTCTGCTGGACCGCCGGGGACCGCGCGCCGCGCTGACGGTGTGCGGTCTGCTCGTCCTGCTGGGGGCGGGCCTGGTGGCCGGGATACCCCTCCTGCCGGTCCTCGTCCTCGGCACCGCTCTGCAGGGCCTCGGCACGGCCGGCCTCACGGCGACGGCGATGAGCCTCGCCGACTCTCCCCGCGTCATGGGACTGGTCACCGCCTCGCTCGCCGTGGTGGGTTCGACGGCTCCGCTGGCCGGTTCCCTCGTCAACGACCTGCTGTCCTGGCAGGCCACCCTCGCCCTGCCCGTGCTGAGCGCGATCGCCGTTCCCTTCGCCGCGGCCCGGTGCGTGCACGGCGCTGCGGCCACCCGCGAGCCGTTCGACCCCGTGGGCACCGCGCTGCTGACCGCGCTGGTCACCGCGCTGGTGTTCGTGCCGCATCAGCCGCTGATCGCCGGTGTGGGCTCCGTCGCCGCCGCGGCGCTGCTGGCGGCCCACGTGCGCGCACGGCCTCGGGGCTTCGTACCCGCCGTCCTGGTCCGCACTCCGAGCTTCCTGGTCTCGGCGGGACTCGCGTTCGCTCTGGCGGTGGTCAACTTCGGCATGATGTACGCGATTCCGGAGCGGCTGGAGGACCACACGTCGTGGTCGTCCAGCGAGATCGGCGTCGCCATGGTGTGGCCCCTGCTGCTGGGCGGCACCCTGTCGTGGTTCGTCGTGGCGGTCTCGGCACGGACGGGACGCCGGCCCGTGATCGCCGCGCTCGTCACCCTCGCGGTCCTGGGACCGGTGTGGGCGGCCTTCAACACCGCCGCCGCGGCCCTGCTGGCCGCTCAGGCCCTGACCTCGATCGCGGCGGCATCGGGCCAGGGAGCGTTCGCCGTCCACGCCACCTCGTCCGTCCCCGACGGCCAACGGCCCCCGGCGATCGGTCTGTTCAACCTGGCGTACCTCCTCGGTGCGGCATTCGGGCCCGCCATCGTCTCGCTCCTGGCGCTCTGACCTCAGGAGCTTCCGCTCCGTGTGCGCCGTCACACCGTACGTGTGTGACGGCGCACAGTGCGTTCCCAGGACCTTCTCACCCTCCTCAACTGGCATAATCGGCACGGAAGTTCATGAGGAACGGAAGTGAGACGCGAGCACCTCGTGCACCGTTCCCGCCACGGGTCGGAGGAGGCCGGCAATCAGCGGTGTGTTTCACGCCACCACGGGTAGGGAGCACCCACTCGGTCGCCGGCCATTGACCAGTCCGGGCCGCAGGCCACCAAGTGACGCCGTGAAAGAAGGGGGGCTGTGGTTCTCTCTGTTCACGGTCCCCGGGCGCGGCTCGTGGAACACACGCCGGTGTCTTCCCGTTGCGCCCATGGAGCCGTGGTCCGTGCGACTCGGCCTTCGCGCTCCGCCACTGCCGGCGGTTGGGGAACGAGACACCGGAGGGCCTCGTGTCGCAGAAGAAGGACGAAACGGTGGCCGCCGTACTGGCCCTGCTGGACCTGCTCGCCGGCGAAGGCCCCGCGAGCAGCTTCGAGGCGCCGGTGGAGGAGGCCCGAAGGCAGGGCGTGAGCGGGGCCGACCTGCGCACGGTGGAACAGGTCAAACGGCTGGCCCTGGCCATCCAGGCCCGGCTGGAGCGGCGGCAGCAGTGGAGCGCGGCCCTCACCACGCTCGTCGACACGGCCTGCGACCTGGTGACCCCGCACACCGTCGAGGACACCCTCAAGATCATCACGCGCCGTGCGCGGCTGCTGCTCGGCGCCGACGTCTCCTGGGTCACTCTGCCCGCCGCCGACGACGGGTCCCGGCTGCACGCCCTCGACGGCCACGTCACGATGCTGAACACCCGGCTGCGGTTACCGCAGGGAGCAGGGCTCGCGGCGGCCGTAGTGGCCCACCGTGCGCCGCTGTGGACATCCGACTACCTGACGGACGACAGCTTCCGGCACGCCGACGAGCCCGATCGGTGGATCAGGGCCGAAGGGCTCCACGCCGTCCTCGCCGTGCCGTTGAGCCGGGGCGCGGGCTCCCCGGGGTCGCTGCACGTGGCCGAGCGCAGCGTGCGCCGCTTCTCCGCCGACGAGATAGCGCTGATGAACATGCTCGCGGAAGTCGGCGGTGTGGCCCTGGAGCGGGCCCTGCACCTTGACGAGACGCGTGCGGACATGTCGGCCCTGCGGGGGCAACTCCAGCGCACCGAGACGGAACTGGCCGACGCGCGCAGACTGGCCGCGACGAAGGCGACGCTGTTCGACCTCGTGCTCGGCGGCTGTGACCCGCAGACACTGGTCGAGGAGTTCCACAGCCTGCTGGACGCCCCGGTGCTGCTGTGCGGTCCGCACGGCACGGCGATCGCCGCGGCCGGAGACATGCCGGAGCACACGCCGGAGGACTTCACTCGCGCGGCGAAGGATGCCGGGGTGCTGCGGGATGCGTCACCGACCCTTCTGGACGGCGGCATCTGGTTCGTGCCGATCATCGCCCGCGGTCACTCCGTGGGGGCCCTGTACGTCCAGGCCGGCCCTTCACCCACCGACGACGCGGCGGAGCTGCTCCGTCACGCCGCCCGAGTGGCCGCCGTGCTGCTGTTCCTTCAGGAGGGCGGTGCCTCCGTCGCTGAGGCGCAGCTCCGGGACGAACTGCTCGACGATCTGCTGATCAGCGTGCCCCGCCCCCGGGAGCAGCTGGAGCGGCGGGCCCGCCGGCTGGGCATCGGCCTGGACCAGCCGCACGTCGTCGTGATCGCCCGCCCGGAGGGGGGTGCGCAGGCGCAGGCGGTCACCCGGGCGTCCTCGTGCGCGCGTCGCATGAACGGGCTGCACACGACGCACGAGGGCGACATCGTGCTGCTGTTACCGGGCACCGACCCGGGCGCGGCGGCCCGGACGGTGCACGACGAGTTGGCGTCGCTGCCCGGCCGTCCGGCCACGGTGAGCGGCTCAGGACCGGTGTCGGAGCCCGGTGCGGTTCTCCGCGGGTACCGGGAAGCAGCGCGCTGCCTCGACGCGATGACCGCCCTGGGCGCCGCCGGAACCTCGGCCTCGACCCAGGAGATGGGGTTCGTGGGTCTCCTGCTCTCGGAGCATCTGGACGCCGAGAAGTTCATCGACAGCACCATAGGTGCCGTACTCGACTACGACGAGCAGCGGCTGACGGAGCTGATCGGCACGCTGGACGCCTACTTCGAGACCGGTGGGAGCCCCACGTACGCCGCCGAGAAGCTCCATGTGCACCCCAATACCGTGGCCCGCCGCCTGGAACGCATCGGTGATCTGATCGGCTCCGACTGGCAGAAGCCGCAGCGGGCCCTGGAGATCCAGCTCGCGCTCCGGATGTCCCGGATACGGCGCGTGCTGAAGGAGCGCACGGAGCCCGCTCGGAACACGGCCGGGGATCAGGACGCGTAGTCGAGTGCCCTGTCGTCGGCGTCGCCCAGTGCGGCGAGGAGGGACGCGGCGGACGCGAGGGTGACGTGCCGGTGCCAGCCGCGGTAGGAGCGCCCGGCGAAGTCGCGGATGCCCACTCGGTCGGCGCCCCTGGCGAAGTCCTCGTCGACCCGGTGGACCGTCTCCCGCAGCCGCATGAGGAACGCGGGCGGAGCGGACGTCAGGTCGGTCAGCCACACCTCCGGCGGCCGGCGCCGGTCGTGGTTCCCGGCCCCGAGCAGGAGAAGGTCACTGCGCCGTCCCGTCCGCCGGCTTCGCGGAGCGTGCAGCGTCACCCGTACGGCGCTGACGAGCCCGGACCGCATGACCGTCCCCCCGCTCACGCCCGGCCACAGTACCGGCCGTCGCAGGGCCCGGCCGGCACTCATGATCTGGCGCACCGGCCTGGGGGCGGCGTCGAAGCCCGGCAGCGCGGGGTCCGCCACCGACAGCCGCAGGGACTCGTCCACCCTGAGCAGCAGCGGCATTCCCCTGCCCTGGATCCTCGACACGATGGACGCGACGTCCCATCCGCGGGCGTCCATCACCACGGGGCGGGACGGCAGTCCCCAGGTCGCCGTCTCCAGACAGGCCCGGACCGCGCATTCGCCGAGGGACTCCGCGCACGCGTCGTCCGGTATCGAAGCGCGCCGTCGGCGGTCCTCGGTGATCCAGCCCGGGGAGAGCTGGAGCCGCCAGTTGACCGGTACGCACGTCTCCTCGCCGACTGCCCACACGCCCACGGCCTGCTGGGCGTTGAGCATCTGGCCGTGCTCCGGGAAGAAGCGCCGCTCCACCCCCACGGAGTGCCGCCCGGCCTTGGGGATGACCATGGGCCGCACCACCCACGCCTGTGGCGGAACGACACTCACCGCGTACCGGGCCAGTGCCCGGCGCACCGGCACCCACTCCCAGCTCGAGTCGCTGATGAAGTGATGCAGGCTCTGCTCCGTCGCCTGTCCCCCGACGAGCGCGGCTATGTTCCGTATCGACTTGCGTCCTCGCACCTCCAACAGACCTCGTATGTACTCCATACCCTTGCGACGCTGGTCGCTTCGGGGCAGGGAGGCGAACAGGAGTGAGCACATCTCCGGCAACGACACGTTGCACGCAGGTACGTACGACGGCTCGCACGTGGTCGGATTCTGCGCTTGGTCAGGGCTCAGCGCGACCACACTCATGAACGGACCCTCCATCAAGGTCAGACGGGAGACGATCCGAAGGGCTGCCCTTCCACTGTGCGGTACGCCGAACGTCGCTCCCAGGTACACAGAGCACAGGACTTGCGACGGGTGGGGGTGGCCGGACCAGCACTGCGGCCTCCCCCTCCCCTCCGTCCCCTCCGGAGCGCGGGCCGCGGAGTGTGTCCGCACCACCTCCCCCGAGGTGCGGACGCTCTACAGGGGCGCCGGGGAAGGCACTTGACACACTGTCACCGGGGCCTCGATGCCGGGTCCCGCAAGCGCGTCACCATGGACTTCCGTGCCGCGGCACACACGACAGGGACCAGCGGTGGTCCCGGTACCGAGGAGGATCATCATGAGCGCTGCTCCGGAGCCAGCGCCCGTCACCGTCTGGTCGGACCTGGGGTGCCCCTGGGCCACCCTCGCCCTGCACACGCTCCGCACCACGGCTCGCGAACGCGGGCAGGACCTCCTGATCGACCACCGGGCGTTTCCCCTGGAGCTGTTCAACAGCCAGCCCACGCCCAAGTTCATCGTGGAGCCCGAGATGGTGGTGATCTCCGCACACCGTCCCGAACTCGGCTGGCGTCTTTGGGCGGGACGGGAGTACGACTACCCCTCGACCATGCTGCCGGCGATGGAAGCGGTCCAGGCGGCGAAGGATCCGTCCATCGGTGGCCTGCGCGGCAGCGACGAACTGGACGCCGGCCTGCGTCACGCCTTCTACGCCGAGAGCCGGTGCGTCAGCATCCCCTCGGAGATCCTCGACGTGGCCGCCAAGTGCGAGCACGTGGACGAAGAGGCTCTGGGCCGCGCCCTGGAGCGCGGCGCCGGGCGCGCCGAGATCTACGAGCAGTGGCGCATCGCCCAGGGCCGTGACATCCAGGGCAGCCCTCACCTGTTCGCGCCCGGCGGGTACGCGGCGCACAACCCCGGCGCGCACGTCGAATGGACCGGGGACCCCAACGAGGGCGGCGTGCCCCGCCTCGACCGTTACGACCCGACGTGGGCCGAGGAACTGCTCGACCGGCTGGCGGAAGGGAGGGGCTTTGCCGGTGACTGAGACGGACCTCAGGATCTCGACGGCCGCGTACGCCCGCCTCGCGGCGGCGGCTGCGGCCGAGGGGGTGTCCGTGCGCGAGTACCTGGAGCGGATCGCCGACGGGTCGCGCGGACATGGGGAACCGACCGCGGCGGGGACGGAAGCCGACCTGCGACTGGTGCTGCTGGGGATCGGCGACTCTCAGGCAGGCTGGGGACACTCACCCGGCCCCCGAGGGTCTGGCTGATCGTCGTCCCGGAAACAGCTCAAGAGGCCGTATCGGCATTCCCGATATGGCCTCTGACCTGCTGCTGTGCAAGTCGGGACGACAGGATTTGAACCTGCGACCCCTTGACCCCCAGTCAAGTGCGCTACCAAGCTGCGCCACGTCCCGTTGCCCGTCTGACCTGGGGTTTCCCCGGGCCGAACGTGCACGGAAACCATACCGCACTCACGGCGGTGATCGCGCACCCTTTCCGCGCTTGACCTCAAGTTTGGTTGAGGTTGCAGCATCGTCGGCATGACGACGACCGAGGAAACCAGGCGTGTGTACGGGTACGCGGACGTGCCCGGGCTGATGAGTCTCATGACCGGCGACGAGAAGCACGGGCCGGCCGCGACATCCACGCTGGACGTGCTGTGGGTGCTGTACGACCGGGTGCTGCGGGTGAGCCCGGAGCGGATGGACGACCCGGAGCGGGACCGGTTCCTGCTGTCGAAGGGGCACGGCCCGATGGCGTACTACGCCGTGCTGGCCGCGAAGGGCTTTCTGCCGGTGGAGTGGCTGCCGGGCTTCGGGTCCTACGACTCGCCGCTCGGTCATCATCCCGATCGGATGCTGGTGCCGGGGGCGGAGATCGGCAGCGGCTCGCTGGGGCACGGGCTGCCGATCGCCGTCGGTACGGCGCTGGGGATGCGGGCGCAGGGGCTCGACGAACCGCGGGTGTGGACGCTGGTCGGCGACGCCGAACTGGACGAGGGCAGCAACCACGAGGCGATCGCCTTCGCCGGGCCCGCCGGCCTGGAGCGGCTGCACACCGTCGTCGTCGACAACTCCTCCGCGAGCCATGCCCGGCCCGGCGGGATCGCGGCCCGCTTCGAGGCGGCGGGCTGGTCCACGCGCACGGTCGACGGCCGCGACCACGAGGCGCTGTACGCCGCGTTCACCGCCCCGCACCCGGGCCGGCCCCATGCGGTGGTGGCCCGGGTCGAGCCGAAGTCCGTGTGAATTCCCTTCCGAATCCGTCATATGAAAGGACCGATCTCCGTGGACACCATGCGTGATCGTTTGGCCCCTGTCGTCTCCCGGCTGCTCGACGAGGATCCCCGGGTGGCCGTGGTTCTCGCCGAGATCGGCAGGGACGGTTTCGAGGCGGCCCGGCGCAGGCATCCGGACCGGGTGGTGAACGTCGGCATCCGTGAGCAGTTGCTGGTGGGGGCCGCCGCCGGGATGGCCCTCACCGGGTTGCGGCCGGTGGTGCACACGTTCGCCAGTTTTCTCGTCGAGCGGCCCTTCGAGCAGGTCAAGCTGGACCTCGGGCATCAGGGCGTGGGAGCGGTGCTGGTGAGTGCCGCCGCCTCCTTCGACTGGCCGGCAGGCGGCTACACGCACATGGCACCGGGCGATGTGGCGCTGCTGGACACCCTGGACGGCTGGACCGTGCATGTGCCGGGGCATCCGGACGAGGCCGAGACGCTGCTGCGGCACGCGGTGGCCGCCGGGGACGACAAGGTGTACGTGCGGCTGTCCGTGCAGTCCAACGCGCACGCGCTGCCCGTGGACGGGGAGCGGTTCCGCACGGTGCGCGAGGGCCGCTCCGGCGTCGTGATCGCGGTCGGGCCGATGCTGGACGCGGTGCTCGCGGCGACGGAGGGTCTGGACGTCACGGTCCTGTACGCCACGACCGTCCGCCCCTTCGACGGGGCCGCACTGCGCCGGGCCACGGAGACGGCCGGCACGGATGTGGTGCTCGTCGAGCCGTATCTGGCGGGCACGTCGACGGGCGTGGCGAACGACGCGCTGTCCGACGTACCGCACCGGGTGCTGGGGCTGGGCGTGGGCCGACCGGAGCTGCGCCGCTACGGCCGGATCGAGGAACACGCCGCCGCGCACGGTCTCGACGCGGGGTCGCTGCGCGAGCGGATCGGCGGATTCCTCGCCGCCCGACGGTCACCCGTGGGGGCGTGAGGAAGGGCTGCCCGAGCGGGATCGGTCACCCCCGGCTCAACCCCGGTCGGGACAGCCGTCCTTCGCGGGTGGCTCGCAGGCTGCCGGGGCTTCGGGGGCCGGTCGGGGGGACGTCCGGTCGGCCGGGGACGGCTCGGCGCGGACCAGGGTGCGTATCGCCGGGACCGCGAGCAGGGACGCCGAGACGACGAGGCTGGTCACGCCGGCCGCCAGCAGGACGTGCTGCGTGCCGAGCACCGAAGCGGCCGGGCCGGCGAGGGCCTGGCCGACCGGCATCATCGCCAGCGAGCCGGCCACGTCGTAGGCGTGGATGCGGTTGAGGACGTCCGGCGGGACCTGGGTCTGCACGGTCGTCGCCCACATCACGCCCCAGAACGACAGCCCGGCCCCGGCGACGGCCGCCCCGGCCGCCATGGCCGGCACGCCCAGTCCGGCCCCGACGGACGCCGGGAACGCGGCGAACGCGAAGAGGGCGATCGCACCGGCGCGGAGCATACGGCGGGGCCGCAGACGCAGCGCGAGGAAACCGCCGACGACGGTGCCCGCGCCGAGGGCGGAGTTGACCAGGCCGTAGGCGCGCGGACCGTGCTCCTGGACCACGTCGGCGGCGACCAGGGGAACCGTGGGACCCCACACCGCGATCATGTAGAGGCACCAGATGGCGATCACACCCCACAGCCAGGTGCGCGCCCGGAACTCCCGCCAGCCTTCGACGAGATCGGCCCGGAAGGCGCGGCCCCTGTGCTGTGCCGGACGGCTGCTCGTCGGGAGCGGGGGCAGCCGGAGCAGCAGCAGGCACAGGGCGCTCACCCCGTAGGTCGCGGCGTGCGCCACGAAGACGCCTCCCGGTGAGGCGAAGCCGACGAGCAGACCGGCGAGGGCGGGGCCGGCGAGCTGGGCGCTGGACTCGGCTATGCGTATCGCGCCGTTGGCGCCCTGGATGTCGGAGGCCAGCCGGGGCACCGTGCTGGCGACGCCGGGCTGGAACACGGCGCCGGCGACGCCGTTGACGAAGCCGATGGCGCAGATCTCCCAGAGCACGACATGCCCGGAGAAGAACAGCCCGGCCGCGAGCAACTGGGCGGCCAGGCGCACCAGGTCGGCCCCGATCATGAGCTTGCGGGTGCTGAAGCGGTCGGCGATCACCCCGCCGAAGACGACGAGCCCGGCGAACGCGGCGGCCGTCGCGGCCATGGCCAGGCCGACGGCGCCCGCGCCGTACCCGTGCTGGAGCAGACCGGCGGCCAGCGCCACGGGCAGCATGGTGTCCCCCAGCCGGGCAACGGCCCGCGCCACGAAGAACAGCCCGAAGTCCCGCGACCACACGCCCCGGCCGGAGTCCGCCGCCACCTGCTCGGCCGCACTCCCCTCACGACGCCCTGCGGCCGGCCCTGTCCCCTTGCCGGCCGTCCCTGCCGCCGGCCGCCTCGACCTCGCCCCCACCTGTGGCCCTCCCCGACCGCGTTCCGCCCGTTCACCCCACGCCGTGCCGGCCGGAGCCCCCCTCCGGCCCCGGCCGGCACCCACGAAACCGGATCATGCCACGGGGCACTGACAACGCTCCTGCCGATTTCAGCCCGCGGGCGGCAGCCCCAGCCCGGGGTGGGCCTCCAGCAGGCGGGGCGGGGCCGCCTGGCGCCAGGAGTCGGCGAGGATGTCGTGCAGTTCGGCCTCGTCCTCGAGGGCGGCGAGGCGGACTCTGACCCAGGCGAACTGCGCCTCGTGGTCGGCGATCCAGAACTTCTCCGGTTCGGCGAGGGCCAGTTCGTCGCGCTCCTCCTTGGGGCAGCGCACGGCGATGGACGTCTCGTCCTCGGGCAGGGTGGCGAACATCTTCCCCGCGACCCGGAACGTGGGCATGTTCCAGGCGACCTTCTCCGTCGTGTCCGGCAGGGACAGGGCGATCCGTCGTACGTCTTCGGCATCCGGCATGGCAGGCACCGTAGCGCCCGTCACTGACAATCACCTGGTCGGAGCGTGCGCCGGGGCCCCTGTGAGGTGCTTGTAGTAGATCGTCGTGGGCCGCAGCACCCCGGCCGGGTCCGCCGCGTAGTCGGGGATCGCGCCCACGGGGGTCCAGCCGGCGGAGCGGTAGAGGTGTTCGGCGGGGCTGTCGGTCTCGGTGTCCAGGTGCAGCAGGGTGATGCCCCGCGCTGCGGCCGCGTCCTCCGCGAGGGTCAGCAGCCTGCGGCCCAGCCCCCGGCCGCGGGCCGCGCGGTGCACCATCAGCTTCACGAGTTCGGCGCGATGGGCGCTGTTGGGCTTGTCGGGGAAGGCGAGGCTGACGGTGCCCAGCGCCCGGCCCTCGTCGTCGTGGGCGACCCAGACGGCCAGGTGGCCCGCGGCGACGGCCGCCGACCGCTCCTTCCACCAGGCGAGGGCCGCGTCGCGGTCGAGCGGCGCGAGGAAGCCGACGGAGGCTCCACCGTCCACGGTGTCGGTCAGCAGGTCGGCCAAGGTCTCCGCGTCCTCGGCGAGTTGGGTGGCATCCATGCGGGTGACGGTCACGGTCGTACCACCGCCAGGACGTAGCGCGCGTCCTCGGGGCCGGGGCAGCTGAAGCGCGTCGGGCCCCATACGCGCAGTCTCAGGCAGTCGCCGGCGGCGAGCCGGTGATCGGTGTCCTGGGCCGTCACCACCAGAGCCCCTTCCCGTACCCAGATGTGCTGTTCGAGGCCGGGCACCGGCGGCCGGTCGTAGGCGATGTCGGCGCCGGCGGTGAGCCTGCCCTCGACGAGTTCACCGCGCAGCCCGCCGTGCGGCGGCGAGACGGACCGGCGGACGAAGCCGGAGGCCGGGTCCTCCCACACCTGCTGGTCGGCGGCCCGCACCACCGGCGCCGGCTCCGCCTCGACCTCGCTGAGCAGCTGGGACATGGTGCGCCCGTAGACGGCGCACAGGCGGTTCAGCAGGGCGGCGGTGGGGCTGATCTCCGCCCGCTCGGCCCGGGACAGGGTGGACCGGCTGATCCCGCTGCGCTCCGCCAACTCCCCCAGGGACCAGCCGTGTTCCGCCCTCAGCTCGGCCAGTCGCGCACCGAGCCGGGCGTCGACGGGGTCCGGGGCCACCCCTGCCTCATCTCGTTTCATATCCGGGAGTCTATCCCGGATATGAAACACACCTCGAAGAGCCCCGTCACTCGCGGCCCCCGAACGCCGCCAGGGTCCGCTCCAGCGCCGGCAGCGCACGGACCACCCGCTTGGAGCGGATCAACAGGTCCCACGCGGGCTCGAACTTCTTCCAGCCGCCCGCGTAGGCCAGATGCCGCATCCGCTCGTGCCGGCCGGGCTGGGCCGCCGAGCCCCGCCAGATGTTCGGCCAGCGGTAGAAGTCGCGGTAGGCCCGCCAGTAGCCGTCCTCCAGCTGACGTGCCGTCATCCCTTTCGGCTCATAGACGACATGGCGCGTGTCGTACAGGTCCCAGTCGCGGTGCAGCATGCGGTTCTGCGACTCCAGTTGCCTCCACAGCCCGGTCGACGGATACGGCGTCATGATGTGGAAGGTGGCTGTCTCGATGCCCTGCCCGACCGCCCACTCCACGGTCCGGTCGAAGACGTCGGGGCCGTCCTGGTCGAGACCGAAGACGAAGCTGGCGTTGACCATGACTCCGGCGTCGTGCAGCCGCCGTACCGCCGCCGCGTAGTCGGCGCCCATGTTCTGGTTCTTGCGGCGCTCGGCGAGGTTGGCGTCGTTCACCGTCTCGAAGCCGACGAACAGGCTGCGCAGGCCCGCCTCCACGGCACGCTCCAGCAGGCCCGGCTTGAGGACGGAGTCGACCGTCGCCGCCGCCTGCCACAGCCGGCCGGTGCCGGTCATACCGTCGAACAGGGCCTCGGCGAAGCGCCGGTTGCCGAAGAGATGGTCGTCGAGGAAGTACAGGTGGCGGCCGGGCAGGCGGTCGATCTCGGCCAGAGCGTCGTCGACGGCCTGGGTGTAGAAGGACTTGCCGCCCTCGAAGAAGGCGTCCTTGTAGCAGAAGTCGCAGTGGTGCGGGCAACCGCGCGTGACGACGATCGAGTTGGGGACCAGGTAGAGGTGCCGCTTGATCAGGTCGCGGCGCACCGGGGGCAGGCCGGCGAGGGTGCGGCTGGTGGAGTCGTAGCGGCGGGCGGGTACGCCGTCGCGGAAGTCCTTGAGGAACAGCGGCCAGGTGTCCTCGCCGGGGCCGGTGAAGACGGTGTCCGCGTGCGCCGCCGCCTCCTCGGGCAGCGAGGTGACGTGGAGGCCGCCCATGGCGACGTGCACGCCCCGTGCGCGGAAGTGGGCGGCTATCTCGTAGCTTCGGCGCGCGGAGGTGATGTACGGCTGGATCACCACGAGGTCCGGGGTGCCGAGGGCCTCCAGGTCGAGGCGCTCGACGTGTTCGTCGTGCAGGGTGACCTCGTCGTCGGGGTCGAGGTAGCCGGCGAGGGTCGCCAGACCCAGGGGCGGGAACAGCGAGTACTTGATGGGCCGGAACAACGGGCTGGTCGCCTCGGTCAGGGCCGGAAGGATCATCGTCACACGCATGACAGCCCAGACTGTCCGCGGCCGGTGGCCGGTTCCCGGCGCCTGCTCAGCCGTTCGCGGCGGCCTCGCGCAGCGCGTCGAGGACGGGCTTGATCAGCGGATGCTCCTCCGCGCCCCCGCGCACGGCGGCGAAGACCCGGCGGGTGGGCGCCACACCGTCGACCGGGCGGACCACGACGCCGGTCAGATCCATGCCACGCAGCGCCGAGCGGGGTACGAGCGCCACACCGGCGTCCGCCGCGGCGAGCGCGACCACCGCGCGGAAGTCGTCCGAGGAGTGCTCCAGCCGGGGCTGGAACCCGGCGCTCTCGCAGGCCAGGACCACCACGTCGTGGCAGGGGTTGCCGGGGTACGGCCCGATCCACGGGTCCTTGGCCAGCTCGGCCAGCGGCACCTCCGCGGTGTCCGCGAGGCGGTGGGTGACCGGCACGACGGCGTCGAAGGGCTCCGCGTACAGCGGTACGTGGGCCAGCCGCGGATCGTCGGCGGGCGGCGCCCCCCGGTACTCGACCGCGACGGCGACGTCGACCTGCCGGTCCAGCACCATCGGCAGGCTGGCGTCGCCCTCGGCGTCCTGGACGCGGATGCGGATACCGGGCGCCGACTCGGCGAGGCGGGCCACCGCCGGTGCGACGACCTCGGCGATCCCGGTCGCGAAGGAGGCGACGGTGACGGTTCCGGCCGAGCCCGAGCTGTACGCGGCGAGCTCGGCGGCGGCCCGCTCCAGCTGGGCGAGGACCGCGTTGGTGTGGCTCAGCAGGATCTCGCCGGCCGGGGTCAGCCGTACGCCCTTGGCGCTCCGCTCCACCAGCCGGTGGCCCGTCTCCTGCTCCAGCGCGGTGAGCTGCTGGGACACGGCCGACGGGGTGAGGTAGAGCGCGGCGGCAGCCGCCGTGACCGTGCGGTGGTCGGCCACCGCACGGAGGATGTGGAGCCGCCGCGCCTCGATCATGCGGTCGATTGTCTCAAATGCCGCGGTGCCTTCGGCTCAGGCGTCGAGTTCCGCCCGTGCCGCGACGAAGGCGTCCACCGCGCGGTCGACGTCCTGCGTGGAGTGGGCGGCCGACAGCTGGACCCGGATACGGGCCTGGCCCTGCGGCACCACCGGGTAGGAGAACCCGATCACGTACACCCCGCGCTCCAGCAGCAGCTCCGCCATGCGCCCGGCCCGCGCCGCGTCGCCGATCATCACCGGCGCGATGGGGTGGTCGCCGGGGAGGATGTCGAAACCCTCCTCGGTCATCCGGCGGCGGAACAGGGCCGTGTTCTCGGCGAGCCGGACCCGCAGGTCGTCGGCCGACTCCAGCAGGTCCAGGACCTTCAGCGAGGCCGCGGCGATCACCGGGGCGAGCGTGTTGGAGAACAGGTACGGCCGCGAGCGCTGGCGCAGCAGGGCGACGATCTCCGCGCGTGCGGCGACGTACCCGCCGGAAGCGCCGCCGAGGGCCTTGCCGAGGGTGCCCGTGATGATGTCGACGCGGTCCATCACGCCGTGCAGCTCGGGGGTGCCGCGCCCGCCGGGGCCGACGAAGCCGACGGCGTGCGAGTCGTCGACCATGACCATCGCGTCGTAGCGGTCGGCGAGGTCGCAGATCTCCCGCAGCGGCGCCACATAGCCGTCCATGGAGAAGACGCCGTCGGTGACGATCAGCCTGCGGCGCGCGTCCGAGGCCTCCTTGAGCTGTGTCTCCAGGTCCTCCAGGTCGCGGTTGGCGTACCGGAAGCGGCGGGCCTTGGACAGCCGGATGCCGTCGATGATGGACGCGTGGTTCAGCGCGTCGGAGATCACCGCGTCCTCCGGGCCGAGCAGCGTCTCGAACACACCGCCGTTGGCGTCGAAGCAGGAGGAATAAAGGATCGTGTCCTCCTGGCCGAGGAACGCCGACAGCCGCGCCTCCAGTTCCTTGTGCACCTCCTGGGTGCCGCAGATGAAGCGGACGGACGCCATGCCGTAGCCCCAGCGGTCCAGCGCCTCGTGGGCGGCGGCGATCACCTCGGGGTGGTCGGCGAGGCCGAGGTAGTTGTTGGCGCAGAAGTTGAGGACCTCGCCGGGGCGGCCGCCGGAGGTGACGTTCACGGTGGCGGACTGGGGGGTGCCGATGACGCGCTCGGGCTTGTGCAGGCCGGCGGCGCGGATCTCGTCGAGAGTGGCGCGGAGGTCGTCGCGGACGGATTCGAACATGGAAAGGGCTCCTGAGGTGCTTGCGCGGACGGGGATGGCGCGGCCGGAAGGCGGGTGCGGGCCGGGGAGGCGATGTGCCTGGCGCGGTAGGCGATGAGCCAGATCCGGGAGGCGATGTGCCTGGCCAGGAAGGGAGTTACGCGGTCCAGTCCAGGATGACCTTGCCGCCCTTGCCGCTCGCCGCGTCGTCGAAGGCGGCCTCGAAGTCGCGGTAGCCGTAGCGGCCGGTGATGACGGGGGCGAGGTCCAGGCCGCCCTCCAGCAGCACCGACATGGCGTACCAGGTCTCGAACATCTCCCGGCCGTAGATGCCCTTGATCGTGATCATCGAGGTGACGATCCGGGCCCAGTCGACCGGGAACTCCTCGGCGGGCAGGCCGAGCATCGCGATCCGGCCGCCGTGCGTCATGTTGGCGAGCATGTCCCGCATGGCCTCGGGGCGGCCGGACATCTCCAGGCCGACGTCGAAGCCCTCGCGCAGGCCGAGGGTGTGCTGGCCGTCGGCGATGGTCGACTCGGCGACGTTCAGGGCCAGGCTCACGCCGATCTTCCGGGCGAGCTCCAGGCGCTCCTCGCTCACGTCGGTGATCATGACGTGGCGGGCCCCCGCGTGCCGGGCCACGGCGGCGGCCATGAGGCCGATGGGTCCGGCCCCGGTGATCAGCACGTCCTCGCCCACGACCGGGAAGGACAGCGCGGTGTGCACGGCGTTGCCGAACGGGTCGAAGATCGCGGCGATGTCGAGGTCGACGGGGACGCGATGCACCCAGACGTTGGCGGCGGGCAGCGTGACGTACTCGGCGAAGGCGCCGTCGCGTCCGACCCCGAGACCGACGGTGGCCCGGCACAGATGGCGGCGGCCGGCGAGGCAGTTGCGGCACTTGCCGCACACCAGGTGGCCCTCGCCGCTGACCCGGTCACCGGGCTTGATGTCGTCGGGGACGTCCCGGCCGGTCTCCACCACCTCGCCGACGAACTCGTGGCCGAGGACCAGCGGGGTGCTGATGGTCTGCTGGGCCCAGCCGTCCCAGTTCCGGATGTGCAGATCGGTGCCGCAGATACCGGTGCGCAGCACCTTGATCAGTACCTCGCCGGGTCCGACGGCGGGCTCCGGAACGTCCGCGAGCCACAGCCCGGGTTCCGCCTTCTCCTTGACGAGCGCCTTCAACGCAACGGCTCCTGTGGGTGAGTCCCGGCGTCAGGGCGCACGAAGGAGGCCCGGCACCGGGAAGAGGAGTGGAATCGCACTGCAATCTGCCGTACAACACCTTCACCGGTCCATCGAGGATTTCTTAAGCGCAGCCACAGCTTTCCTTCACGCCGTCACCTCATCGGCGGTGCGACGCCTCCGGGCGCTCAGAGCGGCAGCCCGTCGTCCTCCCGGCGCTCCAGGCGTACGACGAGATCGGCGGCCTGTTCCTTGATGGCGGCGAGGCCCGCCTGCCCCCAGGCCCGCGGCCGGATGTCGCAGACGGACACGGTGCCGAGCACCATGCCGGTGCTGTCGATCAGTGGGGCGCCCAGGTAGGAGCGGATGCCGAACTCGTCCACGACCGGGTTGCCCGCGAACCGCGGATAGTCGCTGACGTCCTGGAGGACCAGCGCCTTGCGCCGGGCCACCACATGGGGGCAGAAACCATGGTCGCGGGGCAGCACCCGGCCCAGCAGCGCACCGGTGCCGTCGCTGCGGACGGCGGGCGGAGCGGCCGGTGTGTACAGGCCGGCGAAGAACTGGCTCTCCTCGCCGAGGAAGTTGACCATGGCGTACGGGGCTCCGGTGAGCTCGGCGAGACCGTAGGCGAAGGCGTCGAGAGAGGGCTCGGGGCGCTCCCCGAGTCCCAGCCGGTGCAGCCTGCGCGTGCGGTCGGGTGCCTCCTTGTCCTCGGGTGTGAGCAGCAGACGACCGGCCGGGCGGGGCGGGTCGTAGCTCATGGGCGGGCTCCCTTGATGTGGGCGAAGGTCATATACGGGCTCCGTGACGGTGTGCGGGGATCACATGTGAGCGCCATACCCCGTGGCGGTGGCCGGGGCGTGGGCGATGAGGTGCCGGACGAGGGTGAGCAGGGTCTGGACACCGGAGCTGGAGATCCGGGCGTCACAGCACACGACGGGGATCTCGTCCGGCAGGTCGAGGGCGGCGCGCACCTCCTCGGGGTCGTAGCGGAAGGCGCCGTCGAACTCGTTGACGGCGACGATGAAGCCGAGGCCGCGCTGCTCGAAGAAGTCGACGGCCGCGAAGCACTCCTCAAGGCGCCGTGTGTCGGCGAGGATGACCGCCCCGAGCGCGCCCTCGCAGAGCTCGTCCCACATGAACCAGAACCGCTCCTGGCCCGGTGTGCCGAAGAGGTACAGCACATGTTCCGGGTCGAGGGTGATGCGGCCGAAGTCCATGGCCACGGTCGTCTCGACCTTGTTCTCGATCCCTTCGAGGCTGTCGGTGGCGGCGCTGACCGTGGTGAGCAGTTCCTCCGTGCTGAGCGGGGCGATCTCGCTGACCGCGCCGACGAAGGTGGTCTTGCCCACGCCGAACCCGCCCGCGACGAGGATCTTCAGCGCGGTGGGGAAGAGGTCGGCGCCCTGCTCGGAGCCGTCGCCGTACTGTGCGCCGTCGCCGTAGTCAGAGCTGTCGTCGTAGTCCATCGAGCACTGCCTCCAGAAGGGCCCGGTCCGTCGGGGTGTGGTGGAACGCGGGGGGCTTGGTGGTCAGCGCCCCGCAGTCGACGAGGTCCGCCAGCAGCACCTTGGTGACGGCCACCGGCAGCTTGAGATGGGCGGCGACCTCGGCGACCGGGACGGGGGCGCGGCACAGGTCGAGGGCCTGTACGTGTTCGGGGCCGAGGTAGCCGAGGGGGGTGGCTCCGGTGGCCATCACCTGCGACAGCAGGTCGAGGGCGACGGTGGGGCGGGTGCGGCCGTTGCTGACGGTGAAGGGGCGCACCAGCCGCCCGGCCGCGTCGTCGAGCCAGGGTCCGTCGCCGGCCGCCGCCGCGCTCAAGGCCTCATCGCCGGGGAGACCGGCGAACCCGGGGAAGCCTGGGGCTCGACGGCGGGCTGCCGGGGTGCGGTCACCAGGTACGGCCGGACGCTCTTGACCAGCATCGCCATCTCGTAGCCCAGCACGGCGGCGTCGGCCTCGCGGCCGGCCAGGACGGCGAGGCAGGTGCCGGAGCCGGCGGTGGTGACGAACAGCAGGGTCGAGTCCAGCTCGACGACCACCTGCCGGACGTCGCCGCCGTCGCCGAAGCGGATGCCGGCGCTGCGGCCGAGGGAGTACAGGCCGGAGGCCAGGGCGGCCATGTGGTCGGCGCTGTCCGGGTCGAGGCCGTGCATGGATTTCACCAGCCCGTCGCACGACAGCAGGACGGCGCTGCTGGTGTGCGGTACGCGTTGCACGAGGCCGCTCATCAGCCAGTCGAGATCGGATACATGGGCGGTCGGCGCATCGCTCGCCATGGTGGATCGACTCCTTGTCATACGAAGGTCTGCGGGAGCGCTGGGATTCGGGTGGGGGTGGGCGTGGGGGTGGTCATCCGGCGGTTGCGCTCCCGTCGTGCCGGGAAGTGTGGTCGGTACGCGCTGTGTCCCCTGCGGGGCGCGGTGTGCCGTCGGACAGGGAGGCCGACGACATGTGTTCGCGCCCCATGTGGCCGCGCTCCACGGGGCCATGCTCCATGGAGCCGCCCTCCGTGTGGCCGCCCCCCATGTGGCCGCCCTCTGTGTAGGCCCGCTCGTCGGGCCGCGGGGACTCGGTGTGCTGCTGGGACTCGGCCAGGCTGATGCCGCGTTGGAAGGCGGCCATCAGGTTGGGATCGTGGCCGGGGACGTGCTCGGTGTCCTGGCGAGGGGCAGGACCGTCGCGGAGCTGGGGTGCGATGTGTTCCTGGGCGCGGCGGCGGGGCAGTTGGGGTTTGCCCATGGTGCCGCGCACGGGGCCGGTGCGGGGGGTGAGCGGCCTGGTCTCGTTCTCGGCGAGAAGCTGCCGGTCGTCGGCGTTGACGCCGGGCACGGCCTCGGCCGGGGTGGGACGTACCTGTCGGGCACCGCGCACGGGCAGCGGCGGGGCGACGGCTCCGCCGTTCGCCGGCGGGGCAGGGGCGGGCGCGGACACCGGCGCGGAGGCGGGCGCCGTGGTCGCCGAGGGCCGTGGTGCGGCCGGCTGCCGCTGCCACTGCGGTACGGCGGGGGCGGCCACCGGCGACAGAGGCGTACCGGGGACGGACACCAGCCGCCCCGGGCCCGTACCCGCGTCGGTCCCCGCGCCGGTGTCGCCGTCACGCGGCTGTCCCGCGGCGCCCGCCGCCGGTTCGCCCGGTTCCGCGCCCAGCAGCGCCTGCGGCACCACCAGTACCGCCTGCACGCCGCCGTAGATGTTGGTCTGCAGCCGCACATGGATGCCGTGCCGCTTGGCCAGCTGCGAGACCACGAACAGACCGATACGCCCGTCGGCCAGCAGACTGGCGACGTTGACCTGGTCGGGATCGCTCAACAGGGCGTTCATCCGGTCCTGTTCGCCCACGGGCATGCCCAGTCCCCGGTCCTCCACCTCGACGGCGAGCCCCGAGGTGACGAGGTTGGCGCGCAGGAGCACCTGGGTGTGCGGAGCGGAGAACACCGTGGCGTTCTCGACGAGTTCGGCGAGGAGGTGGATGACGTCGGCGACGGCGTGCCCGCGCAGGGTGCCGTCGATGGGCGGTACGAGCTTGACCCGCGAGTACTGCTCGACCTCGGCGATGGCCGAGCGCAGCACCTCGGTCATGGACACGGGGTTGCTCCACTGCCGCCGGGAGACGGCCCCGCCGAGCACGGCCAGGTTCTCGGCGTGGCGGCGGATGCGGGTGGCGAGGTGGTCGACGTGGAAGAGGCCCTTGAGCAGGTCGGGGTCCTCGATCTCGTTCTCCAGCTCGTCGAGGATCGAGATCTCCCGGTGCACCAGCGACTGCAGGCGCCGGGCCAGGTTGACGAACACCTCGAGCTTCTGCTCGCTGCCCGCCTGGCTGGACAGCCGGGAGGCCTGCACCACAGCGTTCACGGCACCGTCGTGCGCGCGGGCCAGGTCGGCGGCGAGGAGGTCGAACTCGTCGGCGTCCCGGGGCGGTCCGCCGTGCTGGGCCCGAGGGGGCGGGCCGTCGCCGCGGCGCAGGGTCTCGACGAGGGCGCGCAGTTCGGCCTCGCGCCGGGCGGTGCTCCGGCGCAGGGTGCCGATGCGGTCGTGCACGGAGCGGGCCGCGCGGTCGGCGGCCACGGCGGCGATGATGATGCCGGCCAGGGCCACGCACACGGCGCCGCCGAGCACGGCCCACAGGGCGGGGCCCGGACGCACTCCGGTGGTCCGGACCAGGAACAGCACGGCGGCGCAGGCGCTGAGGGCGACGGCGACGGGGGGCAGCACGGCGAGGCGCAGCAGCTGGGGCCGTATGTGCGTCTCGGGCAGCGCGGGAGCGGGCCTGGCGGCCGGGCGTCCGTGCCGTCCGCCCTCGCGCCGGGGCGCACCGTCACGCCGGGGCGCACCCTCGCGTCGCGGCACGCGCCCGCGCGGGGCCGGCCCGGTCTCCGCCTCGGCGCCGACGCCTCCCGGCCGGTTCCCTCGTCCGCCTTGTGCCTGCACGTACCGGTCCCCGCTCCCTCATGCGACGCTGTCGACCGCCACTCACCGTAGTCGCCACCGCATCATGTGCGGTGGGCAGTTGACAAACTCCTACGGCCGACGTCCCGCTCTGGTATGAGGCCTCGTACGACAGACCGATAAGCCCGCCACCGTACGACCTGACATCGTTCAAGGATCGATTCGACCTGTTCAGAAGCGGTCAGACACGAACAAGGCGGCCGGGAAGCCCACAGCTCCCCGACCACCCCGTTCACCGGCCCCGACCGGTCGGCCGGGGAAGGAACGCACACCGGCAGCCCGATCAGCCCTACCCCCAGGCATCACCCTCCGTAATCATCAGGCCCAAGGTCTTCCGTTTCGTGGGCGGCATCGGCCGGGCGACGGGCCGGTGGGCGCCTACACCTTCTCCGTGCTGCTCTGCACCGGCACCGCCGCCGTCGTACGCTCCGTGGCGTCCGGCTCCGGCAGCGTGAGACAGAGCGTCATCACGGCGCTCGCCAGATACAGCCCGGCGAAGATCCACATCACGCCCTGGACTCCGAGCGGCCCGAGGAAGAGCCCGACCACGGCCGGGCCGACGAAGGTGCTGGCCCCGGCTCCGAGGTTGAGCGCCGCCATCGCCTGGCCCTTGTGCTCCGGCGCCAGGGACGGCATCAGCGCGGACAGCGGGACGTACCCGGCGAGGGTCGCGCCGAAGAGGCTCACCAGCACCAGGGCCAGTGCGAAGTTGTCACCGGCCGCCAGCGTCCCGTAGTACAGCAGCAGCGTGGTCAGGGCGCAGCCGACGCCGCCGCACCAGGCCACGGTGCGCTGCCAGCCGAACCGGTCGCCGACCAGGCCGAACAGCAGGTTGAAGAAGATATTGGTGGCGAACATCGCCGCCAGCAGCCGCAGCCACTCGGTCAGGGTGAAGCCCAGCGTCTCGGTGAAGAACACCGGCAGGAAGACCAGGAAGCCGAACTGGGCCGCGGTGTTGATGGTGCGCACGACGGCGCCGGTGCCGATGCGCGGATCGCGCCAGACGATGGACAGCGAGCCGAGCAGCGTGGCCACCGGCCGCTCCCCGGCGGGCGCCAGCCGGCCGCGGCCGGTCGGCTCGCGCACCAGCAGCAGGGCGATGACGCCGCCGGCCAGCACCAGGCCCAGCGAGAACCACAGCGTGCGGTACGTGCCCATCCACGGCACCGTGAAGCTGGCGACGAGCGAGCCGAGCGTGGGCAGCCCTCCGGTGAAGGCGAACCAGAACCAGCCCACCGCCGAGCCCAGCCGCCGTCTCGGCGTCACCGCCGTGACCCACACCAGGAAGCCGTACGCGAACAGCGGATAGCCGAAGCCGCGCACGCCGTAGCTCACCAGCAGGAGCCAGTAGTGCTGTGCCGGTACGGCGACACCGAGGAACACCACCTGGAGGACGGCCCAGATGCCGAGGCCCAGCAGCATCACCCGGCGCGGGCCCCACAGGTCGGACAGCGCCCCGGAGAACCAGGCGGAGATGCTCGCGGTGACGCCGTACACGGTGAACAGCAGCGCCACGCGGTCCTCGGAGACGCCCTCGTCCAGGAGATAGGTGGCGAGGAATCCCGATTCGACACCGTCACCGATCATGAAGACCAGGACGCCCAGAAATCCCCACGCGAGGGAATGCGGAATACCGATACGGTCCAGGAATTTTCTCGGCGGGTTTTCCTCGAAAGCGGGTGTGACATTCGGGGGGACGGTCACGGCGGACACCTTCTTGCGGTATTCGGGGAGCGGATTGCCTAAGGCGTGGCACTGATGAAAAGACCGCTCCCGGCCGGGGTCAATCCGTCCCGGAGAACACCTCGCGGGGTGTGTGAGCCGTGATGTTAAGACACCGGGGGCCGCCGTGCGGACCTCGGCATCCGCCCGGGGCGCCGAGTGAAATCGGTGTGCATTTCACGTGACGTACAGGCGGCGGAGCCCGGTCACGCCCCGGCGACGGCGCGGACGTCGACCCCGCTGTCCCGCAGCCGCCGTACCTCTCCCACGGGGGCGGCGTCGTCGACGAGCACCAGGTCGAAACTCGTGAGCGGGGCGAGCGCGTACAGGCCCTGGTTGGCGAACTTGGTGTGGTCGATGAGCAGCACCCGGCGGGCTGCCGCGCTCATCATGGCTCGCTTGACCTGCACCGTCTCGGGCGACATGTGGTAGCAGCGGCCGCCGGTCACCGCCGTCGTCGACATGAACAGCACATCCGCGCGGAACGACTCCACGCTGTGCGCGGTGTGGACGCCCAGGAAGGCGTCGTACGCGGGGAAGTAGGTGCCGCCCAGCGCGATCAGCGCCACGCCGGGCTCGCGGGCCAGGGCGGTGATGGCGGGCAGGGCGTTGCTGATGACGGTGATCGGTGTGTGGTCGGCGACGTGCCGGACCAGGTTCAGGCACGTCGTGGAGTCGTCGATCATCACGACCTGTCCCGGGGCGAGTTCCTCGGCGGCGGCCCGCGCCAGCCGCTGTTTGGTCTGCGCCATCGTCGTCAGCCGTTCGCTCACGCTGCCGTGGAACTGCGTGGAGGGCAGGGAGCTGGCCCCGCCGCGCACCTTGCGCAGCCAGCCCTGCGTCTGGAGCGCGTCCAGGTCGCGGTGGACGGTCATGACGCTCACGCCGAACTCGGCCGCGAGGTCGGCGGTGCGGACGAAGCCCTGGCTGGTGACGAGCTCGCGCAGCCGCTGCCGGCGCTCCTCCTGGGCGTCCGTGCGGGCGTCGATGCCGGGCATGGCTCGCGGCTCCTTCCGGGCGGTGCGGGCGGGGCGTGGGACACGGCGATGCGAACCTCACATGAACGTAACACGACGTGACCTGGCCGGTGCCCGTGTGAGCGCCGCTCCCACACCACACGGACACAAGAGCGCGCCCGGAATCTCACACGGCGCCGTGATCCGCCCGCGGGACAACTCCCCGGGCCGATTGACGCGGCGCCCGCCGCGCGATTCCCTGATTTCGCGAGCCGCCGTGCGGTCCGGGCCCGCCCGGTCCGCGGGCGCGTCCTTTGCGCAGGGACATGAAGGGGCAGGTATTGCAGTCATGTCGGTTCTCACCATCGACGTAGGAACCTCGGTCATCAAATCCGTCGTGTTCGACGACCAGGGTCGGGAATTGGCGGTCTCCCGCATCGGCACCGAGGTGCTGCGGCCCCGTCCCGGATGGGCGGAGCAGGACATGGAGGCGGTGTGGAACGGCGTCGTGTTCGCCGTGCGCAGCGCCCTCGCCCAGCTGGGCCCGGACCAGGATCCCGTGTGGCTGGTGAGTTTCACGGCGCAGGGCGACGGCTGCTGGCTCGTCGACGGCGAGGGCCGCCCGACCGGCCCGGCGATCCTGTGGTCCGACGGGCGCGCCGGCGATCTGCTCACCCGCTGGCAGGCGGACGGCGTACTGGAGCAGGCGTTCCGCCGCAACGGCTCGCTCACCTGCAGCGGCATGCCGAACGCGGTGCTCAGCTGGCTCGCCGGGCACGACCCGGAGCGGCTGAAGCGCTCCCGTACGGCGCTGACGGCGGCGGGCTGGCTGTTCCTGCGGCTCACCGGCGTCACCGCGATCGACGAGTCCGACGCCTCGGCGCCGTTCCTCGACCACTCCACCGGCGCCTACGACCCCGTGATCCTCGACCTGTTCGAGCTGCGCTGGGCCGAGCCGCTGCTGCCGCGGATCCTCGGTGAGCACGAGCGCGTGGCCGAGATCACCCACCAGACGGCCGCCGAACTGGGTCTGCCCGCCGGGCTGCCGGTCGTGATGGCGCCGTACGACATCGCCGCGACCGCGCGTGGCGCCGGCGCCGTCAACCCCGGCCAGGCGTGCACGATCCTCGGCACGACCCTGTGCACGGAGATCGTCACCCGGGCGCCGGACACCGGCGGCGAGCCCTGCGGCATCAACATCGCCTACCGCGGCCGGGAACGCACCTTGCGCGCCTTCCCCACCCTGTCCGGCACCGAGGTGCTCGACTGGGCCTGCCGCACCCTGTCCGTCGAGGATCCCGCCGCGCTCGGCCGGCTCGCCTTCGGCATCGAACCGGGCGCGGACGGGCCGGCGTTCCTGCCCTATCTGTCGCCCGCCGGGGAGCGTGCCCCCTTCCTGGACCCGCGTGCGCGGGGCGCGTTCTGGGGTCTGTCCCTCGACCACACGCCCGCGCACCTCGCCCGCGCCGTGTTCGAGGGCCTGTCGCTCGTCGTCCGCGACTGCCTCGCCGCGTCCGGGACCGACGTCCACGAACTGCGCCTGTGCGGCGGCGGATCCGCCAGCGACGACTGGTGCCGGCTCATCGCCGACGTCACCGGTGTGCCGACGGCCCGCAGCGCCGACACCGAACTGGGCGCCAAGGGCGCCTTCCTGACCGGCCTGGTGCTCAGCGAGGCGGAGCGCAGCATGCACAGCGCCGCCGCCAAGTACGTCCATATGCACAGGAGTTGGGAGCCGGACCCCGAGCGGGCCGCGTTCTACGACGGGCTGTACGCCTCGTATCTCACCTGGCGCGACGCCGCACGCGCGCTCGGCTGGACGGCCGCTGTCGGGTCCGGGCCGGCGCTCGCCCCTGTCCCCCACGCCGTGAAGGCTCCGCATGTCTGACGCCCTGTCCCCCGACGCCGTCCACCTCGGTCTCGACCTCGGCACCCAGAGCGCCCGCGCGGTCGCCGTGGACGGCACGGGCCGTGTGGTGGGCGCCGCGTCCCGCCCGCTGACCGGCCGCCGTGACGGCGTACGGCACGAACAGGACCCCGCGCAGTGGTGGCCGGCGCTCGCCGCCGCCTGCCGTGCGGCCCTGTCCGGCGTCGACCCGCGGCGCGTGCGCGGCCTGGCCGTCGACGCCACCTCCGGGACGGTGCTCCTCGCCGACGCGGCGGGCACCCAGCTCACACCGGGGCTGATGTACGACGACGGTCGCGCCGACGCGTACACCGACCGTGTGAACACCGTGGGCGCTGAGGTGTGGGAGAGGCTCGGGTACCGCGCGATGCAGCCGTCGTGGGCGCTGCCGAAGCTGCTGTGGCTGCTGGACCGGCTCCCCGGTGCGGCCCGTGAGGTCCGGCTGCTGCACCAGGCGGACCTCGTCACCTGGCGGCTCACCGGGCGGCAGGTGCCGAGCGACGCCAGCCATGCGCTGAAGACCGGCTACGACCTGCTCGCCGAGCGGTGGCCCGAGGCCGAGCTCGCCGCGCTCGGCGTCCCGCCCGATCTGCTGCCGGAGGTGGTACGGCCCGGCACGGTCGTCGGCACGGTGTGCGCGGACGCCGCCGAGGCGACCGGCATCCCGGCCGGCACGCCCGTCACCGCCGGGATGACCGACGGCTGCGCGGCCCAGATCGGCGCCGGGGCGCTGACGCCGGGCGCCTGGAACTCGGTGCTGGGCACCACGCTGGTGTTCAAGGGCGCGAGCCCGCACCTCGTGCGCGATCCCGGCGGCGTGGTCTACTGCCATCGCGGCCCCGGCGGCACCTGGCTGCCCGGCGGCGCCTCCAGCAGCGGCGCCGGGATCATCGCCCAGCGCTTCCCCGGCGCCGACCTCGACGCGCTGACGGCACGGGCGGCCGCGACCGGCTCCACCGCGGTCGTCTATCCACTGGCCGGCGCGGGCGGCGAACGCTTTCCGTTCCGCGCTCCGGACGCCACACCCTTCGTCCTCGGCGAACTCTCCGGGGAGGCCGAGGAGTTCCACGCCTGCCTGCTCGGCGTGGCCTGCGTCGAACGGCTGTGCTTCGACTACCTCGACCACCTCGGCGCACCCGTCGACGGGCCGCTCACCTTCACCGGTGGCGGCGCCCGCAACCGCTACTGGGCGCAGCTGCGCGCCGACCTGCTCGGCCGCACGGTCGGCCTGCCGGAACAGGCCGAGAGCGCCCTCGGCATGGCGGTGCTCGCCGCCACGGCCTCCGGCGCCACCCTTGAGGAGGCGACGGCAGCCATGGTGCGTCTGCGCGGGGAACTCCACCCCGATCCGGGCCGCACCGCCGCCCTGCTCCCCGTCTACGCCGGCTTCGTCGACGAACTGGCCCGACGCGGCCTGCTGGACGAGGCCGTGGCCGACCATGCGCGCAGAAAGGCCGAACAGTGACCGACTTCGTTCTCGTCCGCCACGGCGAGACCGCCTGGCACGCGGAGAACCGCTACGCGGGCCGCACCGACGTGCCGCTCACCGAACGCGGCCGCCGGCAGGCCGCCGCGCTCGGCACATGGGCCGCCGGGCAACGGCTGGACGCCGTGCTCTGCTCGCCGTTGTCCCGGGCCCGGCTGACCGCGGAGCCGGCGGCGACCGCGCTCGGCCTGACCCCGTGGGTCGACGAGCGCCTGTACGAGGTGGACTTCGGCCGCGGCGACGGGCTCACCCGCGCGGAGATGGCCGAGGCCTTCCCCGACGAGCTGGCCGCGTTCCTCGCCGACCCGGTCGCCCACCACCTGCCCGGCGGTGAGGATCCGGTGGCGGCGGCCGACCGGGCGGTCGACTGCCTGGAGGAGATCGCGCGCAAACTCCCCGACGGCCGCGTCCTCGTCGTGGCCCACTCGACGCTGCTGCGCCTGGTGCTGTGCAAGCTGCTCGGCATCCCGCTCGCCCACTACCGACGCGCCTTCCCGGCGCTGGAGAACGGCGCCCTGACCGAACTGCGGCTGCGCGCCGGCGAGGCATCGCTGCTCCGCCTGAACGCCCCTGTCGACCTGACCGCCCGTTCCTGATCGCTTCCGTTCGCACCCGGAGACCACCGTGCCCACCACCGTCCTCGCCGCCGGCGACCACTTCGTCCTGCCCCAGCTGCTCGTACAGGAACTGCGCGCCGCCGCCCCCGACCTCGACGTGCGGCAGCTTCGACTCCCCTGGCCGCACACGCCGTTCGGCAAGGTCGCCGAGGTCGACGAGGCGTCCGGGACGGAGGAGGAGCTGATCGAGGCGCTGCGGGGCGCGCGGATCTGCGTCACCCAGATGGCGCCGCTGACCGAACGGGTGCTGGCCGCCTGCCCCGACCTGGAGCTGTTCTGCGTCAGCCGGGGCGGCCCGGTCAACGCCAACCTGGAGGCGGCCACCCGGCACGGCGTCGCCGTCACCTTCGCGCCGGGCCGCAACGCCGTCGCCACCGCCGAGCACACCCTCGCCCTGATCCTCGCCGCCGCCCGCGGCATCGGCGACGTGCACACCGACCTCAGGCACGGCACCTGGCGGGGCGACTACTACGACTACACGCGCTGCGGTGTCGAGATCGACGGCTCGGTGGTGGGCCTGGTCGGCTTCGGCGCGATCGGCTCGCGCGTGGCCCGGGTGCTGTCCGCGATGGGGGCGACGGTCCTGGTCCACGACCCCTACGTCCGGCCGGAGGCCGTCGAGGGTGTGGCCCGGCTGGTCCCCCTCGACGAGCTGCTGAGCCGTTCCCGGATCGTCTCGCTGCACGCCCGGGTGACCGACGAGACCCGCGGCATGATCGGCAAGGACCAGATCGCGGCCATGCCGCGGGGCTCGGTCCTCGTCAACTGCGCCCGCGGGGCGCTCGTCGACTACGACGCCGTGTGCGACGCCCTGGACGCCGGGCAGCTGGCGGGCGCCGGCTTCGACGTGTTCCCCGTCGAGCCCGTCCCGGCCGGTGCGCGGCTGCTGTCCACGCCGGGGGTCGTGCTCACCCCGCACATCGCCGGCGCGAGCCGGGAGGTCGCGCAGAAGGCCGCCCGGATCGTCGCCGGCGAGGTGGGCCGCTTCCTGCGCGGGGAGGCCCTGGCCCACTGCGCCAATCCGGAGGTGCGGGCCTCAGGGGCCTGATCCGGGCGGCCGGTGCTCCCCTTCGCTCCACTCGGCCCGCCGGATCGTCTCCGCGGTCTCGGCGGGGCCGGCGACCGCGTCGTGGGGGTCGTCGGGCCACCACTGGTCCCTCCGTTCAGGCTGACTGTCACCGAGTGTGCCGGGAGGGTCCCACAACGCGTCGATCCTCAGGTCGACGCCGGTGACCGCGAGGCCCAGCTCGTGCTCGGCGGCGTGCAGGACTGCGCGCCGCACCTCGGCAGCCCGGTCGGGCAGAGGCTGGTCGAGCGTGCTGGCCAGGGTCATGCCGACGTGGACGGCGGTACCGTCGCCCACGGGCCTGAGACGGCAGCCGGCGGCTCGGACACCGGGGACGCCGTCAGCGGCGCGACGCAGTGCTCGCGCGGCGGCACGCTCAGCGATCCACAGGTCCTCGGCGGGGTCGTCCAACGGCAGCAGCCTGCCGAGACGGACCTCCGCGCGTACGGCGCTCATGACCCGGTCGGCCAGGTTGCGACTGTCGGCGAGGCCGCGACTGTCCGAGAGGTCCCCGGCGCGCAGGGCGTGGGCGGCCGGGTCCAGGGCGGCCAGCCCTTCGACGGCCTGCTGACAGTGCGGGCAGTGAGTGGCGTGCGGGTCCGGCACCTCGCTGTCGCGCATCAGTTCCCAGGCGCGGCTGAGGGATCGCCCGCAGGGCAGATACTCGTCGCCGACCGGTACCCGCGACGCGGGAAGCGGCCGAGCGCCGACCGGCCGGCCCCCATGGGCCGCTTCGCCGGAGACGGGGGGCGGGTCGTCTAGCGCCATGGGCGCATCGCCTCCTGCAGAGCGCGTCGTGCGCGGAAGAGCCTCCCGCGCACCGTCTGTTCGCTGGTCCCCGTCACATGGGCGATCTCCTGGTAGTGCAGGCCGTGGAGTTCCCGCAGGACCCAGCAGGCCCGCAGATCGGGGTGGAGAGCGCGGAGTGCCTGCAGCAGCGCGGCCGTGGCCGCGTCCGTCTCGGCGGCGGAGGCGGGTGAGGCGGACGCGTCGTGGGCAACGGGCTCGGGAACCTTGTCCAGGGGGACGGCACGGGGGCGGCGCAGGGTGTTGAGACAGCGATTCGTGACGATGCGGTACATCCACGTGCCGAAGGAAGCACTGTGGCGGAACTCCGGCAGCCGCCGCCAGGCGCTGAGAAACGCGTCCTGGACGACGTCCTCGGCGTCGGCCTGGCTGCCGAGCAGGCGACGGGCGAGTGCGAGCAGCGGGCGGCTGTGCCGGCGTACCAGGACGGCGAACGCGTCGTCGTCCCCTTCGGAGGCGCGGACAGCCAGCACGCGGTCGGGTGTCGCCGACAGGGCGGGCTTCCGCGGCCGCACCGCGGCGGGTGGGGGCGGCCGTGGAGGCAGCAGGCCGGTCCGGCCGCCACCGGCCTCCGACCTGGTGCCAGGGGCTGTCGCCCCGGCGTCCGCACGCACCCACCCATTTTATGTGACTCCCGTTACACAAGTGCCGTGAGGAACCGCGTCGCGATGTGTCCCATCCATAGGCGGGCACCACCCCGGTGCGCGCACGGACACCTCCGGGAGGTCCTCATGTCCGACACCCTCAGCCGCCCCGCGGCATCCGAGAGCCGGCCCAGCACCGCGCCGGAGAAGCGCGGGCGCACGACCATCGCCGACAGCGTGGTGGAGAAGATCGCGGGCATGGCCGCCCGCGAGGTACCGGGCATTCACAGCCTGGGCGCCGGGATGACCCGCACCTTCGGAGCCGTGCGCGACCGGGTGCCGCGCGGACGCCCCAGCGTGACACGGGGTGTGAGCGTCGAGGTCGGCGAGCGCCAGGCCGCCGTGGACCTCGACGTGGTCGTGGAGTACGGCGTGTCCGTCATGGACGTCGCCGGCGACGTCCGCAGCAACATCATCACGGCCGTGGAACGCATGACGGGCCTGGAGGTCGTCGAGGTGAACATCGCCGTCGACGACGTCCACCTGCCCGACGAGGAGGAAGAAGAGGAGGAGACCGAGGGCCGCGTCCAGTAGACACGCGAGCCCCCCGTCCGCCGCCACGACAGCCGTATCCGGACTACCTCCCCGAGTACGTCTCGTCCCCGGCCGATGTCACCGCTCACCGGCCAGGTGGAGATCGTCCCTGCTCGTGTCCGCCACACCCGCCGCGCCCCGTGGACGCCGCCACGGGCGCGCGATCGGAGCGGTCACCGCACGCCACCACGGGTCCGAGGGCAGCTTGCCCGCGGGTTCGAAAGGCTCGCCGGGCCGGGGGAACGCCACCGCCTGGCCTGCGGACTCCGCCGCGTCCTTGGTCCACTCCCCCGGCTCCGCCCATGCGTGCGGGGCCAGATTGAACGTGCCCCAGTGGATCGGCAGGAGCACTCCGCCCGGCTGCCCGCCCTGCAGGTCGAGATGCGCGCGCAGCGCCTCCTCGGGCGTCATGTGGATGTCGGGCCAGAACTCCGAGTAGGCGCCGAGCTGGATCATCGTCGCGTCGAAGGGGCCGTGGTCGGCGCCTATCTCCTGGAAGCCGTCGAAGTAGCCGGTGTCGCCGCTGTGGTACACGCGGTGCTCCTCGCCCGCGACGGCCCAGGACGCCCACAGGGTGTGCTGGGTGTTGCGCAGGCCCCGGCCGCAGAAGTGCCGGGCGGGGGTGGCCGTGAGGGTGAGTCCGCCGACCTGGGTCGCCTCGTGCCAGTCCAGTTCGCGCAGCCGCCCTTCGGACACGCCCCAGTGCTCCAGATGCGCCCCGACCCCGAGCGGCACGGCGAACAGCGTGTCCGTGCCGGCCAGTGCCTTGATGGTGGGCAGGTCGAGGTGGTCGTAGTGGTCGTGCGAGATCACGACGACGTCGACCGGGCCGAGCGCGGCCAGCGGCAGCGGCACCGGATGCAGCCGCTTGGGCCCGACGAAGGGGAACGGTGAGCAGCGCTCGCCCCACACCGGGTCGAACAGCACCCGCTGCCCGTCGATCTCGGCGAGCACGCTGGAGTGGCCCATCCAGGTCAGACGCAGGCCGGTGGCCGGCGGGCGGGAGATGTCGGCGAGGGTCGTGGGGTGCACCGGCACCGGGCCGCGGGGGGCGCGGCGGGTCCGGGTCTCCTTGTCGAGGAAGACCTTCGCCAGATCCAGGGACGAGCCCGAGGGACGGGTCCGCGCGGGGCCGCCGGGATTGACGAACACACCGTCCTTGAAGTGCGGGGATCTGCGGATGCGCGCCATGCGCTCACCGCTGGGGTCCGCGCCGAAGGCCGGGGGCCGAAGGCCGCGGAGCCCGGAGCTCTGGGAACGGAATCCGGCCACGGTACCTCCAGGAGTCGGTCAGGCATTCCATTATGTGGGGCCGGTCCGACAGCGCGGTGCCGATCGGCCGGTACGGGAGTCCCTCGTCATGACATGTACGGGCTAGGGTGACCGCCGTGACGAGGGTGCGGTTGAGCGTGGCGGAGCGGCGGGAGGAGATGCTGCGGGCCGCCATCGAGCAGATCGAGGAACGGGGTGTGGCCGCGGTCCGGATCTCCGACGTCGCCTCGGCGCTCGGGGTCAGCAACGCGCTGGTGCTGTACCACTTCGCGACGAAGGAGAAGCTGGTCGCCGCCGCGTTCGCGCACGCCGCCGAGGGAGATCTGGCCCATCTGCGCAAGCTGCTGAGCCGCCGCACGACGGCACTGCGCAGGCTGCGTGCGGCCGTGCGCTGGTACGCGCCCACGGGCCAGGCGAAGGGCTGGCGCCTGTGGATCGAGGGCTGGGCGGTGTCCCTGCGCGACCCGGCCCTGCGGGAGGTGGCGCGGGACCTGGACCTCCAGTGGAAGGCCGCGCTGACCGAGGTCATCACGGAGGGCGTGAAGGCGGGCGAGTTCACCTGCCCCGACCCCGCGGCGACGGCCCGGCGCCTGACGGCCCTGCTGGACGGCCTGGCAGTCCAACTGACGTCCTACAGGGGCACGATCCCGAGATCCCGGGCCAGGGCATGGGTCGACGAGGCCCTGACCCGCGAACTGACCATGCCCGTCCCGTAACCGCGGCCGACGGGGCCGCCGATCCCGCGGGCAATCGCGCTGCCGGGCGACGGGGGCGCCACTCGAACGAAGTCGAGAGCCGGGGAAGCGGGCCCGAACCGTGCCCCCGACGTGGGCGAGTCGGGCACGGGTGCGCCCGCCGCGGCGAGGGCGGCGTGGCAGCTCCGCCTGTCGGACATCACGGCCACCAGCAATCCCGGGCCGCACGATCCGCCCGGCCGCCCCGCCCTCCCCGCGCCGCAACCAGCGCTCAGGCCACCGCCCCGATCCGGGTCCGGATGTCCTGCGGCGACAGAGCGCCCTTCGCCGTCACATGGTCCCCGGACGACTCCCCGCGCAGCCGCCGCCCGATCCACGGCACCAGATACTCGCGCGCCCAGTGCACGTCGTCCCGCCGCACCTCCAGCGTTCCCCGCGGCGGCAGCGGCGGCCACGGCTGCTCCGGATCCGCCGGCACGTCGAGCCCCAGCACCTGGCCGGCCCGCAGCGCCACGCGCGTGTGCCCCTCGGGCGAAAGATGCAGCCGGTCCGTGTCCCACGCCCTGCGGTCCTGCACGCTCCTCAGCGACCACAGGTCGAGCACCGGGCACCCGTACCGGTCGGCGATCGCCCGCACATGCCCGTTGTACGTGGCGATCTTGCCCCGCAGATGCTTGAGCAGTGGCACGCCACGGGTGTCGAACCCGGTCGTCACCATCACCGTCCCGGCCACCGCGGCCAGCTCCGCGACCGCGCGCTCGAAACGCTCGGCCACCTCGTCCGGATCCGTGCCCGGCCGCAGGATGTCGTTGCCGCCGGCGCAGAACGAGACCAGATCGGGGGCGAGTTCCAGAGCCCGGGGCACCTGGTCCGCGACGATCTGGTCGAGCAGTTTGCCGCGCACGGCGAGATTCGTGTATTGGAAGTCACCTTCGGGCCGGCGGTCGGCGAGGAGTACGGCGAACCGGTCGGCCCAGCCGACGAACGCCCCGTCGGGGCCGGGATCCCCGACACCCTCGGTGAAGCTGTCCCCCACCGCCACGTACGACCCGATCTCTGTTGCGCTGTCACTCTTCGAATCGTCTGCCACAGCCCCTCATGATTCACCTTTGAATGTGACCTACGCGACCGTAGGCAGGGGTTGACGGTCGGTGAGATAAGCCACTCTCAAAGAATTGGCCAACTCAGGAATACGCCCCCGGACACACCGACGGCCGGACCCGGGGATCGGGTCCGGCCGTCGGCGGCGTGTCAGGCAGGTCGCCTCGGGGGGGGTCAGCCGAGGGAGACGCCCTTGGAGCGCAGGTAGGAGACCGGGTCCACGTCGGAGCCGTAGCTCGGCGTGGTGCGGATCTCGAAGTGCAGGTGCGGGCCGGTCGAGTTGCCGGTCGAGCCGGAGAGGCCGACCTGCTGCCCGGCGGTCACGGTCTGGCCGGCGGAGACGGACAGCGAGGACAGGTGGGCGTACTGGGCGTAGTAGCCGTCGTTGAGCTTGATGACGACCTGGTTGCCGTACGCACCGGCCCAGCCGGCGGAGACGACGGTACCCGCGCCGACGGACTTGAGGGAGGTGCCGGTCGGGACGCTGAAGTCGACGCCGGTGTGGTAGCCGCTGGACCACATGCTGCCGGCCACCTTGTAGCCGGTGCCGACGGCGCCGGACACGGGGGCGCTGTAGGCGGAGGTGGTGGCGGCCCGGTCGGCGGTGGTCGTCTTCGCGGCGGACTGCTCGGCGGGCTGCGCGGCCTTCGACGGCTGCGACTCCGGCTTGGCGGGCGCCTTCGGGGCGGCGGGCGCCTGCGAGGAGGACGACTTCTTCGGGGCGCTCTTGGCGGCCTCGCCGTCGATCGCGAGCTTCAGGCCCGGGTGGATGAGCGACGGGTCCTCACCGACGGCCTCGCGGTTGTCGGCGTACAGCTTCTTCCAGCCGCCGTCGACGTCCTCGGTCTCGGCGATCTTGGCGAGGTAGTCGCCGGCCTTCACGGTGTAGGTGCGGCCCTCGCCCTTCTCCTTGGCGTCGGCCTTCTTGCCGGCGACGGAAAGGGACTGAACGGCCTTTTCCGGAGCCGTCTGCGGGGCGGCGGCGTGGGCACCGGTGGCACCGAGAAGCGGCAATGCGAGTGCGGCGCCACCGGTTCCGGCGACGGCGATGGAACGGGTGAAACGAAGCGTCCTGGGACGGCGGTGCTTACCCTTCGCGGGCATGACGAATTCCTCTCCGGCGCCTGCGAGGTGAGCTGTCGGGTTCGGGCTGGAGATGCCCGGCCGCGTGTCAACGCGACTTAACCCCAAGCCTGTTCCGGAGACCGGCCCAGGCAGTCGTACCTGTGGGTCCCCCGCTCCTGCCGAACACGGGTCAGTGTGTGTGCGGGCTCCGGGCGGCGGCAGGATTAGGCGTCCGTCCGGATCGGTGTGGAACGTAAGCGACCGCGACGCAAAGGGACAAGCACGAGGTTCCCTACCAAGCCGTTTTTCCGTGATCCACGGGAACAAATGCCGTCACCGAGCGTCGCGCCGCATTCCCCGCGAGCCCTGAATTCCCTTGTCAGTCGCTGGAATTACGTGAACATGGCGACAACACATCGTCACGAATATGACGATGCTCACGCGCCCCATCCCCATCTCCCTTTCTTTCGGGGCACGTTATGGCGAAGGTCCCTAATCGGACAGAACGCCTTATTACTCTCCTTAGCCACCGAATCGCCGGCGGTTCACCGGAGCGCCGGATCCTCGACTCATCCACCCGGACACTTGATGCGAATTCGCCCGTTTCGGGGTGTTCGCTCCTCCTCGTTGCCCGGGGCAGCCATGTCGTATCGTCGACACGAGCCCGCCGTCGAGCCGCGCGGCGGCGCCGAGTGGGAGGAGCCCCTGTGACGCAGCACGTCCCGTCGACCGAGCCCGAGCTGGCCGGAGTGCGCAACTTCCGCGATGTGGGTGGACTGCCGACCGTGGACGGCCGGCGCGTCCGGCACGGGGTGCTGTTCCGCAGCGGCCATCTCGCTCACGCGACCGCCGAGGACGCGGCCTTCCTGTCCTCGCTGGGACTGCACACGATCTTCGACTTCCGCAACGCGGCCGACCAGAAGCTGGAGGGGCCGGACGTCGAGCTGCCGGGCGTGCGCAATGTGAACCTGCCGCTGAGCGACCCGGCCGACGGCGCCGAGTTCTGGAAGATGGTCCGCGACGGCAACCTGGACCAGCTGCGCGAGATCCTCGCGGACGGCAAGGGCGCGGCCCGGATGATCGCCTCCTACCGCACCACCATCAAGACGCGCACCGCGGAGCACTCCCAGGTGCTGCACTCCCTCGCCGAGGACAGCGTCCCTGCGCTGATGCACTGCGCGGCGGGCAAGGACCGCGCGGGACTGTCCGTGGCGGTGACGCTGCTCGCGCTGGGCGTCGAGCGGGACGCGATCTTCGAGGACTACCTGAAGTCCAACGCCAAGCACCGCCGCTACAAGGTGCGCCGCAGCAGTGACGCCCCCGCGGCCTACTCCCCCGAGGTGATGGAGCTGCTCAGCCCCCTCTTCGACGCCCGCGCCGAGTACCTGTCGGCCGCCCTGGAGACGATCGAGGAGACCTGGGGCGACGTGGACACCTACCTGGAGACGGCGCTCGGGCTCACCCCCGAGCACCGGGAGCGCCTGCGCGAACGCCTGCTCGACTGAGCCGGCCGGGACTGGCGTGCGGCTACTTGGCGCCGACCTCGAACAGCAGATAGACGAACGCCGCGAAGACGTGCCCCACCGCGATGTAGATGAACAGCCTCACCCACAGCGCGCGGGGGAACTTCTCCTCCATGTCCCGCGTGTTCTTCGCGTCGTTCGCGTCGTTCACGTTCTGCACGTCCTTGCCGGTCATCGCGCTTCTCCAGGGGTCGGGCCCAGGCACAGCGCGGCCGTGGGACTCTGCAGCAGGGTGTGGACGAACAGCAGCTCGACCCCGGCGGGATCCTCGGCCGCGATCCGGTGCGGGGTGAGCGAGTCGAAGTGCGCGCTGTCCCCCGGGCCGAGCCGGTGCAGGGTGTCCCCGAGGCGCAGCCGCAGCCGTCCCTCGAGGACGTACAGCCACTCCTCGCCGGGGTGGACGCGCACGATGTCGCCCTGGGAGCCGTGCGGCACCCGCACCCGCAGGGCCTGCATGCCGCGCCCGGACGCACCGGCCTGCCAGTACGTCCAGCCGCCGGCGGCGGTGGGCTCCATGTCGTCGGCGCGCACCACGGCGTCCCGGTCGGCGGCCGTCTCACCGAGCAGCTCGGAGACCGTCGTACCGTAGATCCGGGCGAGGGAGAGCAGCATCGGCAGCGAGGGCTGGCGCTGCCCGGTCTCCAGGCGGGAGAGGTGGGCGGGCGACAGGCCCGCGTCGCGGGCCGCGGCCTCCAGCGTCAGGGAGGCCCGGCGCCGCAGTGCCCGGAGCTGCGGCGCGACCACGAGCAGGGCGCCGGCCGGCTCGGCCGACGGCCCCGTCTCGGAGGAGCTCATGCCTCCATTCAGCCGGAGGTCTTACCCAGCAGGCAAATTTCTTGCCTCACAGGCAAAGCGCGGAAGCCTCCTCACCGGTGGGCGACCGCCTGCTTCACCAGCGTCTTGCCGAAGTCCCACACCAGCCCCCCACCGTCGTGCGCGTCGTCCATCACCGCGCTGAAGGCGTCCACGAACCGGTCCACCTCCCGCTCACCGATGATCAGCGGCGGGATCAGCTTGATCACCTCCATGTGGTCCCCGGAGACCTGGGTGAGGATCCGGTGCCGCTGCAGCAGCGGTACGACCACCATCTGTGCGAAGAGTCCCTTGCGGGCGGCCTGGAGCATGGTCCAGCGTCCGCGCAGCTTCAGCGAGCGGGGCCGGCCGAACTCGATGCCGATCATCAGGCCCCGGCCCCGCACGTCGGCGAGCAGCTCGTACTTGTCCTTCAGCGCCGCCAGCCGGGATCTCAGCAGCTCGCCGGTGGCGCGGACGCCCGCCACGATCTGCTCGTTCTCCATGACCGACAGCACCGCGAGGCCCGCCGCCATGGCCTGCGCGTTGGCTCCGAAGCTGGCCGAGTGGACCAGCACCCGGTCCATCGACGAGTAGACCTTCCTGAAGATCCAGTCCTTGCCGATCGTGGCCCCCACCGGCACATATCCGCCGGAGAGCGCCTTGGCCACGCACACCAGGTCGGGCTCGACGCCCTCCTCGTGCTGGTAGGCGTAGAAGTCGCCGGTCCGTCCGAGCCCGGTCTGCACCTCGTCGGCGATCAGCAGCGCCTTGTGCCGGTGCAGCAGCTCCTGCGCGGCCCGCAGATAGCCGGGCGGCGCCTCGTGCACGCCCTTGCCCTGGATCGGCTCGACGATCAGGGCGGCGACGTCCCCCTTCCTCAGCTCCCGCTCCAGGGCGTCGAGATCACCGAGCGGTACGGCCGTGTCCGGCAGCAGCGGGGCGAAGCCGTCCCGGAAACCGGACTCGCCGTTGACCGACAGGGAGCCGGTGGTCAGGCCGTGGAAGGCGTGCGCGCAGTACAGCACGCGCGGCCGGCCGGTGACGTACCGGGCGAACTTCAGCGCGCCCTCGACGGCCTCCGTACCGCTGTTGCCGAAGAAGACGCGGTCCAGGTGCGGGCTGTGCGCGAGCAGCTTCTCGGCCAGCAGGCCGGGCAGCGGCTGGCAGTCGAAGCGGGTGAGGTCGGCGAGGTTCAGGTCCAGGACGTCGTGCAGCGCCTTGCGGACCACGGGGTGGTGGCGGCCCAGGCCCATCACCCCGAACCCGGCGAGCATGTCCAGGTAGTCGTTGCCGTCCGCGTCGAAGAAGTAGGCACCCTCGGCACGCTCGTACACCTTGTCGAAGCCGATCGTGTGCAGCATGCGCGGCAGCTGGTGGTTGAGGTACCTGCTGTGCAGCTCGTAGCGCTCGGCGCCACGCTCGGCCAGCAGCGCGCCGAGGTCGAACTCCCCGGTCTGCGACGGCTGAGACGCGGACTCCGCGGTGGTCATGACTGGTGCTCCTGTCGGTCCCGGTGGACCGGTCGGTCCAGTGCTGGCTCGGACAGTTCTTCCTTCACGGCGAGGCTCGCGCTGATCCGTCCGGCGACCTCGACGGGCGTCAGACCGATGTCGGCGAGCACCTCGCCCCGCTTGGCGTGCGCGAGGAACTGCTCCGGGATGCCGAAGCGCCGTACGGGCACGTCGACCTCGGCGTCGCCCAGCGCCAGCGCCACCGCCGAACCGACGCCCGCCGCACGGCTGTTGTCCTCGACGACCGCCACCAGCCGGTGCTGTGCGGCCAGTTCGGGCAGTGCGGGGTCGACGGGCTTGACCCAGCGGGGATCGACCACGGTGCAGCCGATGCCGCGGGCTTCAAGCAGCTCGGCGGCCTGGAGGCAGACGGGCGCCATCACGCCGACCGCGACCAGCAGCACCTGCGGATCGTCCGCCCGGTGCAGCACGTCCATGCCGCCGACCCGGTCGAGCGCCGGGATCGCGGGGCCGACGGACTCCTTCGGGAAGCGCAGCAGGGTCGGCGCGTCGTCGACGGCGACCGCCTCCCGCAGCTGGGCGCGCAACTGGTCGGCATCGCGGGGCGCGGCGATGCGCAGGCCGGGGACGACCTGGAGGACCGACATGTCCCACATGCCGTTGTGCGAGGGTCCGTCGACACCGGTGACCCCGGCCCGGTCCAGGACGAAGGTGACCCCGCAGCGGTGCAGCGCCACGTCCATCAGCAGCTGGTCGAAGGCGCGGTTGAGGAACGTGGCGTACACGGCGACGACCGGATGCAGCCCGCCCGTCGCCAGGCCCGCCGCGGACACCGCCGCGTGCTGCTCGGCGATGCCGACGTCCCACACCCGGTCCGGGAACCGCTCGGCGAACGCGCCGAGACCCACGGGATGCAGCATGGCGGCGGTGATCGCCACCACGTCCTCGCGCTCCTCCCCGATCCGCACGATCTCCTCGCCGAACACCGACGTCCACGAGGGGCCGCCGGACGGGGCGAGCGGGGCGCAGGTGAGGGGGTCCATCACGCCGACGGTGTGGAAGTGGTCCTCCTCGTGGGCGAGGGCGGGCTCGTAGCCGCGGCCCTTCTCGGTGAGGCAGTGGACCAGGACGGGACCGTGGAAGCGTTTGGCGCGGCGCAGCGCGGACTCCACGGCCTTGATGTCGTGCCCGTCGATCGGGCCCACGTACTTCAGTCCCAGGTCCTCGAAGAGACCCTGCGGCGCGAAGGCGTCCTTGAACCCCTTCTTCGCGCCGTGCAGCGCCTCGTAGACCGTGTTGCCGACGACGGGGGTGCGCTGCAGAACGTCCTTGCCCCAGGCCAGCATGCGCTCGTAGCCGTCGGTGGTGCGCAGGGTCGCGAGGTGGTTGGCGAGGCCGCCGATGGTGGGCGCGTAGGAGCGCTCGTTGTCGTTGACGACGATGATCAGGGGCCGGTCCTTGGCGGCGGCGATGTTGTTCAGTGCCTCCCAGGCCATGCCGCCGGTCAGCGCGCCGTCGCCGATCACCGCGACGACATGGCCCTCCTCCCCCTGCACGTCGCGGGCCTTGGCGAGACCGTCGGCCCAGCCGAGGGCCGTGGACGCGTGGCTGTTCTCGATGATGTCGTGCTCGGACTCCTCACGCGAGGGATAGCCGGACAGGCCGCCCTTGCCGCGCAGCTTGGAGAAGTCCTGACGCCCGGTCAGCAGCTTGTGGACGTAGCTCTGGTGGCCGGTGTCCCACAGGATGCGGTCCACCGGTGACTCGAAGACCCGGTGCAGGGCGACGGTGAGTTCCACCACCCCCAGGTTGGGCCCGAGGTGTCCGCCGGTCCTCGCGACCGCGTTCACCAGGAACTCCCGGATCTCGTGGGACAGTTCGACGAGTTCCCCCTCGGACAGCGCCTTCAGGTCGCGCGGTTGCCGGATGCTCTCCAGGATCGTCACGCTCGGGCCCCCTTCACTTCCGTGCTGTTCAGCTCACGGTGACGGCCGGCTCCCCCGCCGCGGCGCCGTCCTTCTCCATCTGCTCGGCGATCCTCATCGCCTCTTCGATCAGCGTCTCGACGATCTTGGACTCGGGGACGGTCTTGACGACCTCGCCCTTGACGAAGATCTGGCCCTTGCCGTTGCCGGAGGCGACGCCCAGGTCCGCCTCCCGCGCCTCGCCGGGCCCGTTGACGACGCAGCCCATCACCGCCACCCGCAGCGGCACCTCCATGCCCTCCAGACCGGCCGTGACCTCCTCGGCGAGCTTGTAGACGTCGACCTGGGCACGTCCGCAGGACGGGCAGGAGACGATCTCCAGCCGTCGTTCCCTCAGCCCGAGCGACTGGAGGATCTGGATGCCGACCTTGACCTCCTCGGCGGGCGGCGCGGACAGGGAGACGCGGATGGTGTCGCCGATGCCCTGGGAGAGCAGGGCGCCGAAGGCGACCGCCGACTTGATCGTGCCCTGGAACGCCGGGCCCGCCTCGGTCACGCCGAGGTGCAGGGGGTAGTCACACTGGGCGGCGAGCTGCCGGTACGCCTCGATCATCACCACCGGATCGTTGTGCTTCACCGAGATCTTGATGTCCCGGAAGTCGTGCTCCTCGAAGAGGGACGCCTCCCAGAGAGCGGACTCGACCAGGGCCTCGGGGGTGGCCTTGCCGTACTTCTGCAGCAGGCGCTTGTCCAGCGAGCCGGCGTTCACACCGATGCGGATCGGGGTGCCGTGGTCCTTCGCCGCCTTGGCGATCTCCTTGACCTGGTCGTCGAACTTCTTGATGTTGCCCGGGTTCACGCGCACCGCCGCGCAGCCCGCCTCGATCGCGGCGAACACGTACTTCGGCTGGAAATGGATGTCCGCGATCACCGGGATCTGCGACTTGCGGGCGATCGTCGCCAGTGCGTCCGCGTCGTCCTGGGTGGGGCACGCCACGCGGACGATCTGGCAGCCGGACGCGGTCAGCTCCGCGATCTGCTGGAGGGTGGCGCCGATGTCGGACGTGCGGGTCGTGGTCATCGACTGGACCGAGACGGGGGCGTCTCCGCCGACCGCCACGGATCCGACCTGGATCTGCCGGCTCCGCCGGCGCTCGGCGAGCCTGGTCGGAACGGACGGCACGCCGAGCGGGACAGCGGTCATCACGTCACCCCTTGCCGCCGGAGGAGCCGGCACCGCCGGCGCCCCCCGAGACCGTCTCGCGCATGGCGCGCAGCGACTCCTTCAGGGACCCCATGGTGGCGAGGACGGCGGTCGGCTCGTAGCCGCAGTGGGCCATGCAGTTGGCGCAGCGCGGGTCCTTGCCGCGACCGTACTTGTCCCAGTCGGTCTCCTCGATCAGCTCCCGGTACGTCGGCACATAGCCGTCGCTCATCAGGTAGCAGGGGCGCTGCCAGCCGAAGAGGGAGTAGTTGGGGATGGCCCAGGCGGTGCACGGGAAGTCGACCTTGCCCTCGAGGAAGTCGAGGAACAGCGGCGAGTGGTTCAGCCGCCAGCGGCGCCGGTTGCCGCCCGCGAAGGCCTTCTTGAACAGCTCCCGGGTCTGCTCCACGCCCAGGAAGTGCTCCTGGTCGGGGGCCTTCTCGTAGGCGTAGGCGGGCGAGATCATCATCTCGTCGACCTGGAGGTCGTCGTTGAGGTAGTTGAGCACCTCGATGACGGTCTGCGGGGTGTCGGTGTTGAAGAAGGTGGAGTTGGTGGTGACGCGGAAGCCGCGCCGCTTGGCCTCCTTGATGGCCGCCACCGCCTCGTCGAACACGCCCTCCTTGGCGACCGACTCGTCGTGCCGCTCGCGCAGCCCGTCGATGTGCACGGCGAACGCGAAGTACGGGGACGGGGTGAACTTGTCCATCTTCTTGCGCAGCAGCATGGCGTTGGTGCACAGGAAGACGTACTTCTTCCTGGCCACCAGTTGGCGCACGATCTCGTCGATCTGCGGGTGCATCAGCGGCTCCCCGCCGGCGATCGACACCATCGGCGCACCGGACTCCAGCACCGCCCCGACGGCCTGGGCGACCGGCATGCGCTGTTTGAGCACTCCGGCGGGGTGCTGGATCTTGCCGCAGCCCTCGCACTTGAGGTTGCAGGCGAAGAGCGGTTCCAGCTCGACGATGAGCGGAAACTTGTCCCTCCGGCGGAGCTTCTGTTCGGCCAAGTAAGTAGCGACCTTGATGGACTGGCGCAGCGGCATGGCCATCTGGCTCACCTCCTGGGGAGCAGCAAGGAACGGTGCCATTCATAGAAAGCCGGGAGTACGGAACGAAGAACACGGAAAGCCGATATTCCACCGCGCACCGTGCCGATCCGGACGAGTTCATGTTCTGGAGCGTCCACGACCACCCGGACGGCCGCAACCGGGCGCGCGCCCGTGCGCACGGCGCTCAGCAGCGTGGCCGCCGATTCCATGTCGACCGCGATCGCGCCGGTGGCGAGCAGATCGGACCGTTCGTGACCGCGGACGACATGGTCGGAGCCGGTGAGCGGCCCGGTGTGGACGGTGCGTCCGGGCACGGCGCGCACCAGCTCCTTGACGAGCAGCTCGGTCCCCACGCACGGCACGCTGCCGCGCGGGTCCCGGGTCTCCTCGGCGACCACCAGGTCACCGGGGTGCATGCCGGGGGCGAGCCCCGCGCAGAACCCGGTGGCGAGCACCGCGGCCTGGCGCAGGGAGGGGTGGGCGAGCACCCGGGTGACGGACCGCTCGGCGGCCGCCGGCCCCATCCCGGTCCGCAGCACGGTGACCGGCCCGCCCGCGCCGCCGCGCTCGCTCACGCGCAGGGCGAACTGCTCGATGCCGAGCGCGCAGGCGATCAGCAGCGGCGCGGAGACGGGCTGGGCGGTCATCAGCTCCCCTTCGCCTCGGCGAGCGGCTGTTGCTCCGCGGCGCCCTCCCGTGCGGCCGGCTTCTTCGCGAAGGGGTCGCCGTGGACGTACCGGCCGAGCGCGGTCAGCGGGAAGACCTGCCGGTAGAGGTGGTAGTTGATGGAGAAGTCCCAGGGGAAGCCGGTGCCGGTGAAGTACGGCTCGTCCCAGGAGCCGTCCTCGCGCTGGGTGGCCGCCAGCCATTCGATGCCGCGTTCGACGGCCTTGGACTCCCGCTCGCCGGCCGCGAGCAGCGCCATCAGCGCCCACGCCGTCTGGGAGGCCGTCGAGGCGCCCCGGCCGGACCACTCGCGGGCGTCCTTGTAGGAGCGCAGGTCCTCGCCCCAGCCGCCGTCGTCGTTCTGCACCGACTCCAGCCAGGCCACGGCCCGCCGGATCGCCGGGTGCGAGCCGGGGATCCCGGCGGCGGTCAGGGCGGGGACGACAGACCCGGTGCCGTAGATGTAGTTGACGCCCCAGCGTCCGAACCACGAGCCGTCCGGCTCCTGTTCGGCGAGCAGCCAGCGGATGCCGCGCCGGGTGCGCGGGTCGTGGGCGAGGCCCTCGACGGCGAGCATCTCGACCACGTGCGCGGTGACGTCGGCGGACGGCGGGTCGATGACCTCGCCGAAGTCGCAGAACGGCAGCCGGTTGGGGAACGGGCTGGTGTTGTCGACGTCGAAGGCGCCCCAGGCGCCGTTCTTCGACTGCATGCCGAGGTTCCAGCGCACCCCGCGTCCGATGGCGTTGTCCACGCGTTCCGGGTCGTGGTGCTCGACCCGGCGCAGCGCGAGGACCACCTCGGCGGTGTCGTCGATGTCGGGGTAGTTGTCGTTGTGGAACTCGAACGCCCAGCCGCCCGGCGGGAGATGAGGCCGCCGCACGGACCAGTCGCCGGGCCGGACGATCTGCTCCCCGAGCATCCAGTCGGCGGCCTTGACCAGCTGGGGGTGGTCGGCGGGCAGGCCCGCGTCGGCGAGCGCGATGGTGGCGAGGCAGGTGTCCCACACCGGGGACTGACACGCCTCGATCATCCGGGCCCCGTCCTCACGCCAGACGGCGAAGCGGTCCAGGGACTCCAGCCCGGCCCGCATCACGGGGTGCTTGAGGTCGTAGCCGAGCAGGTGCAGCGCGATGATCGAGTAGACGGCCGGGGGCTGGATGCCGCCCCAGCAGCCGTCGTTCTCCTGGCGTTCGATGATCCAGCGGGCGGCGGTGTTCATGGCCGCCCGGCGCAGCCGGCGCGGCACGGCCCTGCGCAGGGCGTGCAGGCCCTTGTCGAGACGCTGGAAGGCGCCGTCCCAGGTGCCTGCCGGTGCCAGGGGCCGGGGTGGGTTGGGGTCGGCCGGGTCGGTGTGGAGCTCGTCGAGCGGGAACGGCGCGGGCCGCACCGGCCGCTTGGCGGAGACGATCGTCAGCGGGACGATGGTCTGCCGGGCCCAGCAGCCGAAGTCGTAGATGTTGAGCGGAACCCAGGTGGGGAACCAGATCAGCTCGGGCGGGAGCTCGGGCAGGTCCTCCCACTTCCACCAGCCGAACAGGGCCAGCCAGATGCGGGTGAAGACCCGGGAGGCGGCGATGCCGCCCTGGTCGCGGATCCAGGCGGCGGCTCTCGCCATGTGCGGGGCGTCGGGTGCGTCGCCGGCCAGGCGCAGGGCGACGTACGCCTCGATGGTGGTGGACAGTTCGCCGGGGCCGCCGTGGAAGGTGGCCCAGGTGCCGTCCTCGCGCTGCTCTCCGCGGATGAACAGGGCGGCGGCGCGGGTGGTGTCCTCGTCGCGGATGCCGAGGAACTGACGCAGCAGCAGGTCCTCGGCGTCCATCGTGACGTTGGTCTCGAGGTCGCCCTTCCACCAGCCCTGGTCGTCCTGGCGGGACAGCAGGAAGTCGGTGGCGCGCCGCATGGCGCGGGCGGCTGCCTCGGGTACCCCGGCCGCCACGGGGGTGTCGGTGTCGGTGTCGCTGGCCGCGGCTACTCGGGACGGCAGGGCCGCCCCGGTGCTTCCGTCGGTCGTCGCTGTCATGGCTTCCCCTTCGTGCAGTCCTGCAAGGCGTGCGTCTGCTGTGGGTCCGCCGTCGGCCGGTGCCGTGCTCCCCGCACCACCGGCCGGCGACTACGCGAGGGCTATTCGACCGATAGTGATCATCTCTTTCGTACGACGACGAAGTCCGCGAGCGCCGTGAACCGCTCCCGCACCTGCTCGGGCATGTCCACGGCGTCGAGGGCCTCGATGGCGATGGTGTGCTGACGGCGTGCCTCTTCGGCGGTCCACTCGCGGCCGCCCGCCTGCTCGATGAGCGCGGCGCGGGCCGCGAACTCCTCCTCGGAGAAGTTCTCGAAGTCGCTGCTCTTGGCGTCGGCGGCGAGGAGCTCGCCGAGCCGGTGGGCGGCGGGCCCGTCGGCCGCGAGGGCGGCGACGACGGGGAGGGACTTCTTGCGCTGACGCAGATCGCTCCAGGTCTGCTTCCCGGTGGCCTCGGGGTCTCCCCAGATGCCGAGGAGGTCGTCGACGGCCTGGAAGGCGAGGCCGAGGTGGTAGCCGTACTTCTCCAGCGCGTCGGCGGTGCGGTCGTCCGCGCCGCCGAGCACGGCGCCGATGGAGCTGGCGCAGGCGAGCAGCGCGCCGGTCTTGTTGCCCTCCATCTCCAGGCACTCCTCGACGCTGACGCGGTCGCGGTGCTCGTAGGAGATGTCCTGCGCCTGACCGTCGATCAGGGCGCGGGTGGCGGTGGTCAGACGGCGGGCGGCGCGGCCGGCCTCGACGGTGCCGAGCTCCAGCAGCACCTCACCCGCCAGCGCGAACAGGGCGTCGCCGACCAGGATGGCCTGGGCGGGGCCGTGCACCTTCCAGACGGTGTCGCGGTGCCGGCGCTGTTCGTCGCCGTCCATCAGGTCGTCGTGCAGCAGGGAGAAGTTGTGGACCAGTTCGACGGCGACCGCGCCGGGGATGCCGGTCTCCGGGGCGGCGCCGGTGACCTCGGCGGACAGCACGGCGAGCGCGGGGCGCACGGCCTTTCCGCCGTCGCCGTCCGCGGGCCTGCCGTGGGCGTCGATCCAGCCGAAGTGGTAGGCGGCGACGGTGTCCATGGGAGGGGCCAGACGGTCGACGGCCGCCCGCAGTACCGGCGTGGCCAGGGTCCGGCCGCGCTCCAGCAGCGCGGACACGTCCACCGCGGTCCTCCGGTCGGCCTTCGGGGCCGGGGGCACAGTGGGCACAGTCTCTCCTCTTGTCGCGGTACCGGGGGTGCGGGGGTCTGCCGCGCCGCTCTGATCGAGCATCACGCCGCCTCCTGGATCTCGAAGAGGTGACGGGGGCGGGGCCGGCCCAGGGCGCTCAGCGCGGCGTCCGCCGCGCCGACACCGCTGCGGACCGCACTCTCCATGGTCGCGGGCCACCCGGTGGCGGTCCACGCTCCGGCCAGGTACAGGCCGGGTGCCTCGGTGCGGGCGCCGGGCCGCAGCCGCCCGACGCCGGGGGCGGGAGCGAACGTGGCGGTGCGCTCCCGGGTGACGAAGAAGTCCAGCACCTCGGCGCCGCGCGTGCGCGGCAGCAGCCGCTCGAGCTCGGGCAGATACCGCTCGCGCAGCACGGCCACCGGTTCGTCGATCTCGTCGTGGGCCACCGACTGCGACAGCGCCAGGTACTGGCCCTGCGTCAGACCGGAGGCGTCGGTGCGGTCGAAGACCCACTGGACGGGGGTGCCGAGGGCCGCGAGGAAGGGGCGGGCGAGCACCTTGCGGTCGTAGACGACGTGGATGTTGAGGATCGGCGCGGTGCCGATGTCCAGCAGCCGTTCGGGGGCGTCGAGCGCTCCGGCGGGCAGCAGTTCGTACGCCTCGCGCTGGGGTACGGCGAGGACGACGGTGTCCGCGTCGAGCGTCTCGCCGGGAACCTGGACGCTCCACCTCCCGTTCCCGTTCTGTGAGAGGGAGGTGACGCGTGTACGGACCTCGGTGCGCACGCCCGCGGAGTCGAGCGCCTTGCGGGCCAGCCGGTCGTGCAGCTCGCCCAGGGGTACGCGCGCCCAGCCGATGTCGGCCGCGCCCGGGTCGGACAGCAGACCGGTCTTGAACACCATCGCGGCGAGCGCCAGGGAGGCGTCGGAGGCGACCGCGTTGAGGGTGGCGACCCCGACCAGGTCCCACAGGGCCTCGACGGCTCGCGCGGACTGTCCGTGCGCGGTGAGCCAGCTGCCGAAGTCCTGGGTGTCCAGCGCCGGATCGGCCAGGTCGAGCCCCTTGAGCGCGAGCGCGGCCCGGCCCACCTTCGCCCGGTCGGCGAGCGGGAGATGCGGGTACGTGGCGAGGCTCCGGCCCAGGTGCAGCGGTACGGGCAGCGGGTCGCGCCGCAGCCGGCCGAGCCTGCGTCCCTCGGGCTTGGTGACGTCGACGACGGGCACGTCGAGCCGGTTCTGCAGCGGTGCCAGCGCCGATCCCTCGATGCGGTCGAGGAACCAGCGGTAGGCGGTGCAGCAGCGCAGGTAGACGTGCTGGCCGTTGTCCACGGTGAGGGCGCCGCGCCGGAAGGAGAAGGCGAGTCCGCCGAGTCTCGGGCGGCCTTCGAGCAGGGTGACGCGCACCCCGGCGTCGGCGAGCGCGAGCGCGGCGGTGACGCCGGCGAGCCCGCCGCCGACCACGACGGCGTGCCTCCCGTCCGGTGCCGGTTCGTCCGCGAGCGGCCCCCCGGGCCGCGTGACATGGGTCATCGTGCGCCCTCCCCCCGACGGCGGCCGTAGATGAACCGTGAACGACCGGCCGTCTCAGTCTGGGACGCACCCCCGCCGCGGAGGGTTGCCCGCCGCTTTTCGCCGGGAGCGTCACCGGGGATCGCTGCGGCCATCAGGCGCGCCTCCTGACGGTCCGCCGGGTGACGTGCCGGGCGTCCAGGCCGGACAGCCCGCGCACGGCGACGTAGGCCTTCTCGCGTCCGGGAAGCGAGACCCGGCCGCGCAGCACCGCCTCGGGGTCGCGTTCGATGCGGTCGAGGAGGCGTCGGTAGATGCCGGCCATGGCGGCGACGCAGGCGCCGCTGCGCCGGTCGAGCAGCGGGAGCAGCCGGTAGCCCTCGGCGAAAAGGGCGCGGGCCCGACGCACTTCGAAGTGCACGAGGCCCGCGAAGTCGGAGCCCTCCGGTGGCCGTGGCCCGCTGAACCCGGCCGAGCAGCCGAATTTGGCGAGGTCGTCCGCGGGCAGGTAGGTGCGCCCGCCCTCGGCGTCCTCGCGGACGTCGCGCAGGATGTTGGTGAGCTGGAGCGCGAGACCGAGCGTGTCGGCGTACTCGGGCGCGCGCTCGGCGCCGCGCGCCCCCGGTTCGGTGCCGAACACGCCGAGCGAGAGGCGTCCGATGGCGCCGGCCACACAGCGGCAGTAGACCTTCAGGTCGTCCCAGGTCTCGTACGTCTGGCCGCGTACGTCCATCTGGACGCCGTCGATGAGCTCGTCGAGTCCGCCGAGCGGGATCGGGAAGTGTCCGGCGGCGTGCGCGAGGGCGACGGCGACCGGGTCGGTGTCGTCCTCGTCGACCGCGCCCGCACGGATCCGGGTGAGCAGCGCGCGGGTGTCCTCGAGCCGTGCGACCTTGACGTCGTCCGCCAGCGCGCCGTCACCGATGTCGTCGACGCGCCGGGAGAACGCGTACAGCGCCGACATCGCGCGCCGCTTGGGCGTGGGCAGCAGCCGGATGCCGTAGGCGAAGTTACGGGCCTGCTGCCCGGTGACGGCCTCGCAGTAGCGGTATGCGGCGAGTACCGGTGCGGACGCGTGTGGTTCCGACTCCACGGTCCGGATCACCCCTCTCCTCGCAGGGTCACGCCCGCCTCGCGCAGCAGCCTCAGCCTGCCGGGCCTGGGCGGGCCGGGAAGTACGTCGAATTCGGCGGCGGCGATCGCGTCGAGCGCCGCCCTTCCCCCCGCCACGAACCCGGCGAGCAGCAGCCTGAGCCTGCCCTGGACGCTACCCACGAGCGGGGTGCCTTCACGCAGGAGGTCACGGGCGCGCTCGGCCTGGAAGGCGATCAGGGCGCGCACCGAGGCGCCGGCGGTGGGGGCGGCGAGATCCGCCTCCTGGACGTGGAAGCGCTTCATGTCCGCGGCGGGCAGATAGATCCGGTCGCGGCCGAGGTCCTCGGCGACGTCCTGGAGGTGCTCGACGATCTGCAGGGCCGTGCAGATCGCGTCGGAGCGGCGGATGCGCTCGGGGCTGGCGGTGCCGGTGACGGCGAGGACGAGACGGCCGACGGGGTTGGCGGACAGCTCGCAGTAGGCGAGCAGGTCGTCGTAGGTCTCGTAGCGCTTGACGAGCTGGTCCTGGCGGTTGGCGGCGATCAGGGCGAGGAAGGGCTCGCGGGTGAGCGCGCGGCGGCGGACGGTCGGCTGGAGGCGGCGCAGCAGCGGATGACGCGGGACGGAATCGAACACGCGGTGCAGGTCGGTCTCGAAGGCGTCCAGCAGTGCCGGCCGGTCCTCCGCCTGATCGGGTGAGACGCCGAGCAGTGCGGCGTCGGCGCCGCCGGGGGCCAGGTCGCCGTCGCCGATGTCGTCGACGAGGCGGGCGAAGCCGTAGACGGCCATCAGGTCGGTGCGCCAGGCCCGGGGCAGGAAGAACGGCGCCACGGGGAAGTTCTCCGCGGCGGCCTTGTCGAGGGTGGCGCGCTCGGTGTCGGCGGCGCGCGCCGTGCCGGCCGGCGTCATCGTGGGCTGCCCGGGGCGGGGACGGCGCATGCTGCGTTCAGCCGGGGAGTCTCCGTAGCCATTGCCGTCACATCTCCCGTTCTACACCGCCGACCCAATACACACTATTTCGGACACGCCGCCCGGACTTCCGCCCGACGGCAGTGCCGGACGTGTCGCGCAGTATGGCCCTGATTGCCGCCTTTAGGGACCGGTACAGCTTACGTTGTACAACGCGATACCGACCGTCGGGGTGACCCGCACATCACAACAACACACCGATTGGCGTCAAGCTTCCTCAAGGGGACAGGAGTTGACGTTTCCTTTGCAGACGCCGGGCCCCGCCGGAGCAGTTCCGGCGGGGCCCTGGGCGTTCCGGGTCACTTGGCCGTGAACTTCTCGTACTCCTTGAGCACCTCGTCGGTCGGCCCGTCCATGCGCAGCTCACCGCGCTCCAGCCACAGGACGCGGTCGCAGGTGTCGCGGATGGACTTGTTGTTGTGGCTGACCAGGAAGACCGTGCCGGCCTGCTTGCGCAGCTCGCGGATGCGGGCCTCGGAACGCTTCTGGAACTTGCGGTCCCCGGTGGCCAGGGCCTCGTCGATCATCAGGACGTCGTGGTCCTTGGCGGCGGCGATGGAGAAGCGCAGGCGGGCCGCCATGCCGGAGGAGTAGGTGCGCATCGGCAGGGTGATGAAGTCGCCCTTCTCGTTGATGCCCGAGAAGTCGACGATCTCCTGGTAGCGCTCCTTGATCTGCTCGCGGGACATGCCCATGGCGAGCCCGCCCAATATGACGTTGCGCTCGCCGGTCAGGTCGTTCATCAGCGCCGCGTTCACGCCCAGCAGGGACGGCTGGCCGTCGGTGTAGACCTTGCCCTGCTCGGCGGGCAGCAGCCCGGCGATGGCCCGCAGCAGGGTGGACTTGCCGGAGCCGTTGGAGCCGATCAGGCCGATGGCCTCGCCGCGGTAGGCGACGAAGGAGACCCCGCGCACGGCGTGCACCTTGCGCACGCCCCGCGCCTCGTCGTCCTTGCCTCGCCTGAGGATGCGGCTGAGCGCCGCGGTGGCGCTGCCCTTTCCGGACCGGGCACCGTTCACGCGGTAGACGATGTGCAGGTCGTCCGCGATGACGGTGGGGACGCGCGCGCCCGTCTTGTCGTCAGCCACGGCCGTACCTCTCCTCCGCCTTCCAGAAGTAGATGAAGCCCACCACACCGGCCAGCAGCGCCCAGCCGACCGCGAAGGCCCAGATGTGCGGGGGCAGGTAGGAGGAGCCGTAGTCGTCGATCATCGCGAAGCGGACGAGGTCCATGTAGACGGCGGCCGGGTTCCACTGCAGCACGTCGGCGAGCCAGCCGGGGACGTCCTTGTCGGCGAGCATCGCCGGGATGCTGAACATCACGCCCGAGGCGTACATCCAGGTGCGCAGCACGAACGGCATCAGCTGGGCCAGGTCGGGGGTCTTGCTGCCCATGCGGGCGAAGATCAGGGCGAGGCCCGTGTTGAAGACGAACTGCAGCAGCAGCGCCGGCACGACCAGCAGCCAGGACAGGTCGGGGAAGCTGCGGAACGCCAGCATCACCACGACCAGCACGATCATCGAGAACAGCAGCTGCTGGAGCTGCTGGAGCGCGAAGGAGATCGGCAGCGAGGCCCGCGGGAAGTGCAGGGCGCGCACCAGGCCCAGGTTGCCGGAGATGGCGCGCACGCCCGCGAGGACCGAGCTCTGCGTGAAGGTGAACACGAACACGCCGGTCACCAGGAACGGGACGTACACGTCGCTCGGGATACCCCGGTTGGCGCCCAGCAGCAGGCCGAAGATGAAGAAGTACACGGCCGCGTTCAGCAGCGGTGTCGCCACCTGCCACAGCTGGCCGAGCTTGGCCTGGCTGTACTGGGCGGTCAGCTTCGCCTGGGAGAAGGCGAGGATGAAGTGGCGCCGCCCCCAGAGCTGACGGACGTACTCGATGAGGGACGGCCGGGCGCCGCTGACGGACAGCCCGTACTTGGCGGCGAGCTCGGCCGCCGTGAGGCCCTCGTCGGGCGACACGGGCGCGCTGACCGCGACCGTGCCGTCGTGCGTTGTCTCACTCACTGGTGGAAAACTTTCGTCCTCGAGATGCGCGGCCCTGAGCGGCCTGGCATGAGCCGGGGAGCCTGGGTACGGCCCCGATGTTCCCGGATACGAGCTTGTCAGATCACGGGGGGCCGGCCCAGTCGGGTCAGCCGCCACACCGTACGCCACTTCATGGGCCGGCGCGGCCCGCAGGGTGTCGTCCACCCTTCCCTGAATCCGCCGAACCACGCCTTCAGCGCGGCGCGTGTGGGGCGGCGCACAAGGGTGAGGAGGACCCACGCGCCCAGGTAGACGGGGATCAGCAGCGCGGGGAGGTTGCGGCGGGCCAGCCAGACGCGGTTGCGGGCGACCATGCGGTGGTAGACCGCGTGCCGGGAGGGGGCGGTCGTCGGGTGGTACAGCACCATGTCGGAGCGGTAGTCGATCTGCCAGCCGGCGTCGAGGGCCCGCCAGGCCAGGTCGGTCTCCTCATGGGCGTAGAAGAACGCGTCCGGCAGGCCGCCGACCTCGGCGAAGACCTGGGTGCGCACCGCGTTGGCCCCGCCGAGGAAGGTGGTCACCCGCGAGGAGCGCATGGGGTCGGAGGCCCGCAGGCGGGGCACGTGGCGGCGCTGGGTGATCCCGGTCTCGGGGTCGGCGATGCGGAAGCTGATGATGCCGAGCCGCGGGTCGGCGGCGAACGCCTCCCGGCACAGCTCGGCGGTGTCGTGGCCGGCCAGCAGTCCGTCGTCGTCGAGGAACAGCAGGATGTCGACGTCGCGGCCGCCCGGGCCGAAGGCCTCGATGCCGGCGTTGCGCCCGCCGGGGATGCCGAGGTTCTCGGGCAGCTCGATCGTGCGGACGCCCTCGGGGACGTCGGGGACGGGCGAGCCGTTGCCGACGACGACCACCTCGACCGGGTCGCCGTCCTGCTTGGCGACCGAGTCGAGCAGGGCGCGCAGCTCGTCGGGGCGGTTGCCCATGGTGATGATGACGGCCCCGACCTTCAAGGCGCTCACCTCAGCCTGCTCGACGCGAGGATCGACACCAGGTGCAGCAGGGTCTGCAGCAGGGCGATGCCGGCCAGGACGGCGGTGCCGAGGCGGGTGAAGAACAGGTCGCCGTGGATCTGGTCGGCGATCGCGAGGACGAGGATCAGCAGGGACGCCTCGATGCCGAGGATCAGGCGGTGGAACTTCAGCGCGGCGGCGGCCTTGCGGGCCAGCGCCATGCCGGAGGAGCGCGGCTCGGCGGCGGCCTCCTTGACCGGCGGCAGACCGCCCTGGTGACGGGCGACGCCGACCAGGTCGGTCTCGGCCTTCACCAGGATCGCGCCGAGCGCGGCCAGGGTGCCGAGGAAGGCCCACAGCCAGTCGACGCGGCCGGGGCCCCACAGATCGGCGGCGCGCAGGCCCAGACCGACGAGGACGGCCGCGTCGCACAGATAGGCGCCGACCCGGTCGAGGTAGACCCCGCCGAGGGAGAACTGCTGCTTCCAGCGGGCGATCTCGCCGTCGACGCAGTCCAGCAGCAGATACAGCTGGACCATGACCACACCGAGGACGGCTCCCGCGATCCCCGGCACCAGCAGGGCCGGGGCCGCGAGGACTCCGAAGACGGTCATCAGGTACGTGAGCTGGTTGGGGGTGACCCTGGTGTTCACCAGGTAGCGGTCGACCCGCAGGGACACCTCACGCATGTAGAGGCGTCCCATCCAGTGCTCACCGCTGCGCCGGTCCTTGACCCCCGCGGGGTGCACGACCGGACGGAGTTCAGCTACCGATGGCCTTGACATAGTCGGCGTAGATGTCCTTGATCTGGTCGGTCTTCAGGTCGAGGTGTTCGAGGATCGTGTAGCGGCCGGGGCGGGTCTCCGGGGCGAACTCGACCGCGCGGACGAACTCGTCGGCCGTGAACCCGATCTCCTCCGGCAGCACCGGCAGCCCGTGCCGGCGCAGCACCTCGGCCATGTACGCCGACTCCTCGTGCGCGCCGCGCAGATACATCGCGAAGGCGGCGCCCAGGCCGCACTGCTCGCCGTGGGCGGCTGCCCGCTTCGGGAAGAGCAGGTCGAAGGCGTGGTTGATCTCGTGGCAGGCGCCGGAGGAGGGGCGCGAGTCGCCGGACACCGACATGGCGATCCCGGTGAGGACCAGCGCCTCGGCCAGGACCTGCAGGAAGTCGTCGTCGCCGACGCCGCCCGGGTGCCTGAGCACCGCCTCGCCGGCCTGGCGGGCCATGGCGGCGGCGAGGCCGTCGATCTTCTCCCCGTTGACCCGGCCGGCCAGCTCCCAGTCCGCGACGGCGGAGATGTTGGAGATGGCGTCGCCGATGCCGGAGCGGACGAACCGGACGGGGGCCTCTCTGATCACGTTGAGGTCGATGACGACGGCGATCGGGTTCGGCACGCCGTAGGAGCCGCGGCCGGCGTCGTTGTCGAGGGTCGCGACCGGGGAGCACAGGCCGTCGTGCGCCAGGTTGGTGGCCACGGCGACCAGGGGCAGGCCGACGCGGGCCGCGGCGAACTTGGCACAGTCGATGATCTTGCCGCCGCCGAGTCCGACGACCGCGTCGTAGTGGCCGGCCTTTATGTCGCTCGCCAGCCGGACCGCGTCGTCGATGGTGCCGCCGCCGACCTCGTACCAGGTGGCGCCGGGCAGCGAGGGGGCGATGCGCTCGCGCAGCCGGGCTCCGGAGCCGCCGCTGACGGCGACGGCGAGCCGGCCGGAGTGCGAGATGCGCTCGTCGGCGAGGACACAGCCCAGGTCGTCGAGGGCGCCGGGGCGGATGTCGACGACGAGCGGGGAGGGGATGAGCCGGGTCAGTACTGGCATGCGATCTCCCGTCCGCGGGCGAGATCGTCGTGGTTGTCGATCTCCACCCACTTGACGTCGCCGATCGGCGCCACGTCGATACGGAAGCCGCGGTCGACCAGCTCCTGGTAGCCGTGCTCGTAGAACTGCTGCGGGTCGGTCTCCCAGACCGTCTTCAGCGCGTCGACGAGCTCCGGGGCGGCGTCGCCCTCGATGAGGGTGACGCCGATGTACTCGCCGGTCGCCTCGGCCGGGTCCATCAGCTTGGTGATCTTCGTCATGCCCTTGGCGGGGTCGACGACGACCTTCATCTCCTCGTCGGCCAGCGACTTCACCGTGTCCAGCGCGAGGATGATCTTCTTGCCCTCGCCGCGGGCGGCGAGCAGCGTCTTCTCGACGGAGACCGGGTGGACGGTGTCGCCGTTGGCGAGGATCACGCCGTCCTTGAGGGCGTCACGGCCGCACCACAGGGAGTAGGCGTTGTTCCACTCCTCGGCCTTGTCGTTGTCGATCAGGGTGAGCTTGAGGCCGTACTTGGCCTCCAGGGCCGCCTTGCGCTCGTACACGGCCTCCTTGCGGTAGCCGACGACGATCGCGGCCTCGGTCAGACCGACCTCGGCGAAGTTCGCGAGGGTCAGGTCCAGGACCGTCGGTTCGCCCTCTATACCCGCGGGCCCCACCGGCACCAGCGCCTTCGGAAGGCTGTCGGTGTAGGGGCGCAGACGCCGTCCGGCGCCGGCCGCCAGCACGAGGCCGATCATGCGGGTTCTCCTTCATCGTGTACGGCGGGCGCGCCACCCTGGTGGGCGGCGACCCAGAAGCGGATGCTCTCGGCGAGCACCAGCAGGGCCACGGCCACGGCGAGCACCGTGAGCGCGACCGTGAACTGCGAGGCGGTGAGCAGTGCCGCCAGAACGGCGACCGCGAGCGTGCGGCCCTCGTGCCCCCCGATCGCCCGCACCAGCCAGTGCGGGGGCGCGCCCGCGTTGCCGCGGATGCGGTAGACCGTGTCGTAGTGATGGTAGGCGACCGCGGCCACCAGCCCGTAGGCCGCGGGAAGGGCTCCGTTCACCTCCGCGTGGGCCGCCAGTGCCAGAACGGTGCCGTACTCGGCGGCGCGCAGGAACGGCGGGACGAGCCAGTCGAGGGCGCCCTTGAGGGGGCGGGCGACGGCGAGGCCCGAGGTCGCGGCGTACACGGCGGCGGCGGCGATCGTCCAGGCACTGCCGAAGCCGGTGAGCGCGGCGGTGGTGACGACGGCCGCGCCGCCGAGCAGGGCGAGGGCGGGGACGGCGAAGCCGGGGAGCCGGCGGGCGGGGTCGCGCAGCGCCTTGGCGACGCCCTCGGCGAGCGGTCCGCTGTCGGCGAGGTCGGCCAGTGCCTTCGCGGCCCGGTCGGTCCGCTTCGCCTTGCGGGTCAGCGAGCGCAGGACACGGCCCGCCGTGGTGTAGGTCGCGGCGAAGGCGCAGCCGATGAGCAGGGCGTAGAAGGTGATGCGGGGGGTGGCGACGGCCGTCAGGACGGCGATCATCGCCCAGCGTTCGCCGATCGGCAGGACGATCATGCGGCGCACCCAGACCGTCCAGCCGACGCTGTCGAGCTTGTCGGAGAGGGCGGCGGTGGGGCTGGTGTTGGCGGTGGCGTCGTGGTTGGCCTCGTTGAACGAGAAGTCGACCACGTGCCGGCAGGTCTGGAGCACCATCGCGCCGAGGGCGAGGGCCCATACGTCGTCTCCGCCGCGGGCGGCTCCGAGGGCGAGGCCGGCGTAGTAGGCGTACTCCTTGGCCCGGTCGAAGGTGGCGTCGAGCCAGGCGCCGAGGGTGGAGTACTGCAGGGAGTAGCGGGCGAGCTGGCCGTCGGTGCAGTCCAGCACGAAGGAGGCGATGAGCAGCACGCCGGCGGCGACGAAGCCGCCGCGGGTGCCGGTGGCGGCGCAGCCGGCCGCTATGAGCGCGGTGAGCAGCGAGGCGGTGGTGACCTGGTTGGGGGTCAGGCCCCGGCGGGCGCACCAGCGGGCGATGTAGCGGGAGTACGGGCTGATGAAGAACGTGGTGAAGAAGCCGTCGCGGGCCTTGACGGCCGACTTCAGGCGGACGGCCTCGTCGTCGACGGCGGCGACGGCCTGGCGGGCCTCGTTGCGGGCCTGGGGGTCGGCGGGGACGGCGGCGACGAGGCTGCCGAGGTCGGGGCGGTGCACGTCGGCGCCGTCGGCGTCGAGCGCGGTGACGATGCGGTCGGGGAGGCTGTCCACGGCCACCACGCCGGCCTGCGCTCGCGCGGAGGCACCCTCGTCCGCCGTCCCCCCGGCCGCGGAGTTCTCGCGGGCCATCGCCCGGGTCAGGGCCTGGCGGCCGGCCGGCTGGGCGGTGACGGCGCCGGGGATCGCGGCGAGCGGGAAGCGGGGGTCGGTGAGACCGAGGCGCAGGGCGTGCACATGGCCCACGAACCCGGCGTCGACGACGGCGACGCGCTCGCCCGAGGGCACCTCGGCGAGCAGCGTCTCGGCCTCGGCCGGGCCGGACGCGGTCCGGACGTCGAAGCCGAGGGAGCGCAGATCGCCCTCGAGCGACGAGCCGGGGACCGGCTGACCGGTGAGGATGGCGGTCGACAACCGAACTCACTCCCTGGGTACCGGCGCATCCGCGCCGGTCATGTACATGGTGGGGGCGCCCGTGCCGGACCCCGGGCGGCATGTCGGCAGAGGCTATCGGATCCCCGGAAGCCGGCGTTCACCGCCCGTTCCACGGCTGGATCGACGCGGTTCGCCCGCGCCTGTGCCGCGATCATCATGGGCGATGCGGGGCCCGGCCCACAAACCGCGCCGCCAGAAGGGGCGTTGAAGGAGATCGGGGACATTTCCCCCTCGCCGGGGCGCTCGGCATAGGGTGGGCGACCATGACATGGCTGATCACCGGCGGGGCCGGTTACATCGGGGCCCATGTGGCGCGGACCATGACCGAGGCCGGGGAGCGTGTCGTCGCCCTGGACGACCTCTCGGCCGGGGTCCCGGGACGACTGCCCGTCGAGGTGCCGCTGGTCGAGGGCTCGACGCTGGACGCTGCGCTGCTGAAGCGGGTGTGCGCCGAACACGGGGTCACCGGAGTGGTGCACCTCGCCGCCCGCAAGCAGGTCGCCGAGTCCGTGGCCCAGCCGACGCGCTACTACCGGGAGAACGTGGGCGGTCTCGCCACGCTCCTCGACGCGGTGGCGCAGGCCGGGATCGACCGCTTCGTCTTCTCCTCCTCAGCGGCCGTGTACGGCGACCCCGGCGTGGACCTCATCACGGAGGACGCGCCCTGCGCGCCGGTGAACCCGTACGGCGAGACCAAGCTCGCCGGTGAGTGGCTGGTGCGGGCGGCGGGCCGGGCGCACGGAATCGCCACGGTGTGCCTGCGCTATTTCAACGTCGCGGGCGCGGGGGCGCCGGAGCTGGCGGACACCGGGGTCTTCAACATCGTGCCGATGGTCTTCGACCGGCTCACCCGGGGCGAGGCCCCGCGGATCTTCGGCGACGACTATCCGACGCCGGACGGCACGTGCGTCCGTGACTACATCCACGTCTCCGACCTCGCCGAGGCCCACCTGGCGGCGGCACGCCGGCTGTCCGACGGCGACGTCTCGGGTGACCTGACCGTCAACATCGGCCGCGGCGAGGGCGTCTCCGTGCGCGAACTGATCACGGTCATCGCCGAGGTGACCGGCGAGGGGCGGCCTCCGGTCGTGGAACCCCGCCGTCCGGGCGACGCACCCCGTGCGGTGGCATCGGCGGAGCGGGCGGCGGATCAGTTGGGGTGGAAGGCCCGCCGTTCGGTGTCCGAGATGGTCGACTCGGCCTGGCAGGGCTGGCACGGCAAGGCTTAGGCGAAGCGCCGTTGCGGCAAGGGTGGAGTCCCGGGAGCAGGCAGTCCGTGGCTGATCGCGCAGCCGACGGACAACCGCCTGACCTGCGGAGCAAACCCGCAGGTCAGGGCACATGACAACGGTGTTCAGTGCCGCGTTGCCCCATACCCCCTCCCCGTAGTTCACTGTGATCCGGACCGCGTCACGGAAGGACGGCACGCATGGGGGCTGGGCACGATCACGGGCATGCGCACGGCGCGCCGGCCGGCGGCACCGCGAGTGCCGCCTACCGCGGCCGCCTGCGCGTCGCGCTGGCGATCACGCTCGGCGTGATGGTGGTCCAGATCGTCGGCGGTGTGCTGGCCGACTCGCTGGCCCTCGTCGCGGACGCCGCGCACATGGCGACCGACGCCCTGGGGCTCGGGATGGCGCTGCTCGCGATCCACTTCGCGGCCCGCCCGCCGAGCGAGCGCCGCACCTTCGGGCTGGCCCGTGCGGAGATCCTGGCGGCCCTGGCGAACTGTCTGCTGCTGCTCGGTGTCGGCGGCTACGTGCTGTACGAGGCGGTCGAGCGGTTCGTCTCCCCGGCCGCCACCAAGGGCGGTCTGGCGATGACGTTCGGCGCGATCGGCCTGGTCGCCAACCTGGTGTCGCTGACGCTGCTGATGCGCGGGCAGAAGGAGAGCCTGAACGTGCGCGGCGCCTTCCTGGAGGTGGCCGCCGACGCGCTCGGCTCCGTCGCGGTGATCCTCTCCGCGCTGGTGATCGTCACCACGGGCTGGACGGCCGCCGACCCGATCGCCTCTCTGGTGATCGCCCTGATGATCGTGCCGCGAACGGTCAAGCTGCTGCGGGAGACCCTGGACGTGCTGCTGGAGGCGGCGCCCAAGGGTGTGGACATGGCCGAGGTGCGGGCGCACATCCTGGCCACGGACGGCGTGGAGGACGTCCACGACCTGCACGCCTGGACCATCACCTCGGGCATGCCGGTGCTGTCCGCGCACGTCGTGGTCAGCTCGGAGGTCCTGAGCGCCCTAGGGCACGAGAAGATGCTGCACGAGTTGCAGAGCTGCCTCGGCGACCACTTCGACGTGGAGCACTGCACCTTCCAGCTGGAGCCCGGCGGCCACGCGGAGCACGAGGCCCGGCTCTGCCACTGAGCGCGCCGCGCCGGGGGCCGGTGCGGCCGAGGATTCCCGGCCCGCCCGTCCGGGCACGATGATCTATCGGGTCCCCGACCGTGAACGACCGGTGCCGCCTTCGAGGACATGCGGGCGCGCCGGGAAGTGCCGGGAGTGCCGGATTCGTACGGCAGACTTGGGGCGCGAAGACCGATGTGAAGGATGGGTATGGCGATCACACCTGCCACCGCGACGCACAGTCCGTCGAACGGGACAGCGGAGCCGATTTTGCTGGAACTGGTCGACGAGAACGGCGTGACGATCGGCACCGCGGAGAAGCTCGCCGCCCATCAGCCGCCGGGTCAGCTGCACCGGGCGTTCTCGGTGTTCCTGTTCGACGAGCACGGCCGGCTGCTGCTCCAGCAGCGCGCGCTGGGCAAGTACCACTCCCCCGGTGTGTGGTCCAACACCTGCTGCGGTCACCCCTACCCCGGCGAGGCGCCGTTCGCGGCGGCGGCCCGGCGGACGTACGAGGAGCTGGGGGTGTCCCCGTCGCTGCTCGCGGAGGCGGGCACGGTCCGCTACAACCATCCGGACCCGGCCTCGGGTCTGGTGGAGCAGGAGTTCAACCACCTCTTCGTCGGACTGGTCCAGTCGCCGCTGCGGCCGGACCCCGAGGAGGTGGCCTCCACGGTCTTCGTCACCCCGGCCGAGCTGGCGGAGCGGCACGCGCGGGACACGTTCTCGGCGTGGTTCATGACCGTTCTGGACGCGGCGCGTCCGGCGGTCCGGGAGCTGACGGGGCCGTCGGCCGGATGGTGACCCTGCGGCGGGCGGCCGGCTAGGAGACCTGCGCGGGCTTGAGCGGCAGGGCGGCCCAGATCACCTTGCCGCCGCTCGCGGTGTGCTCGACGTCGCACACCCCGCCCGCCTCGCGGGTGATCTCGCGCACCAGGAGCAGTCCGCGTCCGCCGGTCTGGCCGTAGTCGGCCTCCAGGGCGGTCGGGCGGTAGGGGTGGTTGTCCTCCACGGACACCCGGATCCACTCGGCGCCGACGGCGACCTCGACGGCGAGCATGGGGGACAGCAGCGCGGCGTGCCGGACGGCGTTGGTGACCAGTTCCGAGACGATCAGCAGCAGGCCCTGGACGACGTCGTCGGCGACCGGCACGCCCTGGCGCAGCAGCAGGTCGCGCACGGCGTGGCGGGCCTGAGGGACCGAGGCGTCGGCGGCGGGCGCGGTGAACCGCCAGACACCCTCGTACGGCAACGGGTCGACGGCTCTCGCGTCGACGGAACCTTCCGCGCCCTGTGGGCGTGGGCCGGGCCCGCGCCCCTGGTCGTCCATCGTCCGGTCGCCACCCTCGCGCTCGATTGTCACCACACGTCGAGTGTTGGTAACGATGCGCTCCGCACCCAAGTACTGAACAGAAGTCAGCACATATCGAGCGTTTCTGACCGGCTGCGTATGACACGGTCAGTTGTGGGACTGTTCCTGTCCGCCTTGTGCCGTCTCGGCGAACTATTCGGGTTGTACGGATTTGACGGGCTCCTCACCGGCGAGCCGGTCGGAGACCATGCCGACGATCCTGCGTCCGCCGTAGCCGGTGGCGATCAGGCCGAGTCCGTCGAAGAGCAGCGCGAGCGAGAAGAACGTCCCGATGACGTACTGACTGCTGCTCGGCCAGGATGCCAGCACCAGGATGCCGAGGAGCAGCCCGAAGGCGCCCTGCACGAGCGTCCAGCCGAACTGCGGTCCGCGCACGACGAGGCTGCCGACGAGGCGGAACAGCCCGCCGGTGAGGAACAGCAGCGCGGCGAACATGGCCAGCGCCTCGGCCGCGGCGTCCGGCGTCTTCAGGACCACCACACCGGCCGCGATGTTCAGGGCCGCGACGACCACGCCCAGCCAGAAGAAGTTGCTGCCCCGCGCCTGGACGGCGTGCAGCAGGCCGATCACCCCGCCGATCAGCAGCAGCCAGCCGAACAGGATCATCGAGGTCAGGGTGGCGACACCGGTGTAGACGAGCCCCACGAGGCCCGCGACGACCAGGATCACCCCGAGCACGGCGAGCCAGCTGAAGCCGCGGCTCAGCCGCTTCACCTCGTCCTGCGGCGCGGTGGGCCGGTCGCCCCCGGGTGGGGTGGTCTCGTCGCCCCGCGGCGCGGTGGGCTCGGCCATGGCTGCCTCCTCGGTCCGTCCCTCCCCTCCACTGTGCGCGCTCCCGGCGGCCGTCGCACCGAACGGGCCGGATAGCATCCGGCACATGGAGGAGCCCCAGCTGCTGCACCACGTCACCGACTCGGTCGCCACGGTCGTCATCAGCCATCCGGCGAAGCGCAACGCCATGACCGCCGCGATGTGGTCCGCGCTGCCGCCACTGCTCGCCGGGCTGGCGGAGGACCCGCGGGTACGGGTGCTGGTCCTCACGGGTGAGGGCGGGACGTTCTGCGCCGGGGCCGACATCTCCACACTCCGCGAGTCGGCCTTCGAGGCCCAGCGGCTGGCCGTCGCCGCGGAGGAGGCGCTCGCCGCCTTCCCCAAGCCGACACTGGCGGCGATCCGCGGCCACTGCGTGGGCGGCGGGGCGCAACTGGCGGCGGCCTGCGATCTGCGGTTCGCGGAGCAGGACGCGCTCTTCGGCGTGACCCCGGCCAAGCTGGGCATCGTCTACCCGGCCTCCTCCACCCGCCGGCTGGTCTCCCTGGTGGGCCCGGCCACCGCCAAGTACCTGCTGTATTCGGGCGAGTTGATCGACGCCGAGCGCGCGCTGCGCACCGGCCTGGTGGACGAAGTGCTGCCGGCGACCGAACTGGACAAGCGGGTCGGGGAGTTCACCCGCGTCCTGGCGTCCCGTTCACAGCTGACGCAGGCCGCCGCGAAGGAGTTCGCCGACGGCCGCACCGACCGCGACGCCCACTGGACCGAGCAGGCACGCGCGGGCGAGGACACCGCGGAGGGCGTCGCCGCGTTCCTCGAGCGCCGCGCACCGCGCTTCACCTGGAGCGTCCACGGCGGGGCGGGCGCATGATGCGCCGGCCGCGTGCATGTTGAAGCATCGACGAGGTACCCGGAGTCCGTCCCGGCCGGAGCGGCCGGAAGGATGAAAGGGGAAAGCACGTGTTCCGTGCCATCGCAGATGTCCTGCGTCAGATCGGCGGCGCCATCGCCACCGTCGTGACCCTGCCGTTCCGGGCGCTGGCCCGGCTGTTCGGCGGGGCCTCGTCCAGCACTCGCAGCCGCCGGGTGTGACGGCGGCCGAAACGGATCCCGGCGCGTCGGCGCCCTGATCCCCGATCGTCGGTGCCACCTGCCACAATTGCCGCGCAACCTCAGTGGAAGAAGGCGGTACGGGATCGTGACGACACCCGGGTCCCTCGGAGCAGGGTCCATCGAAGGCAGGATCGCCGAGGAGCTCGGCGTACGGGAGCGGCAGGTCAAGGCCGCCGTGGAGCTGCTCGACGGCGGTTCGACGGTGCCCTTCATCGCCCGCTACCGCAAGGAAGCGACCGAGATGCTCGACGATGCGCAGCTGCGCACCATCGAGGAGCGGCTGCGCTATCTGCGGGAGCTGGAGGAACGTCGTACGGCGATCCTGGAGTCGGTGCGTGAGCAGGGCAAGCTCACCGAGGAGCTCGAGGCGCGGATCCGGGGCGCCGAGACCAAGGCGCGGCTGGAGGACATCTACCTGCCGTTCAAGCCCAAGCGGCGCACCAAGGCGCAGATCGCCCGCGAGGCCGGTCTGGAGCCGCTGGCGGAGGGGCTGCTCACCGATCCCGGTGTGGAGCCCCTCGCCGCGGCCGCCGCCTTCGTGGACGCCGGCAAGGGCGTCGCCGATCCGCAGGCCGCGCTGGACGGCGCCCGGGCGATCCTCACCGAGCGGTTCTCGGAGGACGCGGACCTCATCGGCGAGCTGCGTGAGCGCATGTGGGTGCGCGGGCGGCTGGCGGCCAAGGTGCGCGAGGGCAAGGAGGAGGCCGGCGCCAAGTTCGCCGACTACTTCGACTTCGCCGAGCCGTTCACCGAGCTGCCCTCGCATCGCGTCCTGGCGATGCTGCGCGGCGAGAAGGAGGAGGTCCTCGACCTGGTCCTGGAGCCCGAGGAGCCGACGGACGGGCCGTCGTCGTACGAGGGCATCGTCGCGCACCGCTTCGGCATCGCCGACCGGGGCCGCCCGGCCGACAAGTGGCTGCTCGACACGGTGCGCTGGGCCTGGCGCACCCGCATCCTGGTGCATCTCGGCATCGACATCAGGCTCCGGCTGCGCACGGCGGCCGAGGACGAGGCGGTGCGGGTCTTCGCGGCCAATCTGCGCGACCTGCTGCTCGCCGCCCCGGCCGGCACACGCGCCACGCTCGGTCTGGACCCGGGCTTCCGTACGGGTGTGAAGGTCGCCGTGGTGGACGCGACCGGCAAGGTCGTCGCCACGGACGTGATCCATCCGCATGTCCCGGCGAACCGGTGGGACGAGGCGATCGCCAAGCTGGCCCGGCTGGCGAAGGAGCACGCGGTCGAGCTGATCGCCATCGGCAACGGCACGGCGTCCCGCGAGACCGACAAGCTCGCCGGTGAGCTGATCACCAAGCACCCCGAGCTGAAGCTGACGAAGGTGATGGTGTCCGAGGCCGGCGCCTCCGTGTACTCGGCCTCCGCCTTCGCCTCCCAGGAGCTTCCGGACATGGACGTGTCGCTGCGCGGCGCGGTGTCCATCGCGCGCCGGCTGCAGGACCCGCTGGCCGAGCTGGTGAAGATCGACCCGAAGTCGATCGGTGTCGGCCAGTACCAGCACGACCTGTCCGAGGTGAAGCTGTCGCGTTCGCTGGACGCGGTGGTGGAGGACTGTGTGAACGGCGTGGGCGTGGACGTCAACACCGCGTCGGCGCCGCTGCTCGCCCGGGTCTCCGGCATCACCTCCGGGCTCGCGGAGAACATCGTGGCGCACCGCGACGCCAACGGGCCGTTCACGTCGCGCTCCCAGCTGAAGAAGGTGCCGCGGCTCGGCCCGAAGGCGTACGAGCAGTGCGCGGGCTTCCTGCGGATCCGCGGCGGCGACGACCCGCTGGACGCCTCCAGCGTGCACCCCGAGGCCTACCCGGTGGTCCGCCGCATGGTGAAGACCTCCGGCCAGGAGGTCGCCGCCCTGATCGGCAACACGGCGGTGCTGCGCTCGCTGAGGCCGCAGAACTTCGTGGACGAGACGTTCGGTCTGCCGACCGTCACCGACATCCTCAAGGAACTGGAGAAGCCGGGCCGCGACCCGCGTCCGGCGTTCAGGACGGCCGCGTTCAAGGAAGGCGTGGAGAAGATCTCCGACCTGGCGCCCGGCATGGTGCTGGAGGGCGTCGTGACGAACGTGGCCGCCTTCGGCGCCTTCGTGGACGTCGGTGTCCACCAGGACGGTCTGGTGCATGTCTCCGCGATGTCGAAGACGTTCGTGAAGGACCCGCGGGACGTGGTGAAGCCGGGTGACATCGTCAAGGTGAAGGTGCTCGACGTGGACATCCCGCGCAAGCGCATCTCGCTGACGCTCCGGCTGGACGACGAGGCGTCCGCGCAGGCCGGCGGCGCTCCGGCGGGTGGCGGTGAACGCCGGCAGCGCGGCGGGCGCCCGCCCCAGCAGCGCCAGGGACGGGGCGGCGGGGGCGGCGGCTCGCGCCAGGCGCCCGCCCCGGCGAACAGCGCGATGGCCGACGCCCTGCGCCGCGCGGGCCTGCTCGACCAGAACAACGGCAGGCGCTGACACCTCGAGGACCGGGCCCGGAGACCAGCCGCCGTGGCGGTGGGACCCCGGGCCCGGTTCCGTCCCTGGGCTGCCGGCATGCCGACCTCACGAGTCATCACCTGGGACGTCACAGCGAGCCACGGCTACGAGACCGCCTGGGTCGAGCTGGGTGACCGCGCGCTGCGGGCCCGGGGACGGGCCGTCGGGACCGTTCCGTGGCCGTACTGGATCACCTACGAGCTGGAGACGACGGACGGCTTCGTGACCCGGCGGCTGGCGGTGACCGCCGACGACGCCTCCGGCACCCGCACGCTCGATCTGCGGCACGACCTCCACCGCGCCCTCGGCGAGCGGCGGTTCCTGATGGCGTGGGTCGCCGTCCCCGACCTGGACGTGCGGCCGTCACGGCAGACCTATACCCACGTCGCCCCCGGACGGGTTCGCTTCGCGTCCGGGGACTTCAGCAGTGAGCTGGAGGTCGACGCAGAGGGTCTGGTCGTGGACTACCCCCTGCCGGCCCGGAGAGCGACACCCGGCCGGCCGGACTAGCGTTCGGTCACCTTGCCGTCGGCCACCTCGAGGCGGCGCGTCACGCGCACCGCATCGAGCATGCGCCGGTCGTGGGTGACCAGCAGCAGCGTGCCCTCGTAGGCGTCGAGAGCGGACTCCAGCTGCTCGATGGCGGGCAGGTCGAGGTGGTTGGTCGGTTCGTCGAGGACCAGGAGATTGACGCCCCGGCCCTGGAGGAGGGCGAGCGCGGCGCGGGTGCGTTCGCCCGGCGAGAGGCCGGCCGCGGGGCGCCCCACATGGTCCGCCTTGAGTCCGAACTTGGCGAGCAGGGTCCGGATCTCGACCGGTTCGGTGTCCGGGACCGCCGCGTGGAAGGCGTCCAGCAGGGTCTCGGGGCCGTGGAACAGGGCGCGGGCCTGGTCGACCTCGCCGAGCAGCACGCCCGAGCCGAGCGCGGCATGGCCCGCGTCCAGCGGGACCCGGCCCAGCAGGGCGCCGAGCAGGGTGGACTTGCCGGCGCCGTTGGCCCCGGTGACGGCGACCCGGTCGGCCCAGTCGATCTGCAGCGACACCGGCCCGAGCGTGAAGCCGCCCCGCCGCACCTCGGCGTCCCGCAGCGTCGCCACCACCGCGCCGGAGCGCGGGGCCGCCGCGATCTCCATGCGCAGCTCCCACTCCTTGCGCGGCTCCTCGACCACCTCGAGCCGCTCGATCATGCGCTGCGTCTGACGGGCCTTCGCGGCCTGCTTCTCGCTCGCCTCGCTGCGGAACTTCCGGCCGATCTTGTCGTTGTCGCCCGCCTTGCGACGCGCGTTCTTCACACCCTTGTCCATCCAGGTGCGCTGCATCTGGGCGCGCTCCTGGAGGCCGGCCTTCTTGTCGGCGTACTCCTCGTACTGGTCGCGCGCGTGCCGCCGGGCCACCTCGCGCTCCTCCAGGTAGGCCGCGTAGCCGCCGCCGTAGAGGTTGATCTGCCGTTGGGCGAGGTCGAGTTCGAGGACCTTGGTGACGGTGCGGGTGAGGAACTCGCGGTCGTGACTGACGACGACGGTCCCGGCGCGCAGGCCGCTCACGAAGCGCTCCAGCCGCTCCAGACCGTCCAGGTCCAGGTCGTTCGTGGGCTCGTCGAGGAGGAAGACGTCGTAGCGGGACAGCAGCAGGGAGGCGAGGGAGGCCCGGGCCGCCTGCCCGCCGGACAGCGAGGTCATCGGCTGATCCAGGTCGACGGCGAGCCCGAGCGTGCCGGCGACCTCCTCGGCCCGCTCGTCGAGGTCGGCGCCGCCCAGCGCGAGCCAGCGCTCCAGGCTCGTCGCATACGCGTCGTCCGCGCCGGGCGCCCCGTCGACCAGGGCCTGGGTCGCCTCGTCCATGGTCCGCTGGGCCTCGGCGACACCGGTGCGGCGGGCCAGGAAGGCCCGAACCGTCTCGCCGGGCCGGCGCTCCGGCTCCTGCGGGAGGTGTCCGACGGCCGCCGTCGGCGGGGAGAGCCGCACCTCGCCCTCCTCGGGCGCGGTGAGCCCGGCGAGCAGCCGCAGCAGCGTGGACTTGCCGGCGCCGTTGCCCCCGACGAGCCCGATCACGTCACCGGGGGCGACGACGAGATCGAGGCCGCTGAACAGCGAGCGGTCACCGTGTCCGGCGGCGAGGTTCTTGGCGACGAGGGTGGCAGTCATCAGACCGCCGATCCTAACGGCCCGGCGGGACGGCAGGCCCCTCGCTCCTCAGCGGCGGACGGCCGCGACCAGCACCGTCCCCGCGGTGCGCGCCACCAGGTACGCCTCCCCCTTCACCGCCTTGGCGTCGACGGGGACCCGATGCCGGCCGGGCTCCAGGATGCCGTCGAAGACGTCCTCGGTGTGGGTACGGGAGAGGCGGTCGATGCGGTACGCGGTGAGGGTCACCCGGCAGGAGGAGGTGACCTCGATCTCCGCCGCGTCGCCGGTGGCGGCGAGGTCGGTGAGGCGGCGCTGCTCACTCGGTCTGCGGTCCAGGGCGTGTTCGGTCTGCGCGACGAGGAGCGGGACGATCGGGGCGAGGCCGTCGACGCAGGGCACGTCGATGCCGGCGGCGGTGAACGCGCGGCGAACGGCGGCACGTTGCTCGTCCGGCACCGCGCGGCCGAAGACGACCGCCCCGTAGCTGCGCAGTTCCCCCTCCGGGACACCGTCGGCGTCCTGGGCGATGTCGGCGCCGATGCCGATGGTGCGCAGCGCCGCGGCGAGCTTGGCGAGCAGGGCGACACGGGCGCCGATGAGCAGGACGCGGCGGCGGGTGCCCGGCGTGTCGCCGTCGCTCTCGTCACCGGAGCCGGCGTCGAGGAGGGAGGCGAGGGCCGTACGGTACTCGGCGCCGCGGAAGCGGAACGGGCCTATGCCGTGGTAGCCGTTGAGCTCCAGATTGGCGTGCTCGTCGGTCTGCCAGGCGAAGTCCCGCCAGATGAAGTCCTCGCCGTCCCGTTCGATGACGGCGGTCACCGCGCCGCAGGCGAGGTCCGCGCAGTCGGGGCAGCCGTAGACGATGTACCGGCCGGCGGGCAGGGGGGCCTCGGTCTCCAGCAGCAGGCTGCGGACCTGGGCGGTGAAGATGGCGGGCGGAACGTCGGAGGCGAGCGGGGAGACCGCGTCCAGGTCGGAGAGGCGGAACAGCAGCGGGCATCCGTCGACGACGAAGTCGACGAAATCCCGGTGGACTTGGAAGTCACCGTTGGCGAGGACTCCACCGGGTCTCATCGCCGGTGCCAGGCCGAAGGTCGCGTACTCGGCAGACATGGGGTGAGTATTCCCTCCGGGGGCCGCTCCTGAGCACGCCGTGCCACATTCGGCTAGCGTCCCTTGCGATGAGCGATGCGACGAAGCGTGAACCGAACTGCGAAGTGCTGGTCGTCGGCGGCGGCGTCATCGGCCTGACGACGGCCGTCGTCCTCGCCGAGCGGGGCCGCCGGGTACGGCTGTGGACACGGGACCCGGTCGAGCGGACGACGTCCGCGGTGGCGGGGGCACTGTGGTGGCCGTACCGGATCGAGCCCATGGAGTCGGCGCGGGCGTGGGCGCTGCGGTCGCTGGAGGTGTACGAGGAACTGGCGGAGCGGCCCGAGGTGACCGGCGTGCGGATGGTCGAGGGGGTGATGGGCGGGACGCTGCCGGAGGAGCTCGACGCCTGGACCGACGGCCGATTGGCGGACGCCCGCCTCGCGACCGCCGAGGAGTATCCGCAGGGCGTCGGTCTGTGGCTGCGCCTGCCGCTCATCGACATGTCGACTCATCTGCCGTGGCTCCGGCAGCGGTTGGTGGCGGCGGGCGGGGCGGTCGAGGAGCGAGAGGTGAAGGACCTGCACGAGCCGGAAGCTCCGGTGGTCGTCAACTGCGCGGGCCTGGGGGCGCGGGATCTGGTGCCGGACGCGTCGGTGCGGCCGGTGCGGGGGCAGTTGGTCGTCGTGGAGAACCCGGGGATCCGTACGTGGATGGTGTCCGACACGGCGGGCGGCGAGCCGGCGTACTTCTTCCCGCAGCCGGGGCGGCTGATTCTGGGCGGTACGGCGGAGGAGGACGCGTGGTCCCTGGACCCGGACCCGGCGGTGGCCGAGGCGATCGTCCGGCGGTGTGCGGCGTTGCGCCCGGAGATCGGCGGGGCATCGGTACTGGAACACCGGGTGGGACTGCGGCCGGCGCGCGACGAGGTCCGCCTGGAGGGTGAACAGCTGACCGAGGGACGCCTGTTGGTGCACAACTACGGCCATGGCGGAGCGGGGATCACAGTGGCCTGGGGCTGCGCGGAGCAGGCGGCGGAATTGGCAACGGCGTGACCGCGGGCCGGGGGTAAGTGTCGCTGACCTGCGCTGGCAGGGTGCCGCTGCGCCCACCCGTGCCGCCCCAGCGGCACGACTGCCCGCAGCTACGCATGATGCCACCGCACCGAGGCGTTGCCGCGGGCGCGGGGCGGCGGGAGGGGGTGGGGTGGTGTGGCGGAGGTCGCCGCTTAGCTGGTCCCCACGCCGGGGCACTGTGGCAGCGGGCGGAGGGGCGCGACTGCGGCGGCCTTCGTCGCACCACCCCACCCCCGGCCCCCCACCCCCGGCCCCCCACCCGCAGGCGCCCCCACCCACGACCTCAGTGCTTGCCGATCGGGTCCCCCTCCACATCCGGCCCCCGCCCGGGCCCGATCCGCAGCTCGAACTCCCCGTCGTACTTCTTGTGCCCCTCGATGACGGCCAGTTCCACCGCCTCCGACCCCATCCGGTCACGCACGATGATCGGGTCACGCCGCAGATCGCGCATCAGAGCGACGCACATAAAGATCATCACGATCACGAACGGCGCCGCCGCCAGGATCGTCAGGTTCTGAAGCCCCGTCAGCGCGTCCCCCTGCCCGCTGCCGACCAGCAGCATGATCGCGGCCACCGCACCGGTGACCACGCCCCAGAAGACCACCACCAGCCGCCCCGGTTCCAGCGCGCCCTTCTGCGACAGCGTGCCCATCACGATCGACGCGGCATCCGCCCCCGAGACGAAGAAGATGCCGACGAGGATCATCACCAGCAGGCTCGTGACGGTGGCGACAGGGAACTCCTGCAGCACCGCGAAGAGCTGCCCCTCCGGCGTGGCCTCCTCCCCCAGCCGGTTCTGCTCCTGCAGCTTCATCGCCGAACCACCGAAGATCGCGAACCACACCAGGCTGACCGTGCTCGGCACCAGGATGACGCCGCCGATGAACTGGCGGATGGTGCGCCCCCGGCTGATCCGCGCGATGAACATGCCGACGAACGGCGTCCAGGAGATCCACCACGCCCAGTAGAAGACGGTCCAGCTGCCCAGCCAGTCGGCGACCCCCTCGCCCCCACTGGCCTCGGTGCGCCCGGCCAGCTGCGGCAGATCGCCCAGATAGGAGAAGACTGAGGTCGGCAGCAGATCGAGCACGATGATCGTCGGCCCGGCGACGAACACGAACAGGGCGAGCACCAGCGCCAGCACCATGTTGGTGTTGGACAGCCACTGGATGCCCTTCTCCACCCCCGACACCGCCGACGCGACGAACGCCAGCGTCAGCACCGCGATGATGCCGACCAGCAGCCCGGTGCTCACCTCGTCCATCCACCCCAGCTCCTGCACACCGGAGCCGATCTGCAGCGCACCGAGCCCGAGCGAGGCGGCGGAGCCGAAGACCGTCGCGACGATCGCGAGCATGTCGATGACCCGCCCGCCGACACCGCTCGCGTTCTTCTCCCCGATGAGCGGCGTGAACACCGCGCTGATGGTCTGCCGGCGGCGCCTGCGGAACGTGCTGTAGGCGATGGCGAGACCGACCACGGCGTAGATGGCCCAGGGGTGCAGCGTCCAGTGGAACAGCGTGGTCGCCATCGCCGTCTCCATGCGCTCACCGGAGTCGGCGGGATCGGTGCCGGGCGGGGGTGTGAGGTAGTGCGACAGCGGCTCGCTGACGCCGTAGAACATCAGGCCGATGCCCATACCGGCGCTGAACATCATGGCGACCCAGGACACGGTCCGGAACTCCGGTTCCTCGCCCTCCGCGCCGAGGTGGATCCGGCCGTAACGGCTGGCCGCGAGCCAGAGGGCGAAGACGACGAACCCGGAGGCGGCCAGCATGAAGGCCCAGCCGCCGTTGTGCATCAGCCCGCCGAGCATGGTGCTGGAGACGTCCGTGAGGGAGTCCGTCGCGGCGGCGCCCCAGATGACGAACGCAAGGGTGAGCACCGCCGTGACCCCGAACACCACCCGGTCGGTCCGGGGACGCTCCTGGCCGGGCAGGCCCGCTTCCGAGCCCGGCAGGGGGTGGGCCGTGTGTCCCTTGTCGCTGTGTTCGTGTTGCGTCACAGGCGGCACCTTTCGTCAAACCAAACGGGAGGAGAGCGCTCCTCCCGCAATGCCCCTACCACGTGTGGCGCAAAATTCACCTTCCCAGCAGTACCTGTCTCGTGCCCCGCGCCACCCCGCGCGAAGGTTCGCTCTTCGCCCCACTGAAGGGCCGGCCGCCGCGCAGCGTCCTGCCCGGCGGCATACGGTGGGGCGTACGCCGAGTGTGCGGGGCCCGGCCGCTGCCGCCGGGCGGACGAGGGAGCCGGACGTGCGGGATGCCGTGATCATCGAGGCACCGTCGGTGCTGGGGCTGCGGCCGAGCGGGGTCGAGGAGCTGGCGGGGGCGCTGCTCGGCGCTGGACTGGCCGAGGGACTGGGCGCGGTGTCCGCGGGCCGGGTCGAGCCGCCCGCCTACGATCCGGTGCGCGACCCGGCCACCGGCGTGCTGAATCCGGCCGGTATCGCCGCGTACTCGGTAACGCTGGCCGACGCCGTGGGCGGCGTGCTCGATGCGGGCCGGTTCCCGGTCGTCCTCGGTGGTGACTGCAGCATCCTGCTCGGCAACCTGCTCGCCCTGCGCCGCCGCGGCAGGCCCGGACTGCTCTTCCTCGACGGTCACACCGACTTCTACCAGCCTGCCGCGGAACCGGCCGGCGAGGTGGCGTCGATGGAGCTGGCGCTGGCCACGGGCCGGGGGCCGGACGTCCTCGCCGACCTGGAGGGGCGACGCCCGCTGGTGCGGGACGAGGACGTGGTGGCCCTCGGTTTCCGCGACGGGGAGGAGTCCGCGGCGGCGGGGATGCAGCCGTTGCCGCCGGCCCTGCACGCGATGGATCTCGGCACGGTACGGGCGATGGGGGCGGCCGGGGCCGCGGAGCACGCGATGGCTCTGCTGAGGGACACCGCCTACTGGGTGCACGTCGACGCCGACGTACTGGACGACGCGGTCATGCCGGCGGTCGACTACCGCCTGCCGGACGGGCTGACCTGGGCGGAGCTGGAGACGGTGCTGCGCACGGCACTGACCGGTCCCGGTGCCGTGGGCTTCGACGTGACGATCTTCAACCCGCGGCTGGACCCGGACGGGAGCATCGCCGCGGCGCTCACCGCGTCTCTGCTGCGGGCGTTCGGGACGCGGGACTGATCGGCTCGCCCACGACCCGGCCGGCCAGCTCGACGGCCAGCTCGGACGCGTAGCCGCGCAGTTCGGCCTCCGCCGCCCTGCGGTCGGACTCGATGCGGGCGGCTGCCTCGGCGAGCATCTCGTCGACCTGGCGTACGCCGTCGGCGCGGGCGGCGGCGATGAGCGCGGCGCCCTCCTCCTCGGCCCGCCGCCGGACGGACGCCGCGTCGTGCCGGGCTGCGGCCAGCACGGCGCGCACCTCCGCCCGCACGTCCTCGGCCTGCGCCCGCACGTCCTCGGCCTGCCTACGGACCCCGTCGCTCGCCTGCCGGCGGGCTTCCAGCACCCGGTCGATCCGGCGCAGCAGCCGACGCACGACGAGATGGCAGACGGCGAACAGGAACACCGCCGCCGCCAGCCCCTCGACCGGGGGATTCAACGGCCCGACGTCCATCGGAATGAGCTCCATGCCGATGCCATACCCGCTCCCCCCGCCTCTGCCCCGCCCCGGCAGAGACGCCGCAGGGGGCGGGTGATCCGGGACGCCTTAGGGGTGCGGGTGATCCGGCGAGTGCCGACCGTGCCTGGTCGTACACCGCGGCTGTCGAGCCGCTACTTCGTGCTGTTCGTCAGGTTCGTCAGTTCGAGGTCCGCCGTGCGGGCGACGCGGCGGCGGACCGCGTACCAGCCGGCGATCAGCATGGCGGCGATCAGCGGGACCAGGAGCAGCGTCTTGCGGCCGACCTCCGGGTCGTTCCACATCAGGGCGAGGACGGAGACCAGGAAGGCGATGGTGGCGATCTCGGTGACCGGGCTGCCGGGGAGGCGGAAGGCCGGGCGGGTGACCAGGCCCGCGCGGGCGCGGCGGACGAAGATCAGGTGACAGATCATGATGATCACCCAGGTGCTGATGATGCCGAGGGAGGCGACGTTCAGCACGATCTCGAAGGCCTGGTGCGGCATGAGGAAGTTCAGGCCGACGCCGAGCACGCACACCGCGCAGGTCAGCAGGATGCCGCCGTAGGGCACCTGGCTGCGGTTCATCCGGGCGGTGAACTTCGGCGCGGAGCCCGCCATGGCCATGGAGCGCAGGATGCGGCCGGTGGAGTACAGGCCGGAGTTCAGGGACGACATCGCGGCCGTCAGGACGACCAGGTTCATGATGTCGCCGGCCGCGGGCACGCCGATCTTCGACAGGACGGTGACGAAGGGGCTCTCGTCGGCCGAGTACATCGAGCCGGGCAGGAGCAGGGCCAGCAGGACGACGGAGCCGACGTAGAAGAGGCCGACGCGCCACATGATGGAGTTCACCGCGCGGGGGACGACCTTCTCCGGCTCGGCGGTCTCGCCCGCGGCGACACCGACGAGCTCCAGGGCCGCGTACGCGAAGATCACGCCCTGCATGACGAGCACGACCGGCATCACACCGTGCGGGAGGACACCGCCGTTGTCGGTGATCATGTTCAGGCCGGGCGTGCCGCCGCCGACCTCGTGCTGGGTGGCGAGCAGGAACACGCCGACGAACATGAAGACGACGAGCGTGGCGACCTTGATGATCGCGAACCAGAACTCCATCTCGCCGAAGATCTTCACCGAGATCAGGTTCACGGCCAGCACGACCGCGAGCGCGATCAGCGCGAGCACCCACTGCGGGATGTCGGTGAACAGGCTCCAGTAGTGCGTGTAGAGGGCGATCGCGGTGATGTCGGCGATACCGGTCGTCGACCAGTTCAGGAAGTACATCCAGCCGGCGACGTACGCGCCCTTCTCGCCGAGGAACTCGCGCGCATAGGACACGAAGGAGCCCGACGACGGGCGGTACAGGACCAGCTCGCCGAGTGCGCGCACGACGAAGAAGGCGAAGACGCCGGCGACCAGGTAGGCCAGGGCGAGGGCCGGTCCGGCGTCGTGCAGCCGGCCGCCGGCGCCGAGGAAGAGGCCGGTGCCGATCGCGCCGCCGATGGCGATCATGTTGACGTGGCGGGCCTTGAGGTCCTTGCTGTAACCGGCGTCGCCCGCGTCCGCGGGCACCTGGGCCTGCGCGGGGCGCACGTCGGCCGTTGCCGTGTTCACGGCGTCCTTGCTCACGGGTGGTTCCACTCTCTGGTGCGCTCGGGCGGGTCACGCCCGGCTGTCCGGATTGCCTCGGCCGGCGCCCGATCACGGCACAGACCAAGGGGGCACCTTTCCGGATGTGGGCTGCCTCATGCGATGGCGCACGTCACATCGCGGAACATGTCACACACGAGGTCGGCCAGGCCGTCGAGGTGTCACAGCAGTGGTGAGACAGCGATACTGCTGCACATGACGACCGACGCCGAGGAGCCGACGCTCACCATCGACGAACTGGCGGCCCGGGCCGGTGTCACGGTCCGCACGGTGCGTTTCTACGGCACCAAGGGGCTGCTGCCGCCGCCGGTGCTCGGCCCGCGCCGCGTCGGCCGCTACGGGCGCGACCATCTGGCCCGGCTGGCGCTCATCGAGGAGTTGCAGCGCCAGGGCATGACGCTCGCGGCGATCGAGCGGTATCTGGGGCAGCTGCCGCCCGGTCTCACCGCGCGGGAGCTGGCGATCCAGCGCGCGGTGGTGGCCTCCTGGGCGCCGGAGACGACGGAACTGGTGCCGCGCGAGGAGCTGGAGCGGCGGGCGGGGCGGGCCCTGGACGACGAGGAGCTGAAACGGCTGGTGGCCCTGGACATCGTCGAGGAGGAAGGGGACGGTTTCCGCGTCGACGCCGGGCTGCTGCGCCTCGGCGTCGAGCTGCTGGACGTACCGCTGTCGCACGAGACGGTGCTCGCCGCGCGCACGGCCCTGATCGAGCACTCCCGCGCGGCGGCCCGCGAGCTGTCGCGGCTGCTGCGCGACGCGGTCGCGGAGCGGGACGCGCGGGACGTGAAGTCCCTGTCCGCCCATATGCATCCGCTCGTGGTGCAGGCGCTGCTCACGACCTTCCAGCGGTCGCTGAAGGAGGAGCTGCGGGAGTGGCTCGACGACGAGGGGTGATCCCCCTGGGACCAGGACGGCCAGGGGGAACCCTGCGCGGCGCGCGGTGCCTCAGCGCGCGTCCGTGAACACCTCGCCCTTCTCCGCCTTCTCCACCAGCAGCGCCGGCGGGGTGAAGCGCTCGCCGTAGCGTTCGGCGAGTTCACGCGTGCGGGCCACGAATCCGGCCACCCCGCCGTCGTAGCCGTTGATGTACTGCAGGACGCCGCCGGTCCAGCCGGGGAAGCCGATGCCGAAGATGGAGCCGATGTTGGCGTCGGCGACCGAGGTGAGCACGCCCTCCTCCAGCAGACGCACGGTGTCCAGCGCCTCGGAGAACAGCATCCGCTCCTGCATGTCACGGAACGGGATCTCGTGGCCGGGCTTCGTGAAGTGCTCCCGCAGCCCGGGCCACAGGCCGGCGCGCTTGCCGTCCTCGCCGTACTCGTAGAAGCCGGCGCCGCCGCTGCGTCCGGTGCGGCCGAACTCGTCGACCATGCGGTCGATGACGGCCTCGGCGGGGTGCGGGGTCCAGGTGCCGCCCGCCTCCTCGACGGCCCGCCTGGTCTCGCTCCGGATCTTCCGCGGCAGGGTGAGCGTCAGCTCGTCCATGAGGGAGAGCACCTTGGCCGGGTAGCCGGCCTGGGCGGCGGCCTGCTCCACCGACGCGGGCTCGATGCCCTCGCCGACCATGGCGACGCCCTCGTTGATGAAGTGGCCGATGACGCGGGAGGTGAAGAAGCCGCGCGAGTCGTTGACGACGATCGGGGTCTTCTTGATCTGCCGGACCAGGTCGAAGGCGCGCGCCAGCGCCTCCTCGCCGGTGCGCTCGCCCTTGATGATCTCGACCAGCGGCATCTTGTCGACGGGCGAGAAGAAGTGCAGCCCGATGAAGTCGGCCTGGCGCTCGACGCCTTCGGCGAGGGCTGTGATGGGCAGCGTGGAGGTGTTGGAGCACAGCAGGGCGTCCGGCGCGACGACCTGCTCGATCTCCTGGAACACCTTGTGCTTCAGCGACGTGTCCTCGAACACCGCCTCGATCACCGCGTCGCAGCCGGCCAGGTCGGCGACCTCGGCGGTGGGCGTGATGCGGGCGAGCAGCGCGTCGGCCTTCTCCTGCGTCGTACGGCCCTTGGCGACGGCCTTGGCGCACAGCTTCTCGGAGTAGCCCTTGCCCTTGACGGCCGCTTCCAGGGAGACGTCCTTGAGGACGACGTCGATGCCGGCGCGGGCGCACGAGTAGGCGATGCCGGCGCCCATCATCCCGGCGCCGAGGACGGCGACCCTGCGGACCTGGCGGTGCTCGATGCCCTGGGGGCGGTTGGCGCCGGAGTTGACGGCCTGGAGGTCGAAGAAGAACGCCTGGATCATGTTCTTCGACGTCTGTCCGGCGGCCAGTTCGACGAAGTAGCGGGCCTCGATGACCTGGGCGGTCTCGAAGTCGACCTGGGAGCCCTCGACGGCGGCGGCGAGGATGTTGCGCGGCGCCGGGTAGGGGGCGCCGCCCGTCTGCTTGCGCAGGGTGGCCGGGAAAGCGGGCAGGTTGGCCGCGAACTTCGGGTTGGCCGGGGTGCCGCCGGGGATGCGGTAGCCGGGCCTGTCCCAGGGCTGGGCCGACTCCGGGTTGGCGTCGATGAAGGCGCGGGCCTTGGCGAGCAGGTCCTCGGGGCTGTCGGCGACCTCGTCGACCAGACCGTTCTCCAGGGCACGCCGGGGGCTGTACTGCTGGCCCTGGAGGAGGACCTTCAGCAGGGCGTCGGCGATGCCGAGCAGCCGGACGGTGCGGACGACGCCGCCGCCTCCGGGGAGCAGACCGAGGGTGACCTCGGGGCAGCCGATCTTGGAGCCGGGGGCGTCGAGGGCGACGCGGTGGTGGCAGGCGAGGGCGATCTCGTAGCCGCCGCCGAGCGCGGCACCGTTCATCGCGGCGACGACCGGCTTGCCGAGGGTCTCGATGCGGCGCAGATCGCGCTTGATCGCCATGCCGCCGTCGAACAGCTGCTGGGCGGTCTCCGGGGTGACGCGGATGAGGTCGCGCAGGTCGCCGCCGGCGAAGAAGGTCTTCTTGGCGGAGGTGAGGATGATGCCGCGGATGCTGTCCTTCTCGGCCTCCAGACGGTCCGTGATCGCTGCGAGTGACTCGCGGAACGCCTGGTTCATGGTGTTGGCGGACTGGTCGGGGTCGTCCAGGACGAGGGTGACGACGCCGGTGTCGTCCTGCTCCCAGCGGATGGTGGTGGACTCGGTGCTCATGAGGGTGTGCTCCAGGTGATCCGTCGGGAGGGGGTCAGATGCGCTCGACGATGGTGGCGACGCCCATGCCGCCGCCCACGCAGAGGGTGGCGAGGCCGTAGCGCTTGTCCTGGCGCTCCAGTTCGTCGACGAGCGTGCCGAGGATCATCGCGCCGGTGGCGCCGAGCGGGTGGCCGAGCGCGATGGCGCCGCCGTTGACGTTGACCTTGTCGAGGGACAGGCCCATGTCCTTGACGAAGCGCAGCACGACCGCGGCGAAGGCCTCGTTGATCTCGACGAGGTCGATGTCGTCGATGGTGAGCCCGGCCTTGGCGAGCGCCTTGCGGGTGGCGGGGGCGGGGCCGGTGAGCATGATGGTGGGCTCGGAGCCGGAGACGGCGGCGGAGACGATCCGGGCGCGCGGGGTGAGCCCGTAGCGCTCGCCGACCTCGCGCGAGCCGATCGCGACCAGCGCGGCGCCGTCGACGATGCCGGAGGAGTTGCCCGCGTGGTGGACGTGGTCGATCTTCTCGACCCAGTGGTACTTCTGCAGCGCCACCGCGTCGAAACCGCCCAGTTCGCCGATGTCCGCGAAGGACGGCTTGAGCTTCGCCAGGGAGTCGGCGGTGGTGCCGGGCCGCATGTGCTCGTCGTGGTCGAGGACGACCAGGCCGCTGCGGTCCTTCACCGGGACGACGGACCGCTCGAAGCGGTTCTCCTTCCAGGCGGTCGCCGCGCGTTCTTGGGAGAGCGCCGCGTACTCGTCGACGTCGCGGCGGGAGAAGCCCTCCAGGGTGGCGATCAGGTCGGCGCCGATGCCCTGCGGCACGAAGTTGGTGGCCAGGTTGGTCATCGGGTCGTTGAACCAGGCGCCGCCGTCGGAGGCCATCGGCACCCGCGACATCGACTCGACGCCGCCCGCGAGGACCAGGTCCTCCCAGCCCGAACGCACCTTGGCGGCGGCCAGGTTGACGGCCTCCAGACCCGAGGCACAGAAGCGGTTCTCCTGGACGCCGGCCACCGTGTCGGGCAGGCCCGCGGCGATGGCGGCGATGCGGGCGATGTCGGAGCCCTGGTCGCCGACGGGTCCGACGACGCCGAGCACGATGTCGTCGACGGCGGCCGGGTCGAGTCCGGGGAAGCGGGCGCGGATCTCGTGGATGAGCCCGACGACCAGGTCGATGGGCTTGGTGCCGTGCAGGGCGCCGTTCGCCTTGCCGCGTCCGCGCGGGGTGCGGATCGCGTCGTACACGTACGCTTCGGTGCTCACGAGGAGGCCTTTCACTGAGGGTTTCGGGGCGGCTGAGGGTGCTGAGGGTCGTCGGGGGCCTGGGGCCGCAGCAGTCGGGGGACGTCCCAGTCGCGGGCCACCTCCGCGGTGCCGGTGCCGGGCCGGGCCGGTCCGGAGCGGATGCCGGCGGGGGTCGCGGAGAAGCGTGGGGCGGGTGCCGGCTGGGTGATGCCGTCGTGGTCGGTGAAGGTGCCGCGGGCGGCCAGATGCGGGTGGTGCGGGGCCTCGCGCAGCGACAGCACGGGCGCCACGCACGCGTCGGAGCCCTCGAAGACGGCCGTCCACTCCTCGCGGGTGCGGCTCTTGAAGCGGGCGGCGACCTGTTCGCGCAGGTCGGGCCAGCGGGTGACGTCGGTGCGGGCGCCTGCCTGGTCGTCGATGCCGAGCAGGCGCAGGAACTCGTCGTAGAACTGGGGTTCCAGGGCGCCGACCGCCATGTGGTTGCCGTCGGCCGTCTCGTACGTGCCGTAGTAGGGGCAGCCGCCGTCCAGGAGGTTGGCGCCGCGCCGGTCCTGCCAGGCGCCCGCGGCGAGCATGCCGTGGATCATCGCGGAGAGGTGGGCGGTGCCGTCCACGATGGCGGCGTCGACGACCTGGCCGGTGCCCGTCGCACGCGCGTGGTTCAGGGCGGCCAGGACGCCGACGACGAGGTAGAGGGAGCCGCCCGCGTAGTCGCCGAGCAGGTTGGCGGGGACGGCCGGGGGGCGGTCCGGGTCGCCGATCATGCCGAGGGTGCCGGTGAGGGCGATGTAGGCGATGTCGTGGCCCGCGCGGTCGGCGAGGGGGCCCTGCTGGCCCCAGCCGGTCATGCGGCCGTAGACGAGGCGGGGGTTGCGGGCGTGACACGCCTCGGGTCCGACACCGAGGCGCTCGGCGACGCCGGGGCGGTAGCCCTCGATGAGGATGTCGGCGCGTGCGGCGAGGTCGAGGACGCGGGCCGGGCCGTCGGGTGCCTTGAGGTCGACGATCACGGAGCGCTTGTTGCGGTTGGTGACGTCGCGGGCGGGGTCGACGGCGAGTCCGGGGCCGCCGGGGCGGTCCACGCGGACGACGTCGGCGCCGAGGTCGGCGAGGAGCATGGCCGCGAAGGGGCCGGGGCCGATCCCGGCGAGCTCGACCACCCGCACACCGGCGAGCGGGCCGGGTCCTGGCGTCTTCGCCTCGGTCATCCTGAGCTCCCCGCTGTGACACAACTGATGTAACACCAGTGATGCTAGGAACGTGTTCCACCCGGCACAAGACCTGGCGAGCAAGCGCTTAGCCACTGTACGACGGGTGACCGGATTCCGCCCCGCCGTCACGGGCCGCCGCTTCGGCGTGGTCAGCGCGCGTCCAGCTCCGCCGTCAGGCGCTTCGGCGCGATGGTGCGGTAGCTCTCCTCCACCCAGTCGCAGAGCAGCTCGGCCGGTGGGGCACCCTTGGGCTCCAGGGGGACGCTCACCCAACCGGACTTCCCCAGTCCGTAGCCGGCGGGCTCGGCGCCGGGGCAGGCCAGGGCGTGGGCGTGGGCCGTCTCGTCCTTGAGCTTCACGGTCACCCCCAAGGGGTAACTGCCGTCGTCCACGCCGAGGAAGACGAACACCTTCTTGTTGACCTTGGCGACGGTCTCTCCCCAGGGGTGCTCCTCGGTGGCGCCCGGCAGCCCGAGGGCGTACTCGCGTACTTTTTCCCACTTCTTCAGGGCGTTCCTGGGTACGGCCATCGGCTTCCTCCGGGCTCGTCGTCGGGCTCCGCACTCCACACGCTAGCCTCGGCCACCGACAACGGCGCGGCTGCGGGACTAGGGGTGTCATGAGCAGGCTGAACGGGACGGACCGTCCGTACGACATCGTGCTCTTCGGAGCCACCGGCTTCGTCGGGACCCTCACCGCGGAGTACCTCGCCGCGCACGCTCCCGAAGGGCTGCGCTGGGCGATCGCGGGCCGCAGCACCGAGAAGCTGGAGCGTCTGCGGGACCGGCTGCCCGGCGCGGCCGGGGCCGGGGTGCTGCGGGCGGACGTGTCCGACCCGGCGTCGCTGCGCGCCCTCGCCGAGCAGGCGCGCGTGGTGGCCACGACCGTCGGTCCCTATGTGCGGTACGGGGAGGAACTCGTCGCCGCCTGCGCGGACACCGGCACGGACTATCTCGACCTCACGGGCGAGCCCGAGTTCGTGGATCTGATGTACGTCCGGCACGACGCACGCGCGCGTGAGACGGGGGCGCGGCTGGTGCACGCCTGCGGCTTCGACTCGGTCCCGCACGACCTGGGTGCCTACTTCACGGTGCGGCAGCTGCCGGAGGGCGTGCCGCTGACCGTGGACGGCTTCGTCACCGCCGACGCCACGTTCTCCGGCGGCACGTTCGCCTCGGCGCTGGGCCAGTTCGCCCGGTACCGGCAGCTCCTCGCGGCGGCCCGGGACCGGCGGCGGCACGAGCCGCGGCTGGTGGGCCGCCGCGCCTCGGCACCGACGGGCGCGCCCCGCTACGCGCCCGAGGTGGACGCCTGGGCGCTGCCGCTGCCGACCATCGACGCGCAGATCGTGCGCCGCTCGGCGAAGGCACTGGACCGGTACGGCCCCGACTTCCGCTACCGCCACTACGCGGCGGTGCGCCGGCTGCCGGTCGCGGTGGGCGGCGTCGCGGCCGTGGGCGCCCTGGTCGCGGCCGCCCAGGTGCCGCCCCTGCGCCGCCGGTTGTCCGACCGGCTCAAGCCCGGTGAGGGGCCGAGCGCCGAGAAGCGGGCCAGGAGCTGGTTCACCGTCCGCTTCGTGGGCGAGGGCGGCGGGCGCCGGGTGTACACGGAGGTGTCGGGCGGCGACCCGGGCTACGACGAGACGGCCAAGATGTTCGCCGAGGCCGCGCTGGCCCTGGCGTTCGACGACCTCCCGCCGACGGCCGGGCAGGTCACGACCGCGGTGGCGATGGGCGACGCGCTCCTCGAACGGCTCCAGCGGGCGGGCATACGCTTCCGCGTCGCCGCGAGCCGCTGACGCGGCCCCGCAGTCACAGCGGCCACTCGGCCACGGTGTAGATCATCCCGGCGATCCACCCCAGCGCGGCGAGCACGGCGAGGACCAGCGCGACGAGCACGCCCCGCTCGACGGTCCGGCCGGGAGCGGCAACAGGCTTGGGTGCACGGTGCGTTGTCATGCGCCCCAGCCTGCCGAGGGTGCCGTGGGCCGGGCATCCGTCCGGGTACTCAGGCTCCGTACTCAGATCTCGCGCCCCGACCGCTTCCCCGGTGAGACCCGCGCAGGCAAGGGGGTTCTGCTCGGGGCCGTGGCGAGGGGTCGGCTCAGCACCTGGCGAGCGGGCTGGGGCCGACTCCGCGGTACCGGGCACGGCCACGGACGCCCCTACCCGCCGGGGCCCGGGAGCACAGTGGCCTCGCGCAGTGCCCCGCGGCACAGGGCGTCCGCCCGGCGGGTGGTCTCCGGGAGGCGGTAGGCCGGGGTCAGGGCGAGGGCGTGGGCGCAGGCGTTCGTGAGGCCCACGCGGTGGCCGACCGAGACGAAGACGGGTTTGACGCCGTCCCGGGTGCGCAGGGCGCGGCCCACCTCCTCGGTCCCGTCGAGCAGCGGGGCCGTGCTGCCGCGCGGGGTGTCCGGGTCGGCGTAGGTGAAGGTGAAGGGGTTCTTGGCGACGCCGATCGTGGGCAGGCCGGTCAGGACGCCGAGGTGGGCGGCGAGGCCGAAGCGGCGGGGGTGGGCGAGGCCGTAGCCGTCGCAGACGACCAGGCCGGGCGGGCACGGCAGGGCGTCGAGGGCGGCGAGGACGGTGGGGATCTCCCGGAAGGCCAGCAGACCGGGGACGTACGGGAAGGAGATCCGGCCGATCGCGGTGGCCTCGGCGACGACGTCCAGGCTCGCCGCGTCCAGCACGACGGCCGCCGCAGCGACGACGTCCCGCTCGTCGTCGTACGCCACGTCGACCCCGGTGACGTGCCCCGTCCCGGGCGGCGGGCCCGCCTCGTCGAGCACCACGCGGGCGCGCAACGCGTCCTGCACGGCGCGGGCCTGCTCCTCGGTCACGGGCCAGTCGTCGGGGATGCCTGCGGTCGTCATGGTGCCCCGAGCCTACGCGGTGCCCCGGCGGACGAGACCCCCGGCGCCGGGAGGGACCACCTCGGATCGCCTCTCACCGCCGGGGGTTCGTACCGGTCGTGCGCTCAGGGCGGCTCACTTGCCGAGCGCCCGCTGCAGCTCGCTCTTGTTCATGTGCGAACGGCCCTCGACACCGCGGCGCTTGGCCTCCTCGTAGAGCTGGTCGTAGGTGGGCCCCTGGGAGCCCTTGCCGGACCGCTGGCCGCCCCGCTTGCCGGACGACATGTCCTTCGTCGAGGTGCGGCTGGCGGACTTGGACTCGCCGGAGCGGGCGCGTTCCTTGTTCACCGTCCGCGCGGCGATCTCCTTGGCGCGGCCGGCGCTCTCGCCCCGGTCCTGTGCGCTCTCCTTGATGTGTTCGTACTGACGCTCCCGTTTCGGGCTGGACCCGCGTGGCATGTCCGCTCACTTCCTCTCGCGTACCGCGAACGGGTACCCACGTTGGCAGCAATCAGGACACCCCGCATGCGTCAGTGCTCCAGGCGGGCAACCCGTCCCTTCTCCCCCGCGGCCCAGCAGCCGTGGTCGCGGGTGCAGTCGACGGTGTCGTAGGAGCCGGTGTCGACGGTCCGCCAGGTCCGGCCGCCGTCGGTCGTCAGGTCGGTCCCGGTGGGCCCGACCGCGAGGGCGGCGCGGCGGCTGTGCGGGAGCCAGGCGACGCCGGAGCGGTAGGCGGGCGGGGACGCGGCGGCCGGGCGCCAGGTGCGGCCGCCGTCGGCGGTGTGCGCGGCGGCGTCCGCGGAGGGCTGGTCGGGGCGGAAGTCGCCGCCGACGGCGAGGCCGTGGGCGCGGTCGCGGAAGGCGAGGGCGAAGACTCCGCGGGCCGGGTCGCCGGCCGGGATCGGGGCGTCGGTGACCGTCCAGGTGCGGCCCCGGTCGGCGGAGTGCAGCACGCGCGCGCGTGCCGCCCCGCCGGTGGCCATCCAGACGTCCTTCGGCCCCGAGGACACCAGGCACTGGCCGCTCGCCGCGAAGCCCGCCTCGCCCTCCAGGGCGGGCGGCATGCCCGTGTCGGGCAGCACCGTCCAGGACCGGCCGCCGTCGCCGGTCTGCAGGATGCGGAACTTCCCGTCCACCGGGTCGCTCATGGCGAGCCCGTGGCGGTGGTCGAAGAAGGTCATGCAGTCGTAGAAGGCGCGGGCGTCGGTGTTGCGGAAGGACTCGGTCCAGGTCGCGCCGCCGTCGTCGGTGCGGTAGACGCGGGACGCCTCGCCCTCGCCGATCGCCAGCACGACGGCCCGCCTTGCGTCGAAGGCCTCGACGTCCCGGAACTGCAACTCCCCCGCGCCCGGCGGCGAGACGTTCCGCCAGCTGCGCCCGCCGTCGGTGGTGCGCAGGACGGTGCCCCGGGTGCCGGCCAGCCAGGCGGTGTCGCGGCTGACGGCGGACAGCCCGCGGAACCGTACGTCCGGTGCGCCGCTGTCCTTCAGCGCCCAGTGCGGCGCCCCGTGTTCCGTCGCATGCGGTGCGCCGCCCTGGGTCCCGCCCGCCGGTCCGTTCGCCTGCGCCGGTACGGCGGTCAGCGCGGCCAGCACGGCTGCGCACACGCCGGCGGCCGTCGTCCTGAGACCCCCGCGCCCCGCTGGTCGCTGTCGGCCCGTCGGCCCCGGTCGGCCCCGTCGTCCAGTGCGTCGCGTGCTCCCCAAGCGCCTCATGGCGGGCGAAGCTAGCCCACGGCCCCGGCGCCGTCCAGAGGGCCGTACGCCTCCGGCGGGTGGGCCGGAACGCGCCCCGAGTGCCGTTCGGGTCACGCGAGGAGAGCCGCGTCACTCGCGTGCATGAAGGCGGTGACAGAGGTCACTCGCCTCTCGTGTGCACGGATTGGCTGATTCCGTCGTCTCTTCCCGTAGCCGTCCCGGCCCCATCCGCCCGGAAGCCCGTCCAGCCGTCACGAGGGAGCAAGGCGTTGTCCACCGTCATCGAGCAGCCCGTAGAGGCCCGTCTCGTCGCCGCCGCACCGCGGATGCCGAGCATTCCCGCCACGCTGCATTACGACCGGAACGATCCTTTCGCCGTCCGGATGACCTTCCCGGCGCCCGCCACACTGGAGGGTGTGGAGGTCTGCTGGACCTTCGCCCGCGAACTCCTCGCCGCGGGCCTGGAGGGGCCCGAGGGCCATGGCGACGTGCGCGTGCGGCCGTACGGGTACGACCGCACCGTGCTGGAGTTCCACGCCCCCGAGGGCACCGCCGTCGTGCATGTCCGCTCGGGCGAGGTGCGCCGGTTCCTCGAGGCCACGGGCGAGCTCGTGCCGGTCGGCCTGGAGCACCTTCAGCTGGATCTGGACCACGACCTGGCGGAGCTGATGCGCGACGCCTGCTGACACCCGCGCGGCGCCGGACCGCGGCGGGGAACGGCCGGAAACCGTTTGCGGATCACTCCTGCCGTTGACAGTCTGTGATCATGAGCTGGATCACCACGCCCCTCACCGAGGAGCTGCTGCGGGGCGCGCTGGAGCTGGAGCGGACCGGGCAGGGCGTGCAACCGCACCGGCTGCCCGCGCGGGCCCGGGCGCAGGGTGACGGTCAGGTGGCCATGGCGGAGGCCCAGCCGTCCGGGGTCCGGCTGGTGTTCCGCACCCGGGCCACCGCGGTCGAGCTGGACGCGCTGCGCACCAAGCCGGCCTACGAGGGCGCCCCGCCCCGTCCGGACGGCCTGTACGACCTGCTGATCGACGGCGAGCCGGCCGGGCAGTCCCCGGTCGACGGCGGGAACGTCGTGCTGACGGACCTGGCCACCGGGTCCACGGACTTCCGGCCCGGGCCGGTCGGCACGGTGAGGTTCACGGGGCTGCCCGAACGCGACAAGCGCGTGGAGATCTGGCTGCCGCACAACGAGATGACGCTGCTGGTCGCGCTGCGCACCGATGCCCCCGTCGAGCCGGTGCCGGCCGGGGACCGCAGGGTGTGGCTGCACCACGGCAGTTCCATCAGCCAGGGCTCCGACGCCGCGAGTCCCACCACGACCTGGCCCGCGCTCGCGGCGCGGCTCGGCGAGGTGGACCTGATCAATCTGGGGCTGAGCGGGAGCGCGCTGCTCGACCCGTTCACGGCGCGGGCGATGCGGGACACCCCCGCCGACCTCGTCAGCGTGAAGATCGGCATCAATCTGGTCAACCACGACATGATGCGGCTGCGGGCCTTCACGGCGGCCGTGCACGGCTTCCTCGACACCCTGCGCGAGGGTCACCCCACCACTCCCCTGCTGGTCGTCTCGCCCCTGCTGTGCCCCATGCACGAGAACACGCCGGGCCCCAGTGCGTTCGACTTCAGCCAGATCGACGAGGGCAGGCTGCGCTTCCAGGCCGCGGGCGATCCCGCCGAGACGGCCGCGGGAAAGCTCACGCTGAGGGTCGTGCGCGACGAGCTGGCCCGCATCGTGCGGGAGCGGGGCGCCGACGACCCCCATCTGCACTACCTGGACGGCCGCGAGCTCTACGGCGAGGCGGACCACGCCGAACTGCCGCTGCCCGACGACCTGCATCCGGACGCGGCCACACACCGTCGCGTCGGCGAGCGCTTCGCGCACCTGGCCTTCGGCAAGGGCGGACCCTTCGGCGGGTGTTGACACCCGCCCGGAACTCTCTTACAGTGTATGGCGGTCCTGTTGCCGCCGATTGGAGAAGGACGTTGCTCGTCTGAGGTCCTGAGACACCGCGTGACACCTCTGAAGTGTGTCCGTCGTGTGCGACCTCGGCGTTCGAGCCGTCCTTGCGGAACAGGGCTTTTCTCATGCCCCGGCCTTCCCTCCCGGCCCACGGTCTCCGCCTCGTCGCCTCCCGCGGTGTCTCGATACGCGATTGCTCCCCCGACCACTGCAAGCAACCGCGGAGGCCCGCATGTCTACTTCCACCATCGCCTGTACGTCCCTGTCCTTCGCATGGCCCGACGGCACCCCCGTCTTCGACGGCCTCGACGTCGCCTTCGGCGCCGGCCGCACCGGCCTCGTCGGCGTCAACGGGTCGGGAAAATCGACCCTGTTGAAGCTGATCGCCGGTGAGCTCACCCCGGTCGACGGCACCGTCCGGGTGGCCGGGGAGGTGGGATATCTGCCGCAGAACGTCACGCTCGACACGGCGTTGCGCGTCGACGAGGCGCTCGGCATCGCCGCGCAGCGGGCCGCGCTGCACGCCATCGAGGCGGGCGACGTGGCCGAGGAGCACTTCGAGACCGTCGGTGACGACTGGGACGTGGAGGAACGCGCCCTGGCCACGCTCGGCGAACTCGGGCTCAGCCACGTCGACTTGGACCGCACCATCGGCGAGGTCTCGGGCGGTGAGTCGGTGCTGCTGCGGCTGGCCGCGCTGCTGCTGCGCCGGCCGGACGTGCTGCTGCTCGACGAGCCGACCAACAACCTCGACCTGTACGCCCGCAGGCGGCTGTACGCGGCCGTCGAGGGCTGGCCGGGCGTGATGATCGTGGTCAGCCACGACCGTGAACTGCTCGAACGCGTCGACCAGATCGCCGATCTGCGCTCCGGGGAGGTCACCTGGTACGGCGGCAACTACTCGGCCTACGAGGAGGCCCTCGCCGTCGAGCAGGAGGCGGCCGAGCGTATGGTGCGGGTCGCCGAGGCCGATCTGCGCAAGCAGAAGCGTGAACTGGCGGACGCCCAGGTGAAGTTGGCGCGCCGCAAGCGCTACGGGCAGAAGATGTGGGACAGCAAGCGCGAACCCAAGATCATCATGAGCGAGCGCAAACGCCAGGCCCAGGTCGCGGCCGGCAAGCACCGCATCATGCACGAGGAGAAGCTCGCCGAGGCCAAGGAGCGGCTCGACGACGCGGTGGAGGCCGTGCGGGACGACGACGAGATCCGCGTCGACCTGCCGTACACCGCCGTACCACCGGGCCGCACCGTTCTCACGCTGCTGGACCTGGAACTCGCCCACGGGGCCCGGGTGAAGGGAGGCTTCGACCTGCGGGGCCCGGAGCGGGTCGCGCTGATCGGGCGCAACGGCGCCGGGAAGACGACGCTGCTGCGCACCATCGCCGGGGAGCTGCCGCCGGTCTCGGGTGAGGCGACGGCGCATGTCCCGCTGCGGTTCCTGCCGCAGCGGCTCGACGTCCTCGACGGGGAGCTGTCGGTGGCCGAGAACGTGGCGCGGTTCGCGCCCGAGGCCACCAACAACCGGATCCGGGCGCGGCTCGCCCGCTTCCTGTTCCGGGGTGCCCGCGCCGACCAGAAGGCGGCGACCCTGTCCGGCGGCGAACGCTTCCGGGCGGCGCTGGCCGCGCTGATGCTGGCCGAGCCCGCGCCGCAGCTGCTGATGCTGGACGAGCCGACCAACAACCTCGACATGGCGAGCGTCCGGCAGCTCACCACGGCGCTGGAGTCGTACGAGGGGGCGCTGATCGTGGCCAGCCACGACCTGCCGTTCCTTCAGTCCCTCGGCATCACCCGCTGGCTGATCATGGAGGAGGGAGAACTGAAAGAAACCACGACAGAAGCTGTCGGGTATTCCGCCTAGCGTCGGCGGTATGAGCGCATCCGTCGACCACAACGCGTACCTCACCATCACCGGGGCCAGGGAGAACAACCTCAAGGACGTCACGCTCCGCATCCCGAAGGGCCGGCTGACCGTGTTCACCGGCGTCTCGGGATCGGGGAAGTCCTCCGTCGTCTTCGACACGATCGCCGTCGAGTCGCAGCGGCAGCTCAACGAGACGTTCACCTGGTTCGTGCGCAACCGGCTGCCCAAGTACGAGCGGCCACACGCGGAGTCGCTGCGGGACCTCACCCCGGCGATCGTCGTCGACCAGCGGCCCGTCGGCGGGCACTCCCGCTCCACGGTCGGCACGATGACGGACGTGTACTCGGTGATCCGGGTGCTGTTCTCCCGGCACGGCACGCCGAGCGCCGGTCCGGCGACGGCGTACTCGTTCAACGACCCGTCGGGCATGTGCCCCGAGTGCGACGGTCTGGGCCGGACCGTGCGGCCGGACTGGGACCGCATCCTGGACGCGGACCGCTCCCTCGCCGAGGGGGCGGTCCGCTTCCCGCCGTTCGCCGCCGGGACCTGGCAGGGCCAGGCGTACACCAACAGCGACGAGCTGGACCCGCACAAGCCGGTGCGCGAGTTCACGGCCGCCGAGCGGGAGTTCCTGATGCGGGGGCGTCCCGGCAGCAAGGTCACGGTGAACGGTTCGGGCGGCACCTGGACCACCGAGTACGAGGGCCTCGCCGACCGTTTCGAACGGCTGTACCTCAAGCGGGACCTGGGCGCGATGAGCCAGAAGACCCGCGACATGGTGCGGGAGTATCTGTCCGAGGGCACCTGCCCGGCCTGCCGGGGCGCACGGCTCAACGAGGCTGCCCTCGCCACCCGGATCAACGGCCTGTCGATCGCCGACTGCACGCGCATGCAGGTCACCGACCTCGTCACGGTGCTGCGGGAGATCGACGACCCCGTCGCACGGCCGATCGCCGGGGCCGCCGTCGCCGCGCTGGAGCGGATCGAGCGGATCGGTCTCGGCTACCTCAGCCTCGACAGGGAGACCTCCACGCTGTCGGGCGGCGAGGGCCAGCGGCTGAAGACGGTGCGGCACCTCGGGTCCAGTCTGACCGGGATGACGTACATCTTCGACGAGCCCAGCGTCGGGCTGCACCCGCGCGATGTGCACCGGCTCGGGGAACTGCTGCTGCGGCTGCGCGACAAGGGCAACACCGTGCTGGTCGTCGAGCACGACCCGGATGTCATCGCGCTGGCCGATCACGTCGTCGACATGGGGCCGGGGGCGGGTGCCGACGGCGGCCGGGTGGTCTTCGAGGGCCCGCCGTCCGGGCTGGCCGCGTCCGGCACGCTGACCGGACGGTGGCTGGGCCGGCGGGCGTCGGTCAAGGACACGGTGCGGGACGCGGCCGGTGAGCTGTGGCTGAAGGGCGCCGACCGGCACAACCTGCGGGACGTCACCGTGCGCTTCCCGGCCGGGGTGCTGACCGCGGTGACCGGAGTCGCGGGGTCCGGCAAGAGCACCCTGGTCGCCGAGTTCACCGCGGCCCATCCCGAGGCGGTGGTGGTGGACCAGTCCTCGATCGGCATCTCCGCCCGGTCCACCCCGGCGACGTACCTCGGGATCATGGACACGGTACGGAAGATCTTCGCGCGGGAGACGGGCCGGGAGGCGGGCCTGTTCAGCTTCAACTCGGACGGCGCCTGCGCGACCTGCGAGGGCCGCGGGATCATCTACACGGACCTCGCCTTCATGGACCCGGTGACCACGACCTGTCACGACTGCGAGGGCCGGCGCTTCAAGGACGAGGTGCTGCGGCTGACGGTCGACGGCCGCTCCATCGCCGATGTGCTGGGGATGACGGCGGGGGAAGCACTGGACTTCTTCTCCGACCCGGGCCTGCGCCGCCGGCTGACCGCGCTGCGGGACGTGGGGCTGCCGTACCTCACGCTCGGCCAGCCGCTGTCCACGCTGTCCGGTGGCGAGCGGCAACGGATCAAGCTGGCGACCCGGCTGCACCGCACCGGCGCGGTGTACGTCCTGGACGAGCCGACGACCGGGCTGCACATGGCCGACGTCGACGGTCTCGTCACCCTGCTGGACCGCCTGGTGGACTCGGGGAACACCGTCATCGTGGTCGAACACAACCTGGACGTGATCGCCCGCGCCGACTGGGTGATCGACCTCGGCCCGGAAGGGGGCCGGGACGGCGGCCGGGTGATCTTCGAGGGGACTCCGGCGGAGCTGGCCGAGGCGGACGGCTCGTACACCGGGGAGCATCTGCGCCGGGCGGTGCGGCGAGCCGGGGCCCGCCGGGTTACCGGTGGTTAAACTCATCGGCGGTGGGGGTGTTCCCGTCCGGTTCCGGCTTGCATGATGGTCGGCCGGCGCCCATGTCACGTTCCATCCGATACGGAGTCACGCTCGTGCCCAGCAAGAAGGCCCTCGTCCGCCGCCCCAGCCCCCGCCTGGCCGAGGGGCTGGTGACCCACATCGAGCGGGAGCAGGTCGACGTCGACCGCGCGGTGGAGCAGTGGGAGGCGTATGTGGAGGCCCTGCGCAGCCACGGCTGGGAGACCGTCGAGGTGGACCCGGCCGACGACTGCCCGGACTCCGTGTTCGTCGAGGACACGGTCGTGATGTTCCGGAACGTCGCGTTGATCGCCCGCTCCGGTGCCGAGTCCCGGCGCGCGGAGACGATCGGCGTCGAGGAGGCCGTGGCGAGCCTCGGCTGCTCGGTGAACTGGATCTGGGAGCCGGGCACGCTGGACGGCGGTGACGTGCTGAAGATCGGCGACACCGTGTACGTCGGCCGGGGCGGGCGTACCAACGCGGCCGGCGTCCAGCAGCTGCGCGCGGCGTTCGAGCCGCTGGGCGCGCGGGTCGTCGCCGTGCCGGTGAGCAAGGTGCTGCATCTGAAGTCGGCGGTCACCGCGCTGCCGGACGGCACCGTCATCGGGCACATCCCGACCATGGACGCCCCGTCGCTGTTCGACCGCTTCCTGCCGGTGCCGGAGGAGTCGGGCTCGCACGTGGTGCTGCTCGGCGGGGACAAGCTGCTGATGGCGTCGAGCGCCCCGAAGACCGCGGAGCTGTTCGCGGACCTGGGCTACGAGCCCGTGCTGGTGGACATCGGCGAGTTCGAGAAGCTCGAGGGCTGTGTGACATGCCTCTCGGTGCGGCTGCGGGGGCTGTACGCCTGAGAGGCGGTCCGCGCCCCTCGTCCGGCCCCCGGACCTGCGGGTCCCGGGGGTCGGCACATTTCGGGCAACTCCCGGTCGGCGGGGGCCTGATCAGCGGTCTTTACAGCGTCCTTAACCTACGGCTTCGTAACCTACGGATTCGTAGCCTACGATTCCGTAGGTTCCCGGCGCCGCTCGCCGGACCCCTCGTACCTGTCACCGTCCCCCTGGAGTCCCCGTGACGCTCGCTTCTCCCCACCTCGGCAGCCCTTCCGTCTGGACCGACGCGCGGCTGTTGTACGCCCTCGAGGAAGTGGTCGAGAAGGAACTCAACCGGCATCTGCAGGTCGCCAAGGACTGGATGCCGCACGAGTACGTGCCGTGGAGCGACGGCCGCAACTTCCCCGGTTTCTTCGAGGACGGCGAGGCCTGGGACAAGGAGCAGTCCAAGGTCACCGAGATCGGCCGTATCGCGCTGGTGGTGAACCTGCTGACCGAGGACAACCTCCCCAGCTACCACCACGAGATCGCCTCCCTGTTCGGCCGGGACGGCGCCTGGGGCACCTGGGTGCACCGCTGGACCGCGGAGGAGGGCCGGCACGGCATCGTCATGCGGGACTACCTGCTCGCCTCCCGCGCCGTGGACCCGGACAAGCTCGAGCAGTTCCGCATGGCCCACATGAGCGAGGGCTTCGAGTCGGACAACCGCCACTCGATGCTGCACTCGGTCGCCTACGTCGCCTTCCAGGAGCTGGCCACCCGGATCTCGCACCGCAACACCGGCCACCAGTCGGGCGACCCGGTCTGCGACCGCATGCTGGCGCGCATCGCGACCGACGAGAACCTGCACATGGTCTTCTACCGCAATCTGCTCAAGGCGGCCTTCGAGCTCGCCCCCGACCTGACGATGCAGGCGGTGCGGGACGTCGTGGTGAACTTCCGCATGCCCGGCCACGGCATGCCGGGCTTCGAGCGGGCCGCGGCGCAGATGGCGATCGGCGAGGTCTACAACCTGCGCATCCACCACGACGACGTGCTCCAGCCGGTGCTCCGCTTCCTGAAGATCATGGAGATCGACGGTCTGGGCCCCGAGGGCATGCAGGCCCAGGAGGAGCTGGGTCTGTACATGGGCGGCCTGGACGCGGAGGCCAGGAAGTTCGACGAGAAGCTCGCTGCCCGCAAGGCCCGCATGGCGGCCCGCGCCGCCGGCTGACCCCCGCCCGCGGGGCGCACGCGAGGCGTCAGCGCCCCGCCCGCCGCAGTTCCAGCCGCTCCTTCTCCGACAGTCCGCCCCAGACGCCGAAGCGCATGTCGTGGCTCAGGGCGTACTCGAGGCAGGTGGCGCGGATGGGGCACAGCCCGCAGATCCGCTTGGCCTCGCGCACGGAGCTGCCGGGCTCGGGGAAGAAGAAGTCTCCCCCGGTCTGCGCGCACAGGGCCTCTTCCTGCCAAGCGAGATCGGGTGAGGCGAAGGTGTCGATGTCCAGGTGCGTGTGCATGGCTGGAAGCGTGCCCGGCGGCGAAAAACGTCTCATCAACGCCGGATCAACGCGGCGCGCCGCGCGCGGGACACCGGGGACGACGATGACGGCGTCGGCCCGCGAAAGCACGGCGGCGCGCCCGGCACGTCGGGTTCAGACCTGCTGGGGGTCTCCCCTGAGGACGGCGAAGCGCGCACCCCAGGGGTCCTCGAGCCGGGCGAGCCGGCCCACCCCGGTGATCGAGGTCGCCGGCATCCGCACGCTGCCGCCCAGCTCGACGGCCTTGGCGACGGTCGCGTCCGGGTCGTCGGCGCCGAAGTAGGGGAGCCAGTACGGCCGCCCGCCGGACGCGGCCTCCACGGGATCGTCGGCCACCGGCACCAGCCCGCCGAACGCGCCGTCCTCACCGGTGCCGGAGGGGTTGACGGACGTGTAGACACCGGCCGGGTAGGTCACGGCGGAGGTCTCCCAGCCGAGCACGGAGTGGAAGAAGGCGGCGGCACGGGCGATGTCCGGCGTGTACAGCTCGGCCCAGCACAGCGAGCCGGCCGCCATGACCCGGTCGAGGCCCTTGCGCAGTCCGGGCTCCCAGATGCCGAAGGGCACACCGGCGTGATCGGTGAGAACCGCCGACGTCCCCTGCTCCATGACCCGCACGGGCGCCTGGACCACGCCGCCCCCGGCCTGCTCGGCGGCCTTGGCCGTGGCCTGCGCGTCGGAGCTCTGGAAGTAGACGGTCCAGGAGGCCGCCCCGTCCCCGGGGGCGCATCCCGCGACGATCTCACCGCCCAGCTCGAAGAAGCCGTATCCCCCGGCCTGCGGCCCGGCGGAGCGGAACTCCCAGCCGAAGAGCCCGCCGTAGAAGGCCGCGGCCTCCTCGGCACCGGGCGCAGCGACCTCGATCCAGTCCGGTCCGCCGTCGACGAAGCGAGTGCTCAGCATGGCGCCTCCTCCAAGAGGTCCCGTCACCTTGCCGCCGAGTCTTGCACCCGCCACTGACAACGGCCGTCCGTGAACGCGGTGCCGCCCGGTATGCGAGGTTCGCGTGATACGCCTACCGTGGCTCGCATGGGTGACGCGGTGGAGCTCGAGGTGGCCGGGCGGAGCGTACGGCTGTCCAGCCCGGACAAGGTGTTCTTTCCGGAGCGCGGTTTCACCAAGCTCGATCTGGCCCGCTACTACCAGGCGGTCGGACCCGGCATCCTGCGCGCCCTGAGGAACCGTCCCACCACCCTGGAGCGCTACCCCGAAGGGGTGACCGGCGAGTCGTTCTTCCAGAAGCGGGCGCCGAAGAACATGCCCGACTGGATTCCCACCGCACACATCACCTTCCCCAGCGGACGCAGCGCCGACGAGATGTGCCCCACCGAGGAGGCGGCGGTCGTCTGGGCGGCCCAGTACGGAACGCTCGTCTTCCACCCCTGGCCGGTGCGCCGCGACGACGTCGACCATCCCGACGAACTGCGCATCGACCTCGACCCGCAGCCCGGCACCGACTACGACGACGCCGCCCGCGCCGCGCACGAACTGCGGGCCGTGCTCGACGCGTACGGGCTGCGCGGCTGGCCCAAGACCTCCGGTGGCCGGGGTCTGCACGTGTTCGTGCCGATCGAGCCGCGCTGGACGTTCACCCAGGTCCGCCGGGCGGCCATCGCCGTGGGCCGGGAGATGGAGCGGCGGATGCCGGAGCAGGTGACCATCAAGTGGTGGAAGGAGGAGCGCGGCGAGCGCATCTTCATCGACTACAACCAGACGGCCCGCGACCGCACCATCGCCTCCGCGTACTCCGTCCGGCCCCGGCCGCACGCGCCCGTCTCGGCGCCGCTGCGGTGGGAGGAGGTCGGTGTCGCCCATCCGCAGGACTTCGATCTCGCGTCCATGCCCGCGCGCTTCGCCGAACTCGGCGATGTGCACGCGGACATGGACGATCACGCGTTCTCCCTGGAGCCGCTGCTCGAGCTGGCCCGCCGGGACGAGCACGACCACGGGCTCGGCGATCTGCCGTACCCGCCCGAGTATCCGAAGATGCCGGGGGAACCCAGGCGGGTACAGCCGAGCCGGGCCAGGAGACAACCGGGGCCTACCGCCCCCTAGCGGGCTCTACAGGTCCTTGATCCTCACATCCCGGTACGACACGACGTCCGTCGTGCCGTGGACCTGCAGTCCGATGTATCCGGAGGCGAACCGCCGCCCGTCCGTGCCCGGGTCGTCCGAGCGGGGCGGGGAGAAGTCCTGGCCGCCGGTGTTGTCGAACTCGTTGATCAGCACGCCGTTGCGGTAGACCGAGTAGTGCTGGTCGACGACCCGGATCTCGTAGTCGTTCCAGGTGCCCTTCTGGGTCACGCCCGCACCGGCGAGGCCCACGCGGTCGAAGCCGTAGATCGAGCCGGTCTTGTACATGTCGCCGTCGGGCCGGTCCAGTACCTGCACCTCGTGCCCGTACTTGATGGCGACCCACTCCGGGCGCGGCTCCTCCGGATGGTCGTGGATCTGCGGGAACCGCACGAACACACCGGAGTTGGCGTTGCCGGTGCCGGGCGCGTCGTCCCGCCACTGGAGCTTCAGCGAGAAGTCGCCGTACTTCCGCTCGGGGAACCACAGCATGCCGAGGCCCGGCTTCGTGGTGCCGGAGGTGATCGACCCGTCCGGGTTCAGCGCGAACGAACCGCCGCCCACCTGCTCCCACTTGGCGAAGGACGCCTCGGTGCCGTCGAGGATCGTGCGGTAGCCCTCGGTCTGGCCCGGTGTGCCGATGCCCGACTGGCGCGCGGCCCGGTTGATCGCCCGGTACTCGCGCCGGTCGACGACGCCTTCCTTCAGCAGCCGGTCCAGGACGGTCCGCACATGCTTGAGGAACAGCGCCTGGGAGGTCCACTCCTTCTCGTCCTCGATCAGCTCGCCGATCCGGCACCGGTTGTTCGTGACCCGATTGGGGACGCCCGAGTCGACCGTGCCGACGATCACCGTCAACCGCTCGTCGTACTCGGGGCAGTCGGGCGCGGGCACCCCGCCGCCCGCCACGACCGTGAAGCTCACCGACAGCGGCGATGAGGTGTTGCCCGCCTTGTCGGTCGCCCGGTAGGTCACGGTGTGCCGGCCCGCGCGATCGACGATCACCGGCTGCGTGTAGGCGAGATAGGGCCCGCCGTCGAGCGAGTACTCGATCGTGTTCACCCCGGAGCCGCCCTCGTCGGTGGCGCTGACGGTCACGGTGGCGTCGCCGACGTAGGCGCCGTCGGAGTTCCGTTCGCCCTCGACGCTCACGCCCGTCACCGGCGGGGTGGTGTCCTGCGGGGGCGCGGCGACGACCGTGAACCGCACGCTCTTCTCGGCCGCCGCGTTGCCCGCCTTGTCGGTGGCGCGGTAGCGCACGGTGTGCGTGCCGACCTGGTGCACCATCACCGGGCCGGTGTACGTCTGCCAGGGGCCTTCGGCACCGATGGCGTACTCGATGGTGTTGACCCCCGATCCGGTGTCGGAGGCGGTGACGGTGACGGTCGCCATGTCGACATAGGCACCGTCGTCGTTGCGTTCGCCGTCCACGGTGGCCGAGGTCTCCGGCGGGGTGGTGTCGTCGGAGGCCGGGGGGACCACCGTGAACTCCACGCTCTTCTCGGCCGAGACGTTGCCCGCCTTGTCCAGGGCGCGGTAGCGCACCTTGTGGGTGCCGACCTGGTCGATGACGACCGGCGCGGTGTACGGCTGCCAGGCGCCGCCGTCGCCGACCGCGTACTCGATCCGGTCGACACCCGAGCCCTCGTCGGTGGCCTCGACGGTGACGCTCGCCGAGCCGACGTACGCGCCGTCGGCGTTCTGCGTGCCGTTCACCTTCGCGGTCGCCTCGGGCGCGGTGGTGTCCTCGCCGTCGCCCTCGGTCACCACCAGGACGCCCTGCATCTGGCCGTGGCCGGGGATCGTGCAGTGGTAGAGGTAGCGGCCGGGGGTGAGGGTGACCTCGGCGGTGTGCCTGCCGCCGTTGGCGTCGTTGGGGTTGGCCAGGATGTTGAGCTGGACGTCGCTGTTGTACTCGGGATCGCTGGTGACGAACGTCAGCGTGTGCGGCATGCCGGTGGTGTTGCCGGTGGCCACGCTGTTCTCGAAGACGATCGTCGCCGGGCCGGCCACCGCCGTGGCCGGTGCGGACAGGTACTTGTCGATGTCGTTGCCGGCGGTCCAGGTGAGGACCTGCGCGGCGGCGGCCCCCTCGGCCTCGGGCTGCCCGGCGGCGGGCATCGCCTGCAGGCCCAGCAGCATCAGCAGACCGGCCAGCAGCGCGGCCCACACTCTTCGTCGACGTATCACCGAGTCCCCCTCGCCAGTTGCCCGGCGGCCGGGGTCGGCCCGCCGCCGGTGTAGGTGACCCGCCACAGCGCGGACTTGGTGTCGGAGGTGAAGAAGCCGCGGCCGTAGTCGAGGACGTACAGCGCGCCGTCCGGACCGAACTTCCAGTCCATCAGGTTCTTGATGCCGTCGTTGCCGATCGGCACGATCTTCTTCAGGGACTCCGAGTGCACCGGCAGACCGCCGTCGCCTTGCGTCTTCGGGTCCATGAGCACCGCGTTGCGCGGCTGGTCGGCGTCGTAGAAGTCGCCGACGAACCACTTGCCGTCCCAGTAGCCCGGCCACTTGACGGCGCTGTCGCTCGTCTCGTCGTAGCGGTACACCGGCCCGTTCATCGCGGCCTGGCCGCCGCCCTTGAGCCAGGGCAGCCGGTAGGTGGCCTCCTCCGCCTTGTAGGAGGGGATGCCGCTGGCGTCGCGCGGGAAGTCGGGGCCGCCGCCCTGCGGTGAGTACCAGATGTTGTTGCCGGTCACCGGCGGCAGGTTGACCAGGCCGTCGTTGTTCGGCGACTCGTTCTTCGGGTGGTCGCAGTCGTACCAGCCGAGCGGCTTGGACGGGTCGGGCAGATTGCGGTCCCGGTAGGGCTGCTTGTTGCCCATGCAGTACGGCCAGCCCCGGTTGGACGCCTCGGTGATGGCGGCGAAGGTGTCGTACTTGGCCGGGCCCCAGGTGGGCGAGGGCTGCCCCGCGTCGGGGCCGACCCAGCCCGCGTAGAGGACGTCGGTCGACTTGTCGACGAAGATGCGCGCCGGGTTGCGCACGCCCATCACATAGATCTCGCCGCGGGTCTTGCCGCCGCCCTCGTCCGGCTCCTTCCCGGTGAAGAGGTTGCCCTCGGGGAGGGTGTACGTGCCGTCCGGTTCCGGGTGGATGCGCAGGATCTTGCCGTTGAGGTTGTTGGTGTTGCCGGCGGTGCGGCGGGCGTCGGCGAAGGACACGCCCTTGAAGTTCGGCTCGGGGTTGTTGCCGGAGTAACCGCCGCTGAAACCGCTGGAGTTGTTGTCACCGGTGGCGATGTAGAGGTTGCCCTCGGAGTCCCAGGCCATGCCGCCGCCGGAGTGGCAGCAGCTGTGGATCTGCACCGGCCACTTCAGCAGCACCTTCTCGCTGGAGAGGTCCAGCTTGTCGGTCGCCTTGTCGAGCGTGAAGCGGGAGACGCGCCGTTCGGCCATGTGGGTCTCACGGTTGATCTCCGAGTGCGGTGTGTAGTGCAGGTACACCCAGCCGTTCTCGGCGAATCCCGGGTCCAGCTCGATGCCGAGCAGGCCCTCCTCGACCTTGGTCAGCTCGTCGCCGCCGCCCTTGTTGCCGAAGACGGTCAGCTCGCCCGCGAGGGTGACCTGCTCGGTCTTCGGGTCGTAGACGTGGATCTGGCCCTTGCCCTTGCCGATGTCGGGGTTGTTCCAGTCGGTGATCACCGGCTGGGAGGCGTCGGCGCCGCCGCGGCCGATGTAGAAGACACGGCCGTCGGGGGCGGTGACCAGGCCGTGCGGCTCGCCGATCTGGTCGTTCTGCCCGGGCTGGTTGGGCTTCGTCAGGCGCTCCGCCTTGTAGTTGCCGGTGATGGTCGCCTTGCAGTCGGCTCGGACGAGCCGGGTGGTCCACAGCAGGGCGCCGCGCAGATGGTCGCGGAAGTCGGTCTCGTCGTACGACGACACCGTGCCGCCCATGCCGGTGTAGAAGGACCGGCCGCCGTCGTAGTCACGGCACCAGCTCACCGGGTGGTCCCAGCCGTTGGCGCTCGTCCCCGGCTGGTACGTCGACTCCCGTACGCGGGCGACGGTGTGCACCTCGCCGGACGGGTTCTTCACCCAGTTGAGCCACTTGTCCGGCCGCTTCCACTGCGGTGGCAGGCTCTTGGTCGCCGGGTGCCGCCGGTCGCCGACCTCGACGGTCGCGCGCTGCACCGTGGCCGGGCTCGACGCGGCGGGGCGGGCGCCGATGAGACCGGTGAACCAGTCCGAGTACGGCTCGGCGCGGGCCGCGTCATGGATGCCGAGGAAACCCCCGCCCGCCTCCATGTACGCCTCCAGGCCGGCCTCCTGGTCCGGGTCGAGCACGTCCCCGCCGCCGGTCAGGAACACCACGGCGTTGAAGCGGCCGAGCCGTGCGGCGTCGGTGAAGACCGAGGAGTCGCCGGTGGCGGTCACCTTGAACCGCTGGTTCTCCGGGCCGGACAGCCCGATCTTCTCGATCGCCACGATCCCGGCGTTGACCAGCGGTGATTCCTCGCCGCCGGCGGCCGAGCCGTGGAACAGCAGCACCCGTACGTTCGCGCCGCCCGGGGGCGACTTGATGGACATCGTTGTCAGATCCGGGTCAGGCGCCGGGCGCGCGCTGGCGGCGGGACCCGACAGCAGTCCGGCGGCGACGATCCCGGCGGTGACGGTCGCCGCCCAGGCGCGCCGTCTGGTGCTCGACGTTCTTAAGCTCATGGGTTGTTGATGCGATGTGAACCGCACGTGGCCACCCACCCCTCATCGGTCGCGGCAACAGCGTGAAGGAAGCTAGACCTCTTGACGCCACACGCCAATACCTATGGCCGCAATGAAGGCAACTTTGTCCTGAGTGTGGATAAACTTGCGTGCGGCCGGTACGGTTCACCAGGTTCATGACAACCATTGGGGAGTTCGGCATGGACAGACGCGGGTTCAACCGGCGGGTGCTGCTGGGCGGTGCAGCCGTCGCGACATCGTTGTCTCTGACGCCCGAGGCGCACAGCGCAGGCCGGCCCGCGAGAACCGCGCCGGCCGGCGGCGAGGTGCGGCGCATCAAGCTCTACGCCGAGAAGCTGGACCGCGGGCAGATGGGCTACGGCCTCGAGAAGGGCAAGGCGTCGATCCCGGGTCCGCTGATCGAGCTCAACGAGGGCGACACGCTGCACATCGAGTTCGAGAACACCATGGACGTACCCGTGAGCCTGCACGTCCACGGCCTGGACTACGAGATCTCCAGCGACGGCACCAAGCAGACCAGGAGCGACGTCGAGCCCGGCGGTACCCGCACCTACACCTGGCGCACCCACGAGCCCGGACGGCGCCCGGACGGCACCTGGCGGGCGGGCAGCGCGGGCTACTGGCACTACCACGACCACGTGGTCGGCACGGAACACGGCACCGGCGGCATCCGCAACGGCCTGTACGGCCCGGTGATCGTGCGGCGCAAGGGCGACGTGCTGCCGGACGCGACCCACACCATCGTCTTCAACGACATGACGATCAACAACCGGCGGGGCCACACCGGACCCGACTTCGAGGCCACGGTGGGCGATCGCGTCGAGTTCGTGATGATCACGCACGGCGAGTACTACCACACCTTCCACATGCACGGTCACCGCTGGGCCGACAACCGCACAGGGATGCTCACCGGCCCCGAGGACCCGAGTCAGGTCGTCGACAACAAGATCGTCGGTCCGGCCGACTCGTTCGGCTTCCAGGTGATCGCCGGGGAGGGCGTCGGGGCGGGCGCGTGGATGTACCACTGCCATGTCCAGAGCCACTCGGACATGGGCATGGTCGGCCTGTTCCTGGTGAAGAAGCCGGACGGCACCATGCCCGGGTACGACCCGCACGAGCACGATCACACGCCCACGACGGCCGAGGGCCATCAGCACGGAACGTGATCGAGAGCGCTCCCTCCTGTCCGCTGCCCCAGGGCTATCCTGTCCCGCAGCCGCAGGTGAGGAGCCCCGAAGTGAGCGACACAGTGCCGCGACCCACGCTGGAGGCCGTGGCCGCGCGGGCCGGGGTGTCGCGGGCCACCGTCTCCCGCGTGGTCAACGGCGGTGACGGCGTCAGGGAAGCGCTGGTCGAGCGGGTGAGGCGGGCGGTGGAGGAGCTCGGGTACGTGCCCAACCAGGCCGCGCGCAGCCTGGTGACGAAACGGCACGACGCGGTCGCCGTCATCGTCGCCGAGCCGGAGAGCCGCGTCTTCGCCGACCCGTTCTTCGCCCGCCAGCTGCGCGGTATCAGCAAGGAGCTGACGGCCCACGACAACCAGCTGGTGCTGCTGCTCACCGAGGGCCGCGACGACCACGCACGCGTCGGCCGCTATCTGGCCGGCGGCCACGTGGACGGCGCGCTGGTCTTCTCGCTGCACCTGAACGACCCGCTGCCCGAGCTGATCCAGCGGGCCGGCGTCCCGACTGTGTTCGGCGGCCGTCCCGACTGGTCGGGCGGCCGGGACGGGGTCGTCTACGTCGACAGCGACAACCGGGGCGGCGCCCGCGACGCCGTACGCCATCTGCTCGGCCTCGGCCGCACCCGCGTCGCGCACATCACCGGCGCGCTGGACCAGACGTCGGCGGTCGACCGGCTCGACGGCTACCGGGACGTCATGGTCGACGCCGATCCGCGGCTGGTCGCGGAGGGCGACTTCACCGCGGGGAGCGGGGAGCGGGCGATGCGCGAACTCCTCGCCCGCTGCCCCGGTCTGGACGCGGTGTTCGCCGCGAACGACCTCACGGCGGCGGGTGCGCTGCGGGTGCTGCGCGAGCACGGGCGCCGGGTGCCGGACGACGTGGCGGTCGTCGGCTTCGACGACATGCTCCCGATCGCCGAGCAGACGGAGCCGGCGCTGACGACGGTGCGTCAGGACATCGAGGAGATGGGCCGTCTGATGGCCCGCCTGCTCCTGCGGGGCCTCGACCGCGCCCCGTCGAGCGTGATCCTCCCGACGACGCTGGTACGGCGGGCGTCCGCGTGAGCCGGGGACCGGGTGAGCCGGAACCGGCGACCGCCCCGGAGTCCGAGCACACCCTCGGCGGCTGAATCGTCGACGCGAACCTGCGGCCCCTGTGCGAGTCGGTCGCCGCGTTCGCCGGGTACGCCTTCGACGACTCGGACTGGCCGGCCGTTCAGACCGCCCTGCCCGCGACCGACGTCGAACGGGCCGCGTGGTACGACTACCCGCTGCTGGGCCAGGTGCCGCTGACGCTGTGCGTCGCGGCCGACCCGGGATCCTCCGTGGTCTTCGTCAGGGTGACCGGCGTGCGGGACCCCCGTGTCGAGGCGCAGATCGAGGCGGCGCTGCACATCTTCGCCGGCTGGGAGGTCGCCTGACACGGACAGGCCCCCTCTCACCGGGCCGGGTCCCTGCCCTGCTCTCCCCGGACCGGGGTCCGTCGGCAGGCGGTGGGCCCGGTCCGTTCATAGAGTCGGAGCATGGATCTGCCCGTGATGCCCCCCGTGAAGCCGATGCTCGCCAAGTCGGTGGCGAGGATCCCGCCCGGCATGCAGTACGAGGCGAAGTGGGACGGGTTCCGGGCGATCGTGTTCCGCGACGGGGACGAGGTGGAGCTCGGAAGCCGTACCGGGAAGCCGTTGACCAGGTACTTTCCTGAGCTGGTCGAAGCGGTGCGGGAACGGCTGCCCGAGCGGTGCGTGCTGGACGGGGAGATCGTCATCGCGCGGGAGGGGCGGCTGGACTTCGATGCGCTGACCGAGCGGATCCATCCGGCCGACTCGCGGGTGCGGATGCTCGCCGAGCGGACGCCGGCCTCGTTCGTCGCGTTCGACCTGCTGGCGCTCGGGGACGAGTCGTTGCTCCGGGTGCCCATGACCGAGCGGCGGGAGCGGCTGGTCGAGGTGCTGGCCGGGGTCACTCCCCCGGTGCATGTGGCGCCGGCGACCACGGACGTCGAGGTGGCTCAGGGGTGGTTCGAGCAGTACGAGGGGGCGGGACTGGACGGGGTCGTCGCCAAGCCGCTCACCCTGCGCTACCTCCAGGACGAGCGGGCCATGTTCAAGATCAAGCACGAGCGCACGGCGGACGTGGTCGTCGCCGGGTACCGGCTGCACAAGAGCGGCCCCGTGGTGGGCTCGCTGCTGCTCGGGCTGTACGACGACAAGGGCACCCTGCAGCACGTGGGGGTGTCGGCGGCCTTCACGATGAAGCGGCGCGCGGAGCTGGTCGACGAGCTGGAGCCGTTGCGGATGGAGGACGTCCAGGGGCATCCCTGGGCCGCCTGGGCCGAGGAGGCGGCGCACGAGTCCGCGCGGCTGCCGGGGGCGCCGAGTCGCTGGTCGGGGAAGAAGGACCTGTCGTGGGTGCCGCTCAGGCCGGAGCGGGTCGTCGAGGTGGCGTACGACCACATGGAGAACGGGCAGCGGTTCCGGCACACCGCCCGCTTCCGCCGCTGGCGCCCGGACCGCACCCCGGAGAGCTGCACCTACGCACAGCTCGAGGAGCCGGTCCGCTACGACCTCGCGGAGATCCTCGGCGGCCCCTGAGGCACGGCCGTGTCACGGCTGCATGAGGACCTTGACCGCGCCGTCCTGCTTCTGCTGGAACATCTCGTAGGCGTGCGGCGCGTCGCTCAGCGCCACGCGATGCGTGGCGAAGCCCTCCACGCCGAGCGGGTCCTCGTCGGTGAGATACGGGATGATCTCGTCGCTCCAGCGGCGCACGTTGGCCTGGCCCATGCGCATCTGGATCTGCTTGTCGAACATGGTCAGCATCGGCATCGGGTCGGCCGTGCCTCCGTAGACGCCGGTGACCGAGACGGTGCCGCCGCGGCGTACCAGCTCGATCGCGGTGTGCAGGGCGGCGAGCCGGTCGATGCTGAAGCGTTCCGCCATGGGGCCGCTCAGTTTGCGGGGCAGCATCGCGGAGGCGTTCTGCACCATGCGGGCCGCCGCGCTGCCGTGCGCCTCGGTGCCGACGGCGTCGATCACCGCGTCGGGGCCGCGGCCGTCGGTGCGGTCGCGGATCGCCTCGACGAGTTCCTTCTCGTCGTGGAAGGACCTCAGGTCGAAGGTCTCCACGCCCCGCTCCCGCGCCCGGCGCAGCCGTTCCGGGACCAGGTCCACGCCGAACACCCGTCCGGCACCCTTGACCTGTGCGACACGGCACGCCATGTCCCCGATGGGCCCGAGGCCGAGCACGGCGATGCTGCCGCCCTGCGGGATGCCGGCGTAGGCGACCGCCTGCCAGGCGGTGGGCAGCACGTCGGAGAGGTAGACGAACCGGTCGTCGGGCGGTCCCTCGGGCACCTTGATCGGGCCGTACTGGGCCTGCGGGACGCGCAGGTACTCGGCCTGGGCGCCGGGCACCGCGCCGTACAGGCGGGTGTAGCCGAACAGGGCCGCGCCCATGCCCTCGGAGCCCACCTGGGTGGTCTCGCACTGGGTCTGCAGGCCGGTCAGGCACATCCAGCAGTTGCCGCAGGCGATCTGGAACGGCACCACGACCCGGTCGCCGACCTGGAGGTCCGGCACCCCGGCGCCGACCTCCTCGACGATGCCCATCGGCTCGTGGCCGAGGATGTCGCCGGGCGTCATGAACGGGGTGAGCACCTCGTACAGATGCAGGTCCGATCCGCACAGCCCGGTGGAGGTGATGCGGATGATCGCGTCCGTCGGCTCCTCGATCCGTGGGTCGGGCACGTTCTCCACCCGGACGTCCCGCTTTCCCTGCCAGGTCACTGCCCTCATCGCCGCGTGCTCCCTCCGTGCCGGCCGGTGTGTCGCTCATGCGGTGGGCGCCGGGTACCCGAGGGGCCCGCGGGCGAATCGTGTGCCGCTGGGCCGATCGGCGGAACGACCGCGCGGGGTCGCTTCTGATCGGGTATAGCAACCGACGATCAGAAAAGCGCACAATCGAGACAATCAATGACGGGGCGTGGTGGCGACGGTGGGCACGGGACGAGGGGCGCGCACACGGCGCCGCACGGCGCTGGGGTCACTCCTGGCGGTCTGGGTGGCGGCCGGTCTGGCGGCGGGCTGCACGGTGCCGGGCGGTCCGGGCGACGACGGGCGCGGCTCGTCCCAGCAGCCCCGGCACTCGTCGCGCGAGCCGGGCCCGGGCGAGAGATTCGGCCCCTCGGTGCTCGCGGTGAAGATCGACAACGCCCGCGGGGCGCGGCCGCACACCGGGGTCGAGGAAGCCGACGTGGTGTACGTCGAGCAGGTCGAGGGCGGGATGAGCCGCCTGATGGCGGTGTACGCCACCCGGCTGCCGGACCGGGTCGGGCCGGTGCGCAGCGCCCGGGAGGCCGATCTTGAGCTGCTGCGCCAGTTCGACCGGCCCGTGCTGGCCTTCTCCGGCGCGCAGAGCAGGCTCATGCCGTTGATCGACGGGGCTCCGCTCCATGCGGTGACGCCCGAGTCGGCGTCCGGTGTCTACGTCCGCGGCACCGGGCGCCCCGCCCCCCACAACCTGTATCTGCGTCCCGAACGCCTGATGGACCGCCCGCCCGGCCCGCAGGCGCTCACCACCGGCTTCCGCTTCGGCCGGCCGCCGGCGGACGGTGCCCCCAGGGACACCCACACGGTGCGCTATCCGGCGGCCCGCTTCACGTTCACCTGGTCGGAGGCGGACAGCCGCTGGCTGGTGGCCATGGACGGCAGCCCGGCGCTCACCGACGAAGGCGAGCCGCTGGCACCGGCGACGGTGGTCGTGCAGTACGTGACCGTACGCCCCTCGGAGTTCCAGGACTTCCTCGGCAACAACACGCCGTACACGGAGACGGTGGGCTCGGGCGAGGCCCTGGTGCTGCGCGGGGGCCGTGCCCACGAGGCGCTGTGGAACCGGCCGGCCGCCGAGGAGGGCACCACCTTCACCACCGCGGAGGGCGAGCGGATGAACTTCGCCCGCGGCCAGGTGTGGGTGGTGTACGCGAAGGCGTCCTGATCAGCGCGGGGCCGCCGCGGACGCCGGCTCGCCGGGGTTGCGCAGCTGCTCCGCCGCGTCGGCGACCCGGCGGATGAGGTCGAAGAACACCGCCTGCTCGTCCGCGTCGAGCGGGGCCAGGAAGACCTGGTTCATCCGCGCGGTGCGCACCGTCAGCCTGCGGTGGGTGCGCACCCCGTCGTCGGTGAGGCGCAGCAGGAAACGGCGGCCGTCCTGCGGATCACGGACCTTGTCGAGCAACCCGCGCCGCAGCAGCCGGCTGATCACCTCGGCGATGGTGGACCGGTCCAGGCCCACCCGCTCCCCCACGGTGCGCTGGTCCAGGCCCGGCTCGGCCACGAGGGCGTTGAGGACCGCGAACTGCGGCGAGGTGATCTCCTCGGAGACCATCGTGTTCCACAGCAGGTAGTGCGCCTGCTGGAGCCGCCGGGCCAGGTGCCCGGGGTGGGTGGTGAGGTCCACCGCCGCCATGTACGCCCCCATGGTCGATTCATCGGTGCACTGAACAATACCTGGCGCGGACGGCGCTGTCTGCGGTGGCAGGCGTACGACCAAGCCGAATAAGCCGAGGTATTGACGGTTTCTGCTCCCGATGGCAGCGTGAGGGCAACCTCGCGGAAATAATCAGTGCGCTGACTAACTCGGTCGCTGGGCAGAGCCGGAAAGGGATGGGGTCGGATCGATGGACAAGGTGGTCGCCTCCGCAGTGGAGGCGGTGGCCGACGTACCGGACGGTGCGTCGCTGGCGGTGGGCGGATTCGGGCTGAGCGGTGTCCCGAACGTGCTCATCGAGGCCCTGTACGAGCGCGGGGTGGGCGGGCTGAAGGTCGTCTCCAACAACTGCGGTGCGCTGGAGTCCGGCCTCGCGGTGCTGCTGGCGGCCGGCCGGATCGCCCGGGTGACCGGCTCCTACATCGGCGGCAACAAGGAGTTCGCCCGCCAGTACCTGGCCGGTGAGCTGGAGCTGGAGCTGATCCCGCAGGGCACGCTCGCGGAGCGGCTGCGCGCCGGCGGCGCCGGCATCCCCGCCTTCTACACCCCGGCCGGTGTGGGCACCCAGGTCGCCGAGGGCGGCCTGCCGTGGCGCTACGACGGCAACGGCGGGGTCGCGCTGGCCTCCCCGCCCAAGGAGGTCCGCGAGTTCGACGGCGTGGAGTACGTGCTGGAGCGCGGCATCCGCACCGACTACGCCCTGGTGCGGGCGGCGAAGGGCGACCGGCACGGGAACCTGGTGTTCAACAAGTCCTCCCGCAACTTCAACCCGCTCGCCGCGATGGCGGGCCGGGTGACGATCGCCGAGGTGGAGGAGCTGGTCGAGCCGGGCGGGATCGACCCGGACGCGGTGCATCTGCCGGGCATCTTCGTGCAGCGGGTCGTCGCGCTGACGCCCGAGCAGGCCGCGGACAAGAGGATCGAGCAGCGGACGGTGAGCAGCTGATGGCCTGGACACGTCAGGAGATGGCGGCGCGGGCGGCCCGCGAACTGAGGGACGGGCAGTACGTCAATCTCGGCATCGGTCTGCCCACGCTCATCCCCAACCACCTCCCGCCGGGGGTGGAGGTCGTGCTGGAGTCGGAGAACGGCATCCTGGGCACCGGCCCCTACCCCACCGAGGACCGGATCGACCCGGACCTGATCAACGCGGGCAAGGAGACCGTCACCGTCCTGCCCGGAGCCTCCTTCTTCGACTCGGCGCTGTCCTTCTCCATGATCCGCGGCGGGCACATCGACGTGGCCGTGCTGGGCGCGATGCAGGTGTCCGCCCGCGGTGACCTGGCCAACTGGGCGATACCCGGAAAGCTCGTCACCGGGATCGGCGGCGCCATGGACCTGGTGCACGGGGCCCGCACCGTCATCGTGGTGATGTCGCACACCGCGAAGGACGGCTCGCCGAAGATCCTCGAGGAGTGCGCGCTGCCGCTGACCGGCAAGGAGTGCGTGGACCGGATCATCACCGACCTGGGCGTCCTCGACGTCACCGACGCCGGACTGGTCCTCGTCGAGACCGCGCCCGGCGTGACCGTCGAGGAGATCACCGCCAAGACCGACGCCGAACTGCTCATCGCGGAGGGCCTGAAGTGACCGACGTACTCACACAGGGCGACATCGACCAGGAGATCGCGGCCGCGCACGCCGCGTACGAGAAGCGTCGCGCCGAGGGTGCGCCCGTGGAGCACCACCCGCGCCGCGACTACGCCCCCTACCGCTCCTCGGTGCTGCGCCATCCCCGGCAGCCGCCCGTCGCCATCGACGTGGCGCAGGACCCTGAGCTGGTGGAGCTGTCCTCCCCCGCGTTCGGGGAGCGGGACATCACCGAGATCGACAACGACCTGACGCGGCATCACAACGGTGAGCCGATCGGCGAGCGCATCACCGTCTCCGGCCGGCTGCTGGACCGCGACGGCCGCCCCGTGCGCGGTCAGCTGGTGGAGATCTGGCAGGCCAACTCGGCCGGGCGGTACGCCCATCAGCGGGAGCAGCACGACGCGCCGCTGGACCCCAACTTCACCGGATTCGGCCGCACCCTCACCGACGCCGACGGGTTCTACCGCTTCACCACCATCCAGCCGGGCCCCTACCCGTGGCGCAACCACGTCAACGCCTGGCGTCCGGCGCACATCCACTTCTCGGTGTTCGGCTCGGCGTTCACCCAGCGGCTGGTGACGCAGATGTACTTCCCGAACGATCCGCTCTTCCCGTACGACCCGATCCTGCAGTCCGTGACGGACGACGCGGCCCGGCAGCGGCTGGTCGCCACGTACGACCACAGTCTGTCGGTGCCGGAGTTCTCCCTCGGCTACCACTGGGACATCGTGCTCGACGGGCCGACGGCCACCTGGATGGAAGAAGGGCGCTGACCAGCATGACGAAGATCGACACCGGCAGCCCGGAGACCGTGCTGCCCACCCCCTCGCACACCGTCGGCCCCTTCTACGGCTACGCGCTGCCCTTCCGCGGCGGCGAGGACATCGCGCCCGTCGGCCACCCGGACACGATCACCGTGCACGGGCACGTGTACGACGGTGAGGGACGGCCGCTGCCGGACGCGCTGCTGGAACTGTGGGGGCCGGACCCCGAGGGCAACGTCCCCACGACGGACGGTTCGATGCGCCGGGACCCGGCGAGCGGCGGCTTCCTCGGCCGCAACGGGGTGGAGTTCACCGGCTTCGGCCGCATCCAGACCGACGCGAACGGCCACTGGTACGCACGGACCCTGCGCCCCGGAGCGCGCGGCCGCCACGCCCCGTATCTGAGTGTCTGCGTGTTCGCGCGAGGACTGCTGGTGCATCTGTTCACCCGCATCTATCTGCCGGGCGACGAGGCCGCGCTGGCGGCGGACCCCCTGCTCTCGCGCGTCGACGCCGGGCGCCGCGACACGCTGATCGGCGTGGACGAGGGGCAGGGCACGTACCGTTTCGACATCCGCCTTCAGGGCGAAGGCGAGACGGTCTTCCTGGAGTTCCAGTGACATCAGCCGATTCCGGTGCCGGTCTGCTCGCCCCCGGGTGGGCCGGTTCCCCGGCCGCCGACGCGACGAGTGACACGGCGTTCCTGCGGGCGCTGCTCGACGCGGAGGCGGCGCTGACGCGGGCCCAGGCCGCGCTGGGTCTCGCCCCGGCCGAGGCCGCGGCGGCGGTGTCGGGGGCGGCCGACCCCGGCCGCTTCGACCTCGGCGCGCTCGCCGGGCGGGCGCGGGGCGGCGGCAACCCGGTGATCCCGCTGGTCGCGGAGCTGACGCGGGCGGTGGGTGAACCGTACGGCCCGTATGTGCACCGGGGTGCCACCAGCCAGGACATCATGGACACGGCGATGATGCTGGTCGCCGGCCGCACGCTCACCCTGGTGCTCGGCGACCTCGACCGCTGTGCGCGTGCGCTGGCCCGGCTGGCCGCCGAGCACCGGGACACCGCGCTGCCGGGCCGGACGCTCACCCAGCACGCCGTGCCGACCACGTTCGGGCTGAAGGCGGCCGGCTGGCGTGCGCTGGTGCTGGACGCACGGGACCGGGTTACGGCCGTGCGCGCCTCACTGCCCGCACAACTCGCCGGCGCGGCGGGGACGTTGGCGGCGTTCACGGCGTACGGCGCGGACGACGCCACTGAGCTGCCGGGCGCCTACGCCCGGGAACTCGGGCTCCGGGCGCCCGCGCTGCCCTGGCACACCCTGCGCACCCCGGTGGCCGATCTGGCCGGGTGCCTGGCGTTCACGGCGGGCGCCCTGGGCAAGCTCGCCGCGGATGTGCTCACGCTCTCGCGCACCGAGATCGCGGAGGTGAGCGAGGGCAGCGGCGGAGGCTCCTCCGCCATGCCGCACAAGGCCAACCCGGTGCGGGCCACGCTGATCGCGGCGGCGGCCCGGCGGGCACCTCAGCTCGCGGCCACGCTGTACGGGTCGATGGCCGCCGAGGACGAGCGGCCGGCCGGTGCCTGGCACGCCGAGTGGGAACCGCTCAGGGATCTGCTCCGGCTGGCCGGCGGTGCCGCTCGGGACGCCGCCGAACTCGCCGAGGGGCTGAAGGCGCACCCGGATGCCATGCGCGAGCATCTCGGCCTCACCCACGGGCTGATCGTCTCCGAGCGGCTGTCGGCCGAGCTCGCCCCCGTGCTCGGCCGCGCCCGCGCCAAGGAACTGCTCACCCGGCTGGCCCGGCGGACGTACGAGGAGGGCCGCACCCTCGGCGAACTCCTCGCCGCCGAGCCGGAGCTGAAGGACCTCGGCCTCGACCTGGCCGCCGCGACCGACCCCACCCGCTACACGGGCGCCGCTGCCGCCCTCACCGACCGTGCTCTGGAGCGACGTTGACAAGGAAGCTGCTCAATCACCGTACCGAGGGCCCGGCTTCCGGCCCCCCGCTGCTGCTCGGGCCCTCGCTGGGCACCTCGTACGCGCTGTGGGACAAGGTGGCGCCCGAGCTGTCGGCCGGCCACCGGGTGGTGCGCTGGGACCTGCCGGGGCACGGCGGTTCGCCGGCCGGGCTGATCGGCCCCGGCGCGAGCGTGGGCGATCTGGCGGAGCTGGTGCTCGCGCTCGCCGACTCGCTCGGCATCGAGCGGTTCGCGTACGCGGGGGTCTCGCTCGGTGGCGCCGTGGGGCTGCATCTGGCCGTGCACCGTCCCGAGCGGGTGTCGTCGCTGGCCGTGATCTGCTCCTCGGCGCACTTCAACGGGGCGAAGCCCTGGCAGGAGCGGGCGGAGCTGGTGCGCCGCGAGGGGCTGGCGGAGCTCGCGGAGAGCGCGAACGCCCGTTGGTTCGCGGGCGACTTCACCGTGCCGGAGCTGGTGCGCGACCATCGGGAGGCCGACCCGGAGGCGTACGCCGCCTGCTGCGACGCGCTGGCCGCGTTCGATCTGCGGGAGCGGCTGGCCGAGATCCGGGTGCCGACGCTGCTGATCGCCGGGCGGGAGGATCCTGCTACTCCGCCGGAGCATCTGCGGGAGATCGCGGACGCCGTGCCGGACGCCGCGCTGGTGGAGATCCCGGGGGCCTCGCATCTGGCGCCGGCGCAGTGCCCGGAGGCGGTGCTGACGGCGCTGCGCGCGCACCTCCAGGGGGGCGCCCGGCGCGGCATGGAGGTGCGCCGCGCGGTGCTGGGGGACGCCCATGTGGACCGGGCGCAGGAGCGGCAGACGCCGTTCACGGCGCGGTTCCAGGACTTCATCTCGCGCTACGCCTGGGGCGAGATCTGGACGGACCCGACGCTCAGCCGCCGCGAACGCAGCATGATCACGCTCACGGCGCTGGTCGCGCACGGCCACTACGACGAGCTGGCCATGCATGTCCGCGCCGCCCGCCGCAACGGCCTCACGCCCGAGGAGATCGGGGCGGTCCTGCTGCAGACGGCGGTGTACTGCGGGGTACCCGCAGCCAACTCGGCGTTCGCGACGGCCCAACGAGTCCTCGCGGAGGAAGCCGAAGGCCCGGCGTAACCCCGCCACGCCGGCAGCCCGGCTCGGCTGTGGCGCGGGCAGGACCCGATGGGCCGGCGCGGCTGGATTCACCTCTGTATGAGCCGGTTCCACCATGGCCCGGGCCGGCTCCACGCGCGGCCCGCCTCTCGCCGCGCCCCGGCGGGGCGGCTCGGCCTTGACGCGGGCAGAGGCCCGGGTCGGCTCGGCTCAGCAGCCGGTTCCGTGTTACGCGGGCCCGGCTCGACCCTCAGTGCGGCTGATGACGCCGCTGTATGCCGGTTCCGCGTTCGCCCAGCCGGTTCCGCGGGCCAGGTCGGCCTTGCGGGGCGGGGCGGGCTCAGCGTAGGTGCGTGCCCGGGTCGAGCTCTGCCTCGGCCTGTTCTGCCAGGCCGTCCGCGCCGCACGAGCGGGCCAGTGCCAGCCCTCGTCTGAGGTCGGGCTCGGAGCGGGCGAGGATGCCGTACTCGACGCGGGCCGCCGCGTGTTCGTACTGGCAGGGCGAGGACTCCAGGTAGGTCACGGCCTGGGCGGCGAGGCGCACCGCGCGCTGGCCGGTCTCCAGTGCGGCGGCCACCCGCAGCGCCTCCCCTATGGCGGTGTCGGTGCCGAAGCGTTCGGCCCGGCGGCGCACGTCGACGGCGAGCCGTCCGGCCCGGGTGGGGTCCTCGGTCGCCAGTGCGCGGGCGAGGTCGGCGGCGCAGAAGACGTGGACGGGGTTGTGGTGGCCGCGGGCCGCGGCGGCCTTCTCGGCGGCCTCGAGTTCGTTGATGCCGTCCTTGGTGCGGCCGACGGCGAGCAGCAGCCGGCCGCGCACCGAGCGCGGGTCGGGCAGCACGATGGTGGACGGGTAGGGCGGGGTGAAGCCGTGCCGTTCAGCGACCGCCCAGGCCTCGTCGACATGGCCGCGGGCGAGCAGCGTGTCGACCAGGTTGCAGGTGGCCGTCCAGTACAAGGGCAGCCCCCGCCCGACGTGTTCGGCCAGCCGCAGCGACTCGCGCAGGGACGTCTCCGCCGCGTCCAGCCGGCCGCGCCTGCGGTGGCCGAGCCCGACGTAGGCGTGGGCCAGGGCCAGGTGACCGCCGCTCCAGCCGGCCGACTCGTAGGCGTGCAGGGCCTCGTTGTAGAGGCTCTCGGCGCGGTCGAGGCGGTCGGTGTACGCGTACACGCCGGCCAGCATGAGCAGGAGTTCGACGCCCCACTCGGAGTCGGTCCAGCCGAGACCGGGGGCGAGGCGGCCGTTGACGAGGGCGCGGTCGCACAGCTCGACGATCTCCTCGGCGTTCTCGCCGCGCATCATGGCGTCGAAGCCGCGCAGGATCAGCAGGGCCCGCTCGGAGTTGTCGCGGCCGGTGCAGGTGGCGGCGAGTTCGGCGAGCCGCTCGGAGCGGCCCGGTGAGGTGGTCTCGCCCGCGTGGATGCCCTCCCACATGAACTGCACGGCCTGCAACCGCATCCGGACGGGGCCCGGTTCCAGCCGGGCGGCCTCCGCCTCGACGGTGCGGACGGCCTCCTCCATCTGGTCGTTGTGCAGCAGCGCCTGGGAGAGCCGGACCACGGCGTCCACCCGCTGGTCGCCGTCGAGGCCGGGCATGCCGAGCGCGGCACGCAGATGGCCGATGGTCCGGGCGGGTGCGGTGAGGAAGGTGGCGCAGCCCAGTTCGTACAGCACGTGCGCGTGGACCTCGGGGCGCGGCGGTTCCTCCAGGGCGCGTTCCAGACAGCGGCGGGCGGCGTCGGGGGCGCCGACGGCGAGGTGTTCGCGGGCGGCCTCGCGGAGCTGCTCGACGAGTTCCTCGTCGTCGTCCGGATGCACCTCGACCAGGTGGCGGGCGGCCGCGGCGGCACCCCGCCCGGAGTCGGTGACGATGCGGGCGGCGATGCCGTGCATGGCACGGCGCAGGGCGTCGGGGATGGAGTTGTAGACGGCGGTGGCGATCAGCGGGTGCACGAACTCCAGATCGGCCGGTCCGCTGCGGGCGCCCGCCGGGTCGGGGGCGGTCAGAATGCGGGCGCTGCGCAGGAGTTCGGCGCAGCGGACGGCGTCGGCGTGCTCCAGGGTGGCGAGGCGGGCCACCAGGTCGACGGTGATGCCGGTGCCGAGGATGGCGGCGGCCCAGGCGAACCGGGTGGCGTCGATGCCGAGTTGCTCCAGGCGGGCGACGAGGCCGCCGCCGCGGGCGGACTGGTTCAGCGCGCGCAGTTCGCCGGCGTGCGCCTCGACCGGTTCGAGTTCGCTGTCCTGGAGCTTGGCGAGGAGTTCGACGGTCTCGTACGGGTTACCGCCGGTGACGGCCCACACCTCGCGGCAGAACGCGGCGTCGGCGTGCTCGCCGAGGGTGGCGCGGGTGAGCCCGGCCGTCGCCTCCGGGGTGAGGGCGCTGAGGGTGGTGACGGGCCGGTCGGACGCGGCGGCCACGGCGTCCAGGTGGCGCGCGCTCACTCCGGAGATCTCGCCGGGCCTGCGGGCCACCACCAGCAGCACGGGCAGGTCGTCCAGCCGTTCGGCGAAGGCGGCCAGCCAGTGCAGGGTCTCCTGGTCGGCCCAGTGGGCGTCGTCGATGAGCAGCACCAGCGGCCAGTCCCGGCGGGCCAGCCGGCGCACCGCGGCGACCAGGCCCTCGCACACGCCCTGCGGGTCGGCGTGCCGCTCGCCGGGTTCCGCTATGCCGAGGGCGGGTCCGGCGATGTCGTACCAGTCGCCGAGGTACTCGCGGGCCTCCTCCGGCAGCATCGACACCAGTGCGGGCTGCAGGAGTTGGCGTACGACGTTGAAGGGGACGGAGCGCAGGGTCTCGCCGCCGCGAGCGGACCACACGGTGCAGCCGCGCTGCTGGGCGATGCGGCGGGTCTCCGCGAGCAGCGCGGTCTTGCCGAGTCCCGCCTCGCCGCGGAGCACCAGCAGGCTGCCGGACGAGGAGCGGTCGGCACACAGGGTGTCGACGGCCTGTGTGATGGCCGCGATCTCCGCGTCGCGCTCCCACAGGGAAGCCGAGGCGCCGGCCCTGGGCCGTACCTCCGTCATCCCGCTACCTCCCCAAGTCGCCCGAACGACGTACAGAAGTCGAGCGTAGTCCCCCACGTGCCCGAACGGTGACCTGTCGGACCAGGAGTTGCCGTGACGGGTGACTCGGGGGGCAGGGGGTCGACGCGTCGGTGGCCTCACCTGGGGCGCTGTCGGTCAACCGCTGTCAAGGGGGCGGGACATGACGGGCAGTGCGGACAGTGCGGGGTTCTCTCATCCGGCTTTCACGGACGCCTCTTACGGTGGGGGCATGACGCAGCTGACTCCTCCCGGGTGGTACCCCGACCCCGGGCAGACGAATGACGGCCCGGCCACCGAGCGCTGGTGGGACGGCGGTGCCTGGACGGATCAGGTGCGCCCGGTGGGGTCGGCCGCCGTGTGGCCTCCTCCGCCGCCCGCGCAGCCGCCGTCCGGACGGGGGCGCGGGGTGCGGATCGGGATAGCCGTGGCCGCGGCCGTCGCCGTCCTGGCGAGCATCGGCGTGGGCGTGTACGTGCTGGCCGACGACGGTGGGGGCGGTGGTTCGGCGAGCTCACAGGGCCCCGGGGGCCGGAGCGGCGGACCGGGCGGTCAGGAGGGGCCGTTCGGCGGGCCGGGCGGCCAGGACGGCGGGCCCGGGGGGTCCGGCGGGGATTCGGGCGGCGGGTCGGACGGGGGCTCGGACGGCGGTTCGGGGGGCTCGGGGGGCTCGGGTGGGGCGAGTCCGGGGCCGGAGAGCTCCGAGCCGCCGTTGGTGAGGAGCGGGTCGGTGACCGACGCGCTGAGCGGGATCAGTCTGCCGGTCCCGGACGGCTGGGTCGGCCAGGAGATGCAGGCGGGCGCCCAGGTGTCGTCGGAGGAGACGTACAAGTGCCCGGGCGACACGTCCAAGACGTGCTCGAAGGGCGGTGCCTACTCGACGCCGGCCCTGGTGCTCGGCACCCGCGGGTCCACCGCCGAGGAGGTCGCCAAGGCGGACATCGCCGAGAACGCCGAGGAGTCGTACGGGGGTTCGTCGTACGGGAAGATCACCTCCCACGACGTGCTCGCCTCGAAGGCCGTCACCGTGGCCGGGCAGAAGGGCTATCTCGTGCGCTGGAGGGCGGTCACCAGCAAGGGCTCCGACGGATTCGTCCAGTCGCTCGCCTTCCCCTCCCCGGCGCAGCCCGAGCGGATCGTGGTGGTCCGCTTCGGTGTGGACACCGATCAGAAGCAGTCCGTGCTCGACGAGATCACCGAGGGCATCGAGGCGGCGTCGGGCGGCGGCAACGGGCAGGACGTCTGAGCCGTACGGCTCGGACCGGTCTCCTGCGGTGAGCCGTACCGCGCGTATGGGTCCCTTGCGGCGGCCGGGTGGGGTGCCCCTCCGCTCAAGGGGCACCCCACCCGGCCGGGGGGTGCGCGCCGCCCCCGTCCCCACGGTGCGGCGCGGTCAGGCAGCCGTCCGGTCATCCCGTGGACGGCGGCCCGGGTCTCAGGGGAGGCCGAGGGCCGGCAGTACGGCGGCCTCGACGAACCGGAGCAGATAGTCCGGGTCGGCGTTCTCACCCTCCAGCACGGGCCGGGCGCGCAGGACGCCGAAGATCTGCGCCGGTACGTAGGGCAGCGCGGGGTTGTCCGCGGCGACCTCCCCGCGCTCGACCCCGCGCCGGAGGATCTCCTCCAGCGCGGCGATCTCCGGGTCGACCAGCGCCTCGCGCAGCGCCTGGGCCAGTTCCCGGTCCTGGGTGACCGCGTGCCCCAGCGCCTGGAGCAGCGTGGAGTCCTTCGCCGACCACTCCCCCGCGCGACGCGCCGCCTCACGCAGATCGCCCGCGAGCGTGCCGGAGTCGATACCGGTGAACCGGGCCTGCCGGTTGGAGCGCAGGGCGGCGGCGACGAACCGGGGTTTCGTCCGCCACTGACGGTAGAGCGTGGACTTGCTGCACCGCGTGCTGGCGGCGACCTTCTCCATGGTGACCGCGTCGTAGCCGCACTCGCGGATCTGGTCCAGCACGGCGTCGAAGAACTCCCGCTCACGCTCGGGCGTGATCTTGGAGCGGCGCGAGGTGCCGACCGGCTCCGGTCGGTCCGCGGCCTGCGACGTCATCGGCTCAGCTCCTTGCCCTGATCGCTCGGACTCCAGTGTGGCGCATGTCCATCGATACGCCAGTGTACCGGTACGGGAGCGTATCGGTACACTGGCGTATCGGTACGCTCGCGTATCGATGAGAGAACGGCACGATCTGGGACGAGGGGGCCGGGGATGAAGACCCGCGAGGAGCCTGAACCGGCAGGGTCCGGCGCATCTTCGCGCCCGCCACTTCTGCGTGAGCTGCTGCTGGTGGCAGGGCTGTTCCTCGTCTACAAGCTCGGCCGGCACCTGGCGACGGGCCACACGGCTCAGGCGTATCGCAACGGTCATGACGTATGGGACCTGGAACGTGCGCTCGGGCTGCCGGGCGAGGGCACGGTCCAGTCCGTGCTGCTGCACGGGGAGGGTCTGGCGCAGCTGGCGAACACCTACTACGCCGCCGTCCACTTCCCGGCCACGGCCGCCTTCCTGGTCTGGCTGTATCTGCGGCGCCCGGCCCACTACGTGGGGGCGCGCCGGGTGCTGGCCGGGGTCACCGGCGCCGCGCTGGTGCTGCATCTGGCGTTCCCGCTCGCGCCGCCGCGGATGCTGGCGGCCACGGGGCTGGTGGACACCGGCCGGGTGTACGGGCCGTCCGTCTACGGTCCGCCCCACACCGACCAGTTGTCGAACCAGTTCGCGGCGATGCCCTCCCTGCACTTCGGGTGGGCGCTGATGGTGGCGATCGGCCTGATCGTGGCCGGCCGCTCGCGCCTGCGATGGCTGTGGCTGCTGCATCCGCTGTTCACGCTGCTGGTGATCGTGGGCACGGCGAACCATTACTGGCTGGACGCGCTGGTGGCGGGAGCTCTGCTCGGACTCGCGCTCGCGGTGAACCGGCCGCTGGGCCGGGAGAGGGTCCGGGCTGCGTCCGAGGGCCGAGCCACGGACGAGTCCGACGTCGGGGTCGGGACCGGTGGTGTGGCTGCCGGGACCGGCGGCGGCGTCGGGACCGACGGTGTGGTCGGAAGCGCACGCGAACCGGCCGGGAGCGCTGTGGCGAGCGGCAGGGAACTGGTGGAGGCCGGGCGATGAGCGCCGTGCTCGTGGCCGTCCTGCTGTCCCTGATGTCCGCCGTCGCCTACGCCGCCGCCGCGGTCGCGCAGGAACGGCTCGCCTCGCGAAGCTCCGGCACCGGTGTGCTGCGGCTGCTGCGGCGCGGCGCCTGGTGGGCGGCGGTCGCGCTGAACGCCTCGGCCGCCCTGCTGCACGTCGTGGCGCTCACGTACGGACCGCTGACGGTGGTGCAGCCCCTCGGAGCGCTGACGCTGGTCGCAGCCGTGCCGCTGGGTGCGCGCATCGCGGGGCGCGCGGTGAGCGCGGGCGAGTGGCGCGGGACGGTGGCCACGCTGGCCGGTCTGGCGGCCGTGCTGGTCACGGCGTCCGGCCCGGCGCCGGACGAGTTGCTGAGCGTGCCCGAGGCGCTCGCGGTCGCGGGCGGTACGGCGGCACTCATCGGCATGCTGGCGTGGCCGGGGTCGCGGCCCGGTCTGCGGCACGCCACCGCCTCGGGGGTCGCGTCCGGGGTGGCGTCGGCGCTCACCCAGACCGTGACGGTCGCCGTGACGGACCGGTCGGGTCCGCTGCTGAGCGTGCAGGTGATCGGGGTGGTCGTGCTCGTCGCCGCCTTCGCGACGGGCGGGCTGCTGCTGTCCCAGACGGCGTACCGGGGCGGGCTCGGCGCCCCACTCGCGGTGGTGACGCTGGCCAACCCGGTGGCCGCCGCGGCGATCGGCCTCACTCTGCTCGGCGAACATCTCCGGGGTGGCCCTCTGGGCGTCCTGTCGGCCCTGACCGGTGCGGGCCTCGCGGCGTGGGGGGTGCTGCTCCTGACCCGGTCGACAGCCGCCCCACCGGCGCACACCCCGGCGGACCAACCGGCCGGCGCCGGCCACGACCACACCGCCGACGGCACCGATCCGGCACCGCCCGCCCCGGCCCTGCCACCGCGCCGGCCCGCCGCGGAACACGCCGCGGCCCTGTGACGCACCCGCCCCGCGGCGCACTCGCCCTGTGACGCACCGGCCTTGCGGCGCGCCGGGCGCCGACGCGAGGGATGTTCCGCGGTCAGGAGGCCGAACCGCCCCCTGACCGCGGCACGTGCCGTCAGTCCGTGATGATCGCCGGGTCGCTCACCCCGGGCCGGCCGTTCTCCACGTGACCCACGAACCGGCGGTGGAACGCGGCGTCCGCCGCTGACGTCACCGTCAGGTCGTACCAGCGGCGGCTCGCGCGCAGGTCGATCGTGCGGTGGACGGTGCTGCCGGGGCGGACGGTGACCGTGCTGGTCCTCCCGCCGTAGGCGTTGGTCAGGCGCAGGCGGGCCGTGCCCGTGCCCTGGTTGGTGAACGTCAGGCGGATGTCGTCGCCGGTGTGGCGGGCGGTGACCTCGCAGCCCGCGGTCCTGTTGGAGCCCTTGAAGACGCGCAGGAAGCCGTTCGGGCCGTGCACGGTCAGGTCGTAGGAGCCGCCCGAGTACACCGAGTTCCACGTGTCGGTGAGGGTCTTGCCCGCCTCGGTCGTGTAGGTCCAGGGGCCGTCGGTGCGATTGCCGGACGTGACGAGGAAGGCGGCGCCCGCCTTGGCGCCGGAGGCGAAGGCCAGCGTGAACGTTCCGTCCTCCGGGTCCACCGAACCGTCCACCGCAGGGGCGTACTTCAGCGGACGCGCCGGGCGCAGGCCCCGTTCCTGCCGGGGCAGGCTCGGGTCGGCCGGGGGCGTCGGACGGTAGTCGGGGTGGCGTTCGCGGTCCGGCGGCTCGTAGGCGTCGGTGTCCGGCAGCGCGGCCGGGCGGCTGTCCGTGCGGGAGAAGTCGAAGGCCGACGTCAGGTCGCCGCAGATGGCGCGGCGCCACGGCGAGATGTTCGGCTCCTCCACACCGAAACGCCGTTCCATGAACCGGACGATCGAGGTGTGGTCGAAGGTCTCCGAGCAGACGTAACCGCCCTTGCTCCAGGGCGAGACGACCAGCATCGGCACGCGCGGGCCGAGCCCGTAGAAGCCCTCGCGGTGTGTGGCGCTGCCCTGGAAGACGTCCAGGGAGACGTCGACCGTCGAGCGGCCCTGCGCGGCGGACTTCGGCGGCAGCGGCGGCACGACGTGGTCGAAGAAGCCGTCGTTCTCGTCGTAGGTGATGAACAGCGCGGTCTTCGCCCACACCTGGGGGTTGGAGGTCAGCGCGTCCAGCACCTGGGCTATGTACCAGGCGCCGTAGTTCGACGGCCAGTTGGAGTGCTCGGAGAAGGCCTCGGGGGCCGCGATCCAGGAGACCTGCGGCAGCCGGCCGGCCTTGACGTCCGCGCGCAGCCGGTCGAAGTAGCCGTCGCCGTTCTTCACGTCGGTGCCGGTGCGGGCCTTGTCGTGCAGCGGGTCACCGGGCTTGGCGTTGCGGTACTTGTTGAAGTACAGCAGCGAGTTGTCGCCGTAGTTGCCGCGGTAGGCGTCCTCGATCCAGCCCCAGTGACCGGCCGCGTCCAGTCCGTCGCCGATGTCCTGGTAGATCTTCCAGGAGATCCCGGCCTGCTCCAGCCGCTCGGGGTAGGTCGTCCAGTCGTAGCCGAGCTCGTCGTTGCCGAGGACCGGGCCGCCGCCCTTGCCGTCGTTGCCGGTGTGGCCCGACCACATGTAGTAGCGGTTGGGGTCGGTGGAGCCGATGAACGAGCAGTGGTAGGCGTCGCAGACGGTGAAGGCGTCGGCGAGGGCGTAGTGGAAGGGGATGTCCTCACGGTCGAGGTACGCCATGGTGGTGGTGCCCTTGGCGGGCAGCCACTTGTCGTACTTGCCGTTGTTGTAGGCGGCCTGGCCGTCGGGCCAGCCGTGCGGGAGCCCTTCGAGGAACTGCATGCCGAGGTCGTCGGCGTCCGGGTGGAACGGCAGCACCTCCTTGGTGCCGTCGGTCTGGTGCCACACCGACCTGCCGCCCGCCAGGGTCACGGGGTGCGGGTCGCCGAATCCGCGGACACCCTTGAGCCGGCCGAAGTAGTGGTCGAAGGAACGGTTCTCCTGCATCAGCACGACGATGTGCTCGACGTCCTCGAGGGAACCGGTGCGGCGCGCGGCCGGCAGCGCGGCGGCCCGCTCGATGCTGGCCGACAGCGCGCTGAACGCCGTTGTGGCGCCCGCGAGTTGGAGAAAACGTCGCCGGTTGACTTCGGACATGGATGAGTGACCTCTCGCCGTGAGGGGGGTGGGCCGGCCGGGGCTGGTGCGGTGCGCGCGGAAGGAGTGTTCCAGGGGAACCGAACATCGGGGAAGGGTGCGATGGCGCCGGGGTGAAGCTCGCCGGTACGGGAGGCCGGTCGCGGCGGCCGGGGGCACTCCGGCGGAGACCGGCCGGGCTCCGTCAGACGGAAGCGGCCTTGCCCGGTTGTGGCGTGCGTCACCAGCCTGGAGGCGACGACGGCACGGCACGCGGGGCGGGGACGCCCCGCCGAGAGGGACAGGGACGCCCATGCCTCATATGACCGCTTTCGCCAGGAACCAGTGGTACGTCGCCGCCTACAGTCACGAGGTGGGCCGGGAGTTGCTCGGCCGGACCGTGCTCGGTGAGCCGCTCGTGCTGTACCGGACCGAGGAGGACGGCAGGCCGGTCGTGCTCAAGGACCGCTGCGTGCACCGGCGTTATCCGCTCTCCGAGGCCCCGACCCGGCTGGACGGGGACCGGATCGTGTGCGGCTACCACGGGTTCACGTACGACACCAGGGGCACGTGCGTGTACGTGCCGGGCCAGAAACGCGTGCCCAGGACCGCGCGGGTCACCTCCTACCCCGTGATGGAGCAGGACTCGCTGGTGTGGGTGTGGATCGGCGACCCGGCGCTCGCCGACCCTGCGACCCTTCCGCGCGCCCGGCACCTCGACGCGCCGGGCTGGGTGACCGTGCGCGGCATGGAGCCCATCGACTGCGACTACGGGCTGCTGGTCGACAACCTCCTCGACCTGTCCCACGAGACGTATCTGCACGGCGGGTACATCGGCACCCCCGAGGTCGCCGAGACACCGATCACCACCGAGGTCGACGAGGGCGCCGGCATCGTGCGGGTGAGCCGGCACATGGACGACGCCGAGTGCCCGCCCTTCTACGCCCGTTCGACCGGCATCGAGGGGCGCATCACCCGCTGGCAGGACATCGAGTACCACGCCCCCTGTCTGTATGTCCTGCACAGCAGGATCGCCCCCGTGGGCGTGCTGCCCGAGCCGGACGGCACGGACCCGGGCGGCTTCCACACCGAGATCACCTATGCGATCACCCCGTCGGCGGACGGCAAGGTGTACGACTTCTGGGCGGTCTCCCGCGACTGGGCCACGGACGACGCCGAGGTCACCGAGTTCCTGCGGGCCAGCAACCACACGGTGGTGATGCAGGACGTGACCGCGCTGAACCTGCTCCAGAGGACACTCGGCACCGAACGGACGGGCTACCAGGAGCTCAGCATCAACATCGACACCGGCGGCCTGGCCGCGCGCCGGATCCTCGCCCGGTTGGTGGAGGAGGGCGACAAGCCCGTGGAGCAGGTCCGATGACCGGACGCAGCGGCGAGATCTACCGCATCGACTGGCTGCCGGGCACCGATCTGCTGCACGGCACCTGTCACTGCGGCCGCGAGCACACCGCCCAGGACCCCGTGGAGATGTGGGAGTGGATGCTCGCCCACCCGCGGGGGCACGAGCCGCAGGGAGCGGGCCGATGACCTATGAGAGCGAACTCGTCGTGGAACGGCGGGAGTTCGCCGCCGAAGGGGTACTCGCGCTCACCCTGCGCCACCCGCTGGGCGAGGCGCTCCCCGGGTGGGAGCCGGGCGCGCACATCGACCTCCTGCTGGGGCCGGGTCTGGAGCGGCAGTACTCGCTGTGCGGGAACCCCGCCGACCGGCGGGCGTGGCGGATCGCCGTGCTGCGGGAGCCCGCCGGGCGGCGGGGGTCCCCACGGCCGAAGGCTGCTGGAGGATCGGCTCATGTGCACGAGCAGGTGAGGACCGGCGACAAGGTGCGGGTACGCGGGCCGCGCAACCGGTTCCGGCTGGAGCCCGCCGCCCGCTACCGCTTCGTGGCCGGCGGCATCGGCATCACCCCGATCCTGCCGATGCTGGCCGCGGCCGAGGCGGCGGGCGCCGACTGGTCACTGCTCTACGGCGGGCGCACGCGCCGGTCGATGGCGTTCACGGGGGAGCTGGCTGCCCGCTACGGCAACCGGGTCACCCTCGCCCCCGAGGACGAGACGGGACAGCTGGACCTGGCCGCGGCACTGGACGGCCTCTCCGACGGCACGCTCGTCTACTGCTGCGGACCCGGGTCACTCCTCGACGCGATGCAGGAGCGGTGCCCGGCGGAGATACTGCGGGTGGAGCGCTTCCGGCCCGCCGAGCAGCCCGCCGCGTCCGGCGCCGAGTTCGAGGTGGTTCTCGCCCGCAGTGGCCGGACGCTCACCGTCGCACCGGACGTCTCCGTGCTCGACGCGGTGCGCGCGGCGGGAGTCGAGGTGCTCTACTCCTGCACCGAGGGCAGCTGCGGCACCTGTGAGACCGACGTGCTGGAGGGCACCCCCGACCACCGCGACTGTGTCCTCACCGAGCAGGAGCGGGCCGCCGGGGAGACGATGCTCATCTGTGTGTCCCGGTGCCGTGGGCGGCGGCTCGTGCTGGACCTGTGACGCGCAGGCCGGCAACGGACTCGGTCAGGAGGACGGTCGGCCGGTCAGGACAGATATGCCTCCACTTCGCTGAACTGGCCCGCCGGCCAGCCGGTGTTGCCGGTGACGTGCAGGCGCAGGTACCGCAGGTCGGCGTCGACGGGGATGGTCACCGTGTTTCCGGTGGCCGGGTCGAAGCGGTACTCCTTCGACGCGACGACCGTCGAGTACGCCGAGCCGTCCCTGCTGCCCTGCACAGACAGGGTCTGGGTGCGGGCCTGCCACGCGGGCTGCGGGGGCAGCTTCAGCACCAGACGGCGTACGGGCTGCGCGGAGCCGAGGTCGACGGTGAGGGACTGCGGGAAGGCGTGGTTGGTCGACTCCCAGTAGGTGTTCGGGTCGCCGTCGACCGCCTTGCCGGGCGTGTAGACGTCCTGGGAGCCGGTGGCGGTGGCGGGACGGCCCTGGGCGAGGTTGCGGTCCGGGTCGGGGCCGGGGTTGCCCTGGCCGGGCTCGGGCCAGGTGGAGCAGTCCGGCCACGTGCTGTCCCAGCCGGAGTTGCCGCCGCCGTCGGTGAGGGTGAAGGTGCCCGAGCCGGCCGGGTAGGGGCAGTTGTAGACCCCGGCGGCGCCCACGCCGGTCGCGGTCACGTTGCGGAAGGTGGCGGCGCCCTGGGTCTCGGCCTGGACGACGACGGTGCCGGTGCCGCGCACGGTCGCCCCGTCGACGGTGATGTTCTTCGCCGCGTGGCCGCGCCCGCTGCCGGAGACGAACTCGAAGGCGCTGTACGGGCTGTCGGTGATGGTCGTGTCGGTGATCCTGACCTGGGCCTCGATGGCGCTGTCGTAGGAGTCGACGCGCAGCGCGCCCATGGGGTGGTTCCAGTTGGGGTTCATCGCGCCGGTGCGCACGAGGGTGTTGCCGTCGACGGTGATCGTGCCGGCGAGCGGGTGGAAGGGGTCGAGGAACTTCTGGTTGGAGATCGCGATGCCGCTGCCGAGGGCGTTGGTGTCGGAGATCAGGTTGTTCCTGACCGTGATGTCGGTGCCGCCGTAGACGGCGATGCCGTTGGCGAGGTTCGGCTGGCTGATGGTGTTGTTCTCGAAGCTGCTGTCGGTGTCGGGAGCGTGCAGGGACCACATGGCGAGGGCGTCGTCGCCCTGGTTGCGCAGGAAGTTGTTGCGGACCTTCACCCCGCGGGCGTTGCCGTTGAGGTTGAGGCCGTCGGCGGTGGTGTCGAGGATGCGGTTGTTCTCCACGACGAGGTTGTCGTTGTTGCCGGTCAGCCAGAGGCCGACCTTGAGGTGTTGCAGCCACATGCCGGAGACCGAGCTGTTCGGTCCGAGCGAGCCGTTGACGAAGTTGTCGGGGCTGGAGTCGACGCGCTCGGTGACCTCGCCGATGACCGCGAAGTCCTTGATGTGGACGTTGCCCGAGGAGCTCGGCTGGTCGATGAACCGGGACGTGCGCACGACCGAGTGCCAGTGGCCGGCGCCGCGGATCGTGACGTCCTGGACGCCGTTCAGGGAGGAGGTGATCCGGTACTCCCCCGGCGGGATCCACACCGTGCCGCCGCGGGCTGCGGCGATGGCCTCCCGGAAGGCCTGCGTGGAGTCGCCCTGGCCGCTAGGGTCGGCGCCCTTGTCGGTGACGGCCACGGCACCGGAGGGTTTGGAGGCCGGCGCCGGGGCCTGCTCGAAGTCGGCGACATCCACGGTGACCTGCACGTTCGCCGCCTCGAAGGCGACCTTGTCGCCGGCCTGGAGGTGCTGCCCGAGCAGCATGCGGCCGTTGGCGTAGAGGTGGTGGGTCCTGGATCCGGCGATCCACGGGGTGTCGACGTAGGAGTACTTGGAGGTGACGGGCAGGGTCTTGGCGAGCTTCTGGCCGTTGACGTAGACGTTCAGGGCGCCGGACTGGCCGTCGGGGACGCTGTAGGCGACGTTCACGGCGTCGGCGGCGCGCGGCACGGTGAACTCCACGCGCTGTCCGGTGTTCAGGCGCACGGCCTGCCGGCCGGACGCCTCGGCGGCGTGGGTGCCCTGCGTGTGATCGGGACCGATCTTCGTTCCGGTGGTGGTGGCGGACTCGGCCTCGACGGAGGTGAAGGGGAGGGTGGCGCCCGCGGCGGCGTGCGCCGGGGCGGGCGCGAGGGCGACGAGCGTGCCCGCGGCCAGCGCGACGGCCGTGGCGGTCGCCGAGGTGCTTCTGAGACTTCTGTGCATGGTGCTGATCCCTTCGTGGTGGGGGTACGGGGATAGCGGGTCGTGAGGGTGGCCGGCCGGATCAGACCAGCCAGACGGCGGTGTCGCCGGGCAGCCGGCCGTCCGCGGCCGGCGGGCCGCTGGTGAGCAGTACCCGGGTGTGCTCGGGCAGGTCGACGGGGGTGCCTGAGAGGTTCACCAGGCAGCGCGCGCCGCCCTCGCGGCTGAAGTGGACGACGCCGTCGGGGGCGGGGAGCCAGGTGAGGGGACCGTCGCCGAAGGCGGGGCGCATGCGGATGGCCTCGCGGTAGAGGGTGAGCATGGAGCCGGGGTCGTCCTGCTGGCGGTCGACGGCGTACGACGGCCAGTCGTCCGGCTGCGGGAGCCAGGGCGCGGTGTCCCGTGAGCCGAAGCCCGCGTACGGTTCGTCCGCGGCCCACGGCAGCGGCACCCGGCATCCGTCGCGTCCCGGGTCGACTCCCCCGGACCGGGCGTGCATCGGGTCCTGGATGTGCTCGGGGGCCACCTCGACTTCGGGCAGGCCGAGTTCCTCGCCCTGGTAGAGGTAGACCGAGCCGGGCAGGGCGAGCGTCAGGAGGGCGGCGGCGCGTGCCCGGCGGGTGCCGAGGGCCAGGTCGGTGGGGGTGCCGAAGGTCTTGGTGGCGAAGTCGAAGCCGGTGTCGGCGCGGCCGTAGCGGGTGACCGTGCGGGTGACGTCGTGGTTGCACAGCACCCAGGTGGCGGGGGCGCCGACGGGGGTGTGCTCGGCGAGTGTGTCGTCGATGGAGGCGCGCAGCCGGGCGGCGTCCCAGGGGCAGGTCATGAAGGAGAAGTTGAAGGCGCTGTGCAGTTCGTCGGGGCGCAGGTAGCGGGCGAAGCGTTCGGTGTCGGGCAGCCACACCTCGCCGACGAACACGCCGCCGTACGCGTCGGCGACGGCCCGCCAGCCGCGGTAGATGTCGTGCAGTTCGTCGCGGTCGACGTACGGGTGCGGGTCGCGGCCCGCGACGAAGTCGGGCAGCCGGGGGTCCTTCACCAGCAGGGCGGCGGAGTCGATGCGGACGCCGGCGACGCCCCGCTCGAACCAGAACCGCAGGATGTCCTCGTGTTCCTGGCGGACCACCGGGTGGGCCCAGTTGAGGTCGGGCTGTTCGGGGGCGAACAGGTGGAGGTACCAGTCGCCGTCGGGCAGCCGGGTCCAGGCGGGGCCGCCGAACTCGGACGTCCAGTCGTTGGGCGGGAGTTCGCCGTGCGCTCCGCGTCCGGGGCGGAAGTGGAACAGCTCGCGCTCCGGGCCGCCGGCCAGCGCCGCGCGGAACCACGGGTGCTGGTCGGAGACGTGGTTGGGCACGATGTCGACGATGGTGCGGATGCCGGTCTCCCGGGCCTCGGCGATCAGCTTCTCCGCCTCCGCGAGGGTGCCGAACGCGGGGTCGATCGCCCGGTAGTCGGCGACGTCGTAGCCGCCGTCCTTCATCGGCGACAGATACCAGGGGTTGAACCACAGGGCGTCCACGCCGAGTCCGGCGAGGTAGGGCAGTTTCGCGCGGACTCCCGCGAGGTCGCCGGTGCCGTCGCCGTCACCGTCGGCGAAGCTGCGGACGTACACCTGGTAGATGACGGCGGAGCGCCACCAGTCGGCGTCGTTGCGGGCAGGGGTGGGCTGTCCCACGGTGCGTGCCTTTCTGTTCGGGGAGGGAGGGCGTCAGCCCTTGGTGCTGCCCGCGCTGATCCCGGCGATGATGTGCCGCTGGAACACGAGGAAGAGCGCGACCATGGGGATGCTGGCGATCACCATGGCGGCGATGAGCACGGTCAGCTGGATGTTCTGCGACAACTGCACGAGCGCCACGCTGATCGGCTGTTTGCCGGTGTCGGAGAACACCATCAGCGGCCACAGGAAGTCCTGCCACACGGCGACCAGGGCGAAGATCGACACCACGCCGAGCACGGGGCGGGACATGGGCAGCACGATCGACCACAGGATGCGCAGCTTGCCGGCGCCGTCCATCTCGGCGGCCTCCAGCACGTCTCGGGGCAGCTGGTCGAAGAACCGCTTGAGCAGGTAGAGGTTGAAGGCGTTGGCGACGGCCGGCAGCCAGATGGCGGCCGGTTCGTTGAGCAGGCCCAGGTCGGCGACGGTGAGGTACTTGGGGACGACGAGGGCCTGCGCCGGGACCATCAGGGTGGCGAGGATGCCGCCGAGGACGACCTTGCCGAAGGCGGGCCGGAGCTTGGACAGGGCGTAGGCGGCGGCGGTGCAGAACACCAGCTGGAACAGCCAGGCGCCGGCCGCCTGCACCACGGTGTTCCACAGGTGGGTGGGCAGCTGCATCAGCTCCCAGGCGTCGGTGTACCCGCCGGTGGTCCACTGCTCGGGGACGAGGGTGGGCGGGGTGCGCGCCACCTCGTCCGGTGACTTCATGGCACCGGTGACCATCCAGTAGACGGGGAAGAGGAAGGCGAGCGCGAACAGCACGACGACGCCGGTGAACACGGTCCAGTAGACGGCCCTGCCGCGCGGGCGGGCCAGGACGGCCGGGGAGACGAGGGTGCGGGTGCTGCTCATGCGGCCTCCTCGGACGAGCGGGTGAGGCGGAGGTAGACGGCGGAGAACAGCCCCAGCAAGGCGAGGAGCATCACGCTCAGCGCGCAGGCGCCGCCGAAGTCGTTGTAGAGGAAGGCGTACTTGTAGATGAGGTAGAGGACGGTGACGGTGGCGTTCTCCGGTCCGCCTCCGGTGATCACGAACGGCTCGGTGAACACCTGCATGGTGGCGATGATCTGAAGCAGCATCAGCATCAGGATGACGAACCTGGTCTGCGGGATCGTCACGTGCCGGATGCGCTGCCACAGGCTCGCTCCGTCGAGCTCGGCGGCCTCGTACAGCTCGCCGGGGACGGACTGCAGGGCGGCCAGGTAGATCAGGACGGTGCCGCCCATGTTGGCCCAGGTGGCGACGATGACCAGGGAGACCAGTGCGGTGTCGGCGCCGTTGGACCAGTTCGAGGTGGGCAGGTGCAGAAGGCGCAGTGCCTCGTTGGCGAGGCCGGCCCCCGGGTCGTAGAACCACTTCCACAGCAGGGCGCTGACCACCGGCGGGATCATCACCGGCAGATACACGACCACGCGGAAGAACGCCCTGGCGTGCCGGAGTTCGTTGAGGACGAGGGCGAGCACGAACGGGATCGCGAAGCCGATCAGCAGGGCGAGCAGGGTGAAGGTGAGCGTGTTGCGCCAGGCCGCCCCGAACTCGGGGTCGTTCAGGACGCGGGTGAAGTTGGCGGTGCCGACCCACTCGGCCTCGGAGCCCGGTGTGTACTTCTGGAAGGCGATCACGATGGCGCGGATCGCCGGGTACCAGGAGAACAGGGCGAAGCAGACCAGGCCGCCGAGGAGGAAGCCGTAGGCGCGCAGTTGCCCGGTGAGGCGGCGCCGCCCCCGGTCCCCTGCCGGGGGCGGTGCCTCGACGGCGCGGACCTCGACCGCGTCGACGGTGCGGCGTGCGACGGTCTTCATCCCGGTCAGCTCCGGGCCAGGATGCCGTCGATCTTGCCGGAGGCGTCCTTCAGGAGCCTGTCGATGTCCGCGTCCTGTTTGGTGAGGACGGCGGAGACGACACCGTCGAGGACGGAGTAGAGCTGCTGGGCGTGCGGCGGCTCGATCTTCATCTCCAGGTTCTCGTTGCCGTCGAGGAACGCCTGGTAGTTCTCCACCGGGACATTGGCGTGGGCCTTCTTGACCTGCTGGTCCCTGGCGTCGGCGGCGCCGGTGAACAGGCGGGGCTCGGGCAGGCCGACGGGGGCGTCGTTCTCGGCGGCGCGGGCGTAGTCGCCGAGGAAGCCGTCGCCGGGGGTGAGGAACATGTGGTCGAGCCACTTCAGTCCGGCGCGGATCTGCGCCGGGCTCGCCTTCTTGTTGAACATGTAGCCGTCGCCGCCGATGAGGGTGGCGTTGCCGCCGGGCATGGGGGCGATGGCGATGTCCTGGTACTCGGCGCCCTTCTCCTTCACCAGGATCGGGATGTTGTCGGGGGCGGCGAGGTACATGCCGAGCTTGCCGGATCCCATCATCTGCTGGACGTCGTTGATGACGAGCAGTTGCTTGCTGCCCATCGACTTGTCCTTCCACCGCATGTCGTGGAGGGTCTGCAGGACGGCCCGGCCCTCGGGGCCGTCGATGGCGGCCTTCTTGCCGTCGGGGCTGACGACGTCGCCTCCTTGCGAGTACAGCTCGGCGGTGAAGTGCCAGCCGCCCTGGTTCTGGGCGCTGTAGTCGGCGTAGCCGACGGTGCCGTCGCCGAGAGCGGCGATCTTCTTGGCGGCGGCGCGGACCTCGGCCCAGGTGGTGGGCGGCCGGTCGGGGTCGAGTCCGGCCTTCTCGAACAGCTCCCGGTGGTAGATCAGCCCCATGGAGTAGCCGGTGCGCGGGATGCCGTAGACCCTGCCGTCGATGGTGTAGATGTCCCGCAGCTGCTTCTGGATGGTCTCGTAGCTCTTCAACTCCTTGACGTACGGGGTGAGATCGGCCGCCTGCCTGATGTCGACGACGTGCTTGGCGTCGGTGAAGTAGGTGTAGAAGACGTCCTCCATCTGCCCGCCGGCGAGCTTGGCGTCGAACGTCTTCGGGTCCTGGCAGGGGAAGGCGTCGTGCGGGACGACGTCGATGTCCGGGTTCTTCTTCTCGAACGCGGCGACGTCCTCCTCGAAGAACTGCCGGTCGACCTTGGCGCTCTTCGGAGGCATGCAGTTGACCGTGATGCGGGTCTTGCCGCCGGCGGCATCGTCGTCGTTCGATCCGCAAGCGGTGAGCGTGAGGGCGCCGACGCCTAGCGCGACGAGGGTACGGCGGATCCCGGTGCTTCTCATCGGTGGAACCCCTTTGGGCAGGAGCGAGTGAACCCCGCGGAACAGCTGCGGTGGGCGGGGCACACTCAAGCACCGTCGACATCGCTTCGCAAGATGTCGCGTAGAGATTGAAATTATTCGACAGAGAAGTGGATCTCAGAGACGGACGGCCGCTCGCTCAGGTCCGGGGCGCCTGCGCGGTCGACCCGCGCACCACCAGCTCGGGTTCGAACAGCAGCTCCTCGGCGGCCACGGAACTGCCGTTGATCTGCGCGTTCAGCAGTTCCACCACCGCCTTGCCCATGGCCTCGATGGGCTGCCGGACGGTGGTCAGCGGGGGCTCGGTGCAGTTCATCAGCGCCGAGTCGTCGTACCCGACCACCGAGATCTGCGACGGGACGTCGAGTCCCTTGCGCCGGGCGGCGCGTACCACCCCGAGGGCGAGGGGGTCGCTGGCGCAGATGAAGCCGGTGACGCCCCGCTCGATGAGCCGCGTGGCGGCGGCGTGGCCGCCCTCGATGGAGAACATGGCGCGGGCGACGTGCTCCTCGGGCACCTCCCCGGCGACCGCGCGGGCGGCGGCGAGCTTGCGGGCGGAGGGCACATGGTCACCGGGGCCCAGCACCATCCCGATCCGCTCGTGCCCGAGCGAGGCCAGATGGCGCCACGCCTGCTCCACGGCCACCGCGTCGTCGCAGGAGACACCCGGGAAACCCAGGTGCTCTATCGCCGCGTTGACCAGGACGACCGGGATGTTGCGCTCGGCGAGCTGCCGGTAGTGGTCGTGCGGCGCGTCGGCCTGGGCGTAGAGACCGCCCGCGAAGACGACGCCGGAGACCTGCTGCTGGAGCAGCAGCGTCACATAGTCCGCCTCGGAGACGCCGCCCCGGGTCTGGGTGCACAGCACCGGCGTCAGGCCGAGCTGGGCGAGCGCGCCGCCGATGACCTCGGCGAAGGCGGGGAAGATCGGGTTCTGCAGCTCGGGCAGCACCAGGCCGACCAGCCGGGCGCGTTCACCGCGCAGCTGGGTGGGCCGCTCGTAGCCGAGCACGTCCAGCGCGGACAGCACCGCCTGCCGGGTGGCCTCGGAGACTCCCGGTTTGCCGTTGAGCACCCGGCTGACCGTGGCCTCGCTGACCCCGACCTTCTTCGCCACCACAGCAAGTCGACGTGTCATGAGCGCAAGCGTAGCGCAAGAAACGCAAGCTGCTTGCGGAGTTGCGCAAAATTCTTGTCAACGCGCTGCCCAGAGACCTCGGACGTGCCCGAGATGGCGGGTCATCACGGCCCGTACGGCGTCCTCGTCCCGGTCGAGCAGCGCGTCGAGTATCTCCAGGTGCTCCTCGGCCGACGCCTGGAGCCGCCCCTGCTCGGCCAGCGCGGTCAGCCCGTACAGCCGCGAGCGGCGCCTGAGGTCCCGTACGACCTCGACCAGGTGCTCGTTGCCGGCGAGCGCCAGCAGCCCGAGGTGGAACCGCAGATCGGCCTCGACGTACGCGATGAGGTCCCCGGCGACGGCCGCGGTGACGATCTCCTCGGCGACCGGGCGCAGCGCCTCCAGGGCTGCGGTGTCGGCGGTCGTGGCCAGCTGGGCCGTCGTCGGCGTCTCGATCAGGGAGCGGATGTGCGTGTACTCGTCGAGCTGCCGCTCGGAGACGGCGGTGACCCGGAACCCCTTGTTGGGCACGGTGTCGACCAGGCCCTCCTTGGCGAGGTCGAGCAGCGCCTCGCGCACCGGGGTGGCGGAGACACCGAAGCGGGCGGCCAGACCGGGGGCCGAGTGGACCTCGCCGGGGCGCAGCTCGCCGGCGATCAGCGCGGCCCGCAGGGCGTCCGCGACACGCTCCCGGTAGCTCGGCTTCCGGCCGTCCAGCCGCGGCAGGACGAAATCGTCGCGGTTCACAGCACGAACCCTGCCGGGAAGGGGTCCTCGGGGTCCAGCAGGTACTGCGCGGTGCCGGTGATCCAGGCGCGGCCGGTGAAGCTGGGCAGCACGGCCGGCCGGCCCGCCACCTCGGTGGTGCCGAGCAGCCGGCCGGTGAAGCGGGTGCCGATGAACGACTCGTTCACGAACTCGGTGTGCAGGGGAAGTTCTCCGCGTGCGTGCAGCTGGGCCATGCGGGCGCTGGTGCCGGTGCCGCACGGTGAGCGGTCGAACCAGCCGGGGTGGATCACCATGGCGTGGCGTGAGTGCCGGGCGGTGGCGCCGGGGGCGTACAGGTGGACGTGGTGACAGCCGCGGATGGACGGGTCCTCCGGGTGGACGGGCTCCTCGGCCGCGTTGATCGCCTCCATCAGGCTCAGTCCGGCGGCGAGGATGTCGTCCTTGCGGGAGCGGTCGAAGGGCAGGCCGAACCGGGCCAGCGGCAGGATGGCGTAGAAGTTGCCGCCGTAGGCGAGGTCGTACGTCACCGTGCGGCCGTCGGGCAGGGTCGCCCGGCGGTCGAGGCCGACGGCGAAGGACGGCACGTTGCGCAGGGTCACCGCCTTGGCGGCGCCGCCCTCGACGGCCACCTCGGCGACGACGACGCCGGCGGGTGTGTCCAGGCGGATGGTGGTGACCGGTTCGCTGACCTCGACCATGCCGGTCTCCACCAGCACGGTCGCCACGCCGATGGTGCCGTGCCCGCACATCGGCAGATAGCCGGAGACCTCGATGAAGACGACGCCCCAGTCGCAGTCGGGCCGGGTCGGCGGCTGGAGGATCGCGCCGCTCATCGCGGAGTGCCCGCGCGGCTCGTTCATCAGCAACTGCTTGATGTGGTCCCGGTGTTCACGGAAGTACAGCCGCCGCTCGTTCATGGTGGCGCCGGGGACGGTCCCGACGCCGCCGGTGATCACCCGGGTGGGCATGCCCTCGGTGTGCGAGTCGACGGCGTGCAGGACGAGTGTGCTGCGCACGATGCCCTCTCCTTACGCGAGTCCGGCCGCGAGGGCCTTCTCGGTGGCCGCGCGCACGGCCGCGTCCTGCTCGGGCAGCAGCGGCGTACGCGGTGGACGGCAGGGCCCGCCGTAGCGGCCGGCGACGTCCATGGACAGCTTGATCGCCTGGACGAACTCGACGCGTGAGTCCCAGCGCAGCAGGGGATGCAGCTGCCGGTACAGCGGCAGCGCGTTCTCCAGGTCACCGCTCGTGGCGGCGCGCCAGAGGTCCACGCAGGAGCGGGGCAGCGCGTTGGGGTAGCCGGCCACCCAGCCCCTGGCGCCCGCGACGGCGAGTTCCAGCAGGACGTCGTCGGCCCCGGCCAAGAGGTCCAGTCCGGGGGCGAGTTCGGCGATCCGGTAGGCGCGGCGGACGTCTCCGGAGAACTCCTTCACCGCGTGGATGTGTCCCTCGCCGTGCAACCGGGCGAGCAGCTCCGGTACGAGGTCGACCTTGGTGTCGACGGGGTTGTTGTAGGCGACGACGGGCAGCCCTGCCCTCGCGACCTCGGCGTAGTGGGCGAGGACCGAACGCTCGTCGGCGCGGTAGGCGTTGGGCGGCAGCAGCATCACGGCGCGGCACCCGGCCCCGGCGGCCTGCTCGGCCCAGCGCCGGGCCTCCGCGGACCCGTAGGCGGCCACGCCGGGCATCACCCGCTCCCCGCCGACCGCGGCGACCGCCGTCTCGACGACCCGGGCCCGCTCCTCGGGGGTGAGCACCTGGTACTCGCCGAGGGAGCCGTTCGGTACGACGCCGTCGCAGCCGTTGTCGATCAGCCAGGAGCAGTGCTCGGCGTAGCGGTCGAGGTTCACGGAGAGGTCGTCGTTCAGCGGGAGGGCGGTGGCGACGAGGACGCCGCGCCAGGGGCGGTCGTGGTCGGTCATGAGGATCCTTCCTCGGAAGGGGGCGGTGTGGGTCCGGGATGCTGTGCGGCGAGGACGCCGAGCGGCACGGGGCGCGCGAACGGGCGCCGGACGGGGCTGGGTTCGCATCCGGTGAGCCCGGCGACCGCGGGCCCGCACATCCGGCCCTGGCACCAGCCCATGCCGGCACGGGTGAGCAGCTTGACGCTCCGCGTGTCGGCGGCGCCGAGCCCGACGGCCGCGCGGATCTCGCCCGCGGTGACCTCCTCGCAGCGGCAGACGACGGTGTGGTCGGTGACCTGGTCGGTCCAGCGGGCGGGGGGCGGGTAGGCGCGGCGCAGGGCGTCGGCGGCCTTCCGCTGCCGGGCGCGGGACGCGAGGGCGGCCGGTGCGGGATCGAAGGGGGTGCCGTGCAGGTGGGCGGCGACGGACCGGCCGGCGACATGCCCCTCGGCGAGGGCGAGGGGCGCGCCGCCGATGCCGGTGGTCTCGCCGGCCGCCCAGACACCGGGGACGTCCGTGCGCTGCTGGTCGTCCACGGCCACGGTGAGACCGTCGAGGCGGCAGCCCAGGGTCTCGGCGAGGTCGGTGTGCGGCAGCATGCCGTGACTCACGGCGAGCGTGTCGCAGGGCAGGTGCCGCTGGGTGCGGGACCTGACGCGGCCGTGTGCGTCGAGGGCGGCGACGGTCACGCCGGTCAGCCGGTCGTCGCCGTGGGCCCGGACGACTGTGTGGCCGGCGAGGAACGGTACCCGGTGCCGCAGCAGCCGGGCGGCGTATCGGGCTGCCTCGGGGAATCTGCCGGCGAGGGACGTGCCGTGCCGGGTCAGGTGTCCGAGGCCGGTGGACTCGACCACGGCGCCGACGGACACGCCCGCGGCGGCGAGTCCGGTCGCGACCGGCAGCAGCAGCGGCCCGGTGCCGGCGACGACGGCGGTGCGGCCGGGGACGACGAGGGCGCCCTTGAGCAGGGCCTGTGCCCCGCCCGCCGTGACCACACCGGGGAGGGTCCAGCCGGGAAAGGGCAGCACGGTCTCGTAGCCACCGGTGGCCAGCAGCAGCGTGGTGGCGTGCACCTCGACGGGCTGCTCCTGCTCGGGACCGAGCAGCGCGTGCACGACGAAGCCGTCCGAGGTCCTTTCCACGCACCACACATGATGGTCCGTGAGGACCCGCACGGTGCTCGCGGCGAGCCCGTCCCGCAGCCGCGTCCACGTGCGCCACCGGTGGTGCAGTGCCTCGGGGTGCCGGGCGCGCAGTCCGGCGGAGGGCTGCCGGTAGAACTGGCCGCCCGGCTCGGTGCCCGCGTCGACGAGGGTGACCCGGACGCCGCGTGCCGCCGCCGCGAGGGACGCGGCGAGTCCGGCCGGTCCCGCGCCGATCACCGCGAGGTCAGTGCCCACGGCCCGTCCCCTCCTGCGTGCGGATCACGTCGCCGGGGCGTGCCGGGACGAGACAGGCCCGCTGGTCCGGGCGGCCGTTGACGGTGACCAGGCAGTCGAAGCACACGCCGATGCCGCAGAAGACGCCCCGGGGTCGTCCCGCGCCGCGGGTGGTGCGCCATGAGGTGATCCCGGCGTCCCACAGCACCGCGGCGATGGTCCGGCCCGGCAGGGCGTCGAGGGGCCGCCCGTCGAAGGTGACGGTGAACGCGGGTCCGGGACGGGCCCCGGCCAGGTCCAGGGGGTTCATTCCTCGGCCTCCTGCGGCGCATCGGGAAAGCGGTCGGGGCGGAAGGGAGCGAGGGCCGGCTCGGGCCCGTGCCCCATGAGCGCGCGGGCGATCAGGTGTCCCGTGCCGGTGGCCAGTCCGATGCCCGCCCCCTCGTGGCCGCAGGCGTGCAGCAGGCCGGGGGCGCGCGGGTCGGGGCCGATGGCGGGCAGGTGGTCGGGGAGGTACGGGCGGAAGCCGGCGTAGGCGCGCAGGGCACGTACTCCGGAGAGGAAAGGGAACAGGCGGGTGGCGCCCGCCGCGAGGGCCTGTACCGCCGGCAGGGACAGGGTGCGGTCGAAGCCGACGCGTTCGCGGCTGGCGCCGATCAGGACGGGTCCGGCGGCCGTTCCCTCCACCACCGGGGACGTCTGGAGTGCGGCGGAGTCGCTGGCGACGTCGGCCACGTAGTCGGCGGCGTACACCTTGTGCCGGATGCGGGGCGGGAGGGGTTCGGTGACCAGGACGAAGCCGCGGCGGGGCAGGACGGGCAGCGTCACCCCGGCGCGGGCGGCCAGTTCGCCGCCCCAGGTGCCGGCCGCGTTGACGACCGCGGGGGCGTGCAGGTCGCCCCGGTCGGTGCGGACGCCGCGCACGGTGCCGTCGGTTCTGCACAGGACGCGGGTCACCTCACGGCCGGTGAGGAGGCGGGCGCCGGAGGCGCGTAGCAGGTGGGCGGCAGCGAGGGCGGGCATCACCTGGGCGTCCTGCGGATAGTGGACGCCGCCCGCGAGGCCGGGGGCGAGGTGGGGTTCGAGAGCGGCGAGCCGGTCGGCGGGAACGGGGTCGGCCCGTACTCCGGCGGCGCGCTGCGCGGCCGCGAACCGCTCGAGTCCGTGGAGTGCGGCCGGTGTCCCGGCGACGACGAGTCCGCCCTTGGGGTCGTACTCGATCTCCTGGCCGGCCTCCTCGGCGAGTTCGGACCACAACCGCAGGGACAGCAGGGCCAGTTCGAGCTCGGGTCCGGGGGCCTTGTCGGAGACGAGGAGGTTCCCCTCGCCCGCGCCGGTGGTGCCGCCGGCGACCGGGCCGCGGTCCACGACGATCACGTCCAGGCCCGCTCGGGCCGCGTACAGGGCACAGGCGGCGCCCGTCATCCCGGCGCCCACCACCACGACATCGCAGGTCAGCGACTCGCTCACGCCAGTACTATGTCACACAGCACAGTCGGGCAGAAGAGGGCGGAAGCGACGGGGTGAGGTGCGGCCCGGTTCAGTCCGCCGCGGGGACCACGCTCAGGTGGGAGACCGCACGACGGGGCCTGCGGGGCCTGACCGGTGCGCGGCGCGCCTCGCGCAGGACCAGGGTCAGACGGGTGCAGCCCAGGTCCTTCAGGGTGCCGGTCGTCTCGGCGACGATACGGCAGTCGGTGGCTCCCCAGCGCGGATCCGGGTGCCGCAACGGGCGTACGGCGCCGTCGTGTTCGGCGGCGCGCTCGCCGACGACGCGCAGCCAGTGCGGCAGGCCGTGCCGGTAGGCGGCCTCCATGATGGGGTCCTCGGCGATGTCGCGGCGGATGGCCTGCAGGCCGTGATCGTGGCCGTAGCGCTCGGTGGTCTGCGCGAAGTGGGCCAGCATCGGCAGGCACCAGCTGGACTCGTGATCGCCCAGCACGGTCGCGGCGTCCGGGTGGAAGAGGACGAAGCGCAGGAAGTTGTCGCCGGGCATGGCCGTCGGATGCGGGCCGACCTCCCGGAAAAGTGACCGGAAAGCACTGTTGGTGAGCAGCACGTCCCAGCGGTGGTCGACCACCAGGGAGGGGAAGGTGACGGCCTCGAGGAACGCGGCGTAGTCCTCCAGGTAGGCCTGGGCCTCGGGTGTCTCGGGGACGGGCCGCGGTGCCGGCCGCTGCCCTCCTGCCTGATATGCCATCGGGAGGTCACCCCTCTTGCCTGTGCGGCCTTGACGCGGCGCCCCGATCCTGCTGCCCGGACGCAACGCGTGTCAACTATCGTGGCATTCCGTGCCGGTTGACGGCTGAAATTGGCCACAGTTGTGGCGATGCCTGGATGTGAGTTCGATCCTGGGGCTAGTCTCCGTGAAGTTCACGGCGAACGCTTGTGAGAAGCCTGTGAGAGACATAGGAGATCTGTCGGTGACGGGTGGGGGCTTCGAGGATCCGGGCACCGCGCCGACGGCCGCGCTGTCCGCGGTCGTCGCCCGCGTCACCGCGCTCGCCGACCGGCTCGGAGTGCCGCACGCCGAGGTCTTCGACACCGGCCGGCTGTCCGTCGCCTCCGGTGTCCCGGAGCCCGTAGTCAAGGCGCTGCTGAGCGGCCGGCCCGCGGGCGAGCCCGATGTGCAGACCCGGTTCGTACAGCGGCTGGACCTGCTGCGCCGCACCCGGCTGAAGCCGAACGGGCGCCGGTACACGCAACAGGAGATCGCCGACGGCGCGGGGATGTCACGGCAGCAGGCCGGCGCGCTGATCAACGGCGACCGGCGTCCCACGATGGAGCACTGCGACGCCATCCAGCGGTTCTTCCGGGTGCACGCGGGTTTCCTCACCGCCGAGGACCCCGAGGCGCTGGCGAGCGCGCTCCAGCACACGGAGCAGGATCTGCTGCAGAAGCTCGCGGACCGCGAGCGGAAGGCGGCCGCGGCGGCCGACGACCCGCTGGAGCGGCTGCTGCAGGACCACGGGGTGCGCGGGATCGCCTGGCGAGCCGCGCAGTTGCCCACCGACCAGCACCGCGACAAGGTCGCGGAGTGGCTGGACATGCTCCTGGAGAGCGTCCAGCGGCCCGAGTCCTGACCTGGGGAGAACTGTGGGCATCGGCAGGGAGATGCGCCGCCTGTGCGGCGAGTTGGTCGCGGAGCTGACGCTTCCCGTCCCGGCGCGGCCCACGGACCTGTACGGCGCGCTGTGCGAGGCCATGAGCAGACGCCGCGGCCGGCCGGTGCTGTTCCGTACGGCGGCCTTCCCGCCCGGCACGGCGAGCGGGCTGTGGCTCGACATGGCGGACCAGGACCTCGTGGTGATCGAGGAACGCACCGCCCCGGACCACCAGTTGGTGATCCTGGGCCACGAACTGTGGCACATGACGGCCGGACACCACGGCCACCATGTCGCCGGCGCCGAGGTGGCGACCCGCTTACTGAACGAGACCTGCGACGAGGACGACCTGCGTGCCACGGTCCTGAAGGTCGCCGCGCGCACCCGGTTCGACCTGGCCGACGAGAAGGAGGCCGAGACCTTCGGCCTGCTCCTCGCCAGCAAGTGCCGTACATGGCTGGCCGGTTCGTCGCTGCGGGGTCCGGTGCAGCGGGACCACCTGGCGGGCCGCATCGAGGTGTCGCTGGGGTATCTGGGACCGAAGGGCTAGCCCGGTCGGGACGGCCGCGACCTCCGGGGCGGCCAGGGCCGGTCGGGGGCAGGCTGCGGTCGGTGGGCGCCGCGGTTCGGGGCGATTGTCAGTGGTGGGCGGCAAGCTGGAGGTGCGTGCCCCGCGTGCCGGGGGCGCGGGACCTTCGATCACGACACGGGGAGAGCCGAGCGATGCCCACCGCCGTACTGACCGACCGCGAGCGCACCGCCGTTCAGGCCTATCTGCGGCTGCTGCACACCGTGCGCGCCGCCTTCGACACGCGGACCGGACCGCCGGACGCCTTCAGGCCTCCCGTCGTGCCGCCCGCCGTGCTGGAGGAGGCGGAGGCGGCCCTGGCCCGCGCGGGACTGACCGGCAACGAGGAGGAGTTCTTCCGGATGCTGCGTGACTGGTGCCCGGAGGGCTGAGCCCGCTCCCCGCCGTACGGGCGAACCCGGCCGCGCGCCGGGCGGGTTCACCCGTGCGGCACGGCGACCGCCGTGGCGATCAGGGCCCGTTCCCCGATCCAGCGGCCCTCGAAGCGGCCGAGGCGGCGCTCGCCCACCAGCGGGCCGGGGACGAGGAGGGTGGCGCGGAACCCGCCGCGGCTGCGCTCGCCGGGGTCTGCGTACAGCTCGATGTCGGCCTCGGTGAAGTCCAGCCACTTGCCGGTGAGCGGGAACCACGCCTTGTACACGGACTCCTTGGCGCTGAACAGCAGCCGGTCCCAGTGCACCTCCGGCCGCTCGGCGGACAGCCTGCCGATCCGTACCGTCTCCGCCGGCAGGGCGACCGCGGACAACACCCCCTCGGGCAGCGGCGCGTGGACCTCCGCGTCGATGCCGAGGGAGGCGAGATCGCCGGCCCGGACCAGGGCGGCGGCGCAGTAGCCGTCGCAGTGGGTCATGCTGCCCATGAGCCCGGCCGGCCAGCCGGGGGCGCCGCGGTCCCCGGGCAGCACCGGCTGCGCGGGCACCCCGAGCTTCTCCATGGCGCGGCGGGCGCAGGAGCGCACGGCGGTGAACTCCCGGCGCCGCTTGTCGACCACCTTCGCCATGAGCGCCTCTTCCGCGGGGAAGAGCGGGGCGTCGGTGCCCTCGTCGCCGCGGGCCTCCACGACCACCACCGTCTGCGGCAGCAGCTCCTCGATCACCGGTGTTCGTCCTCTCTCGGTGCGATCCGGCGCAGCCGGCCCGGCGGCTGCTGCCGCGTACGCCACTCGCGGGGGTAGCCCACCGACACCTCCTCGAAGCGGACCCCGTCCTGCCGGGTGGAGCGCGGGATGTGCAGATGGCCGTAGACCATGGTGTGCACGGGGAACCTGCGGTGCCAGTCGCCGGTGAGCGTGGTGCCGCACCACATGGCGAACTCGGGGTGCCACAGGACGTCCGTCGGATGCCGGTGCAGGGGGTAGTGGTTGACGAGCACGACGGGCATGTCGCCCGGCAGTGCCTCGAGCCTGCGGCCGGTCTCGGCGACCCGGGCCCGGCACCAGGCCTCCCGGCTCGGATAGGGGTCGGGGTGCAGCAGATACTCGTCGGTGCAGACGACGCCGGTGCCGTGCGCGTACGCCAGGCCCTCGTCCTTGGTGCGGCAGCCGGCCGGCAGGAACGAGTAGTCGTAGAGCAGGAACAGCGGCGCCACGGTCACCGGACCGCCGGGGCCCTCCCACACGGGGTAGGGGTCCTCGGGGGTGAGTACGCCCAGCTCGCGGCAGACCTCGACGAGATGCTCGTAGCGGGCGACGCCGCGCAGGGTGACGGTGTCGCTGGGGTGGGTCCACAGTTCGTGGTTGCCGGGTGCCCACACGACCTGGGCGAACCGGCCGGAGAGTGTCTTCAGGGCCCAGCGGATGTCGTCGACGGTCTCCGCGACATCGCCCGCCACCAGCAGCCAGTCGCTGTCCGACTCGGGGTGCATCCGCTCCACGAGCGCACGGTTCTCGGGGTAGCTGATGTGCAGGTCGCTGACGGCCCACAGCTGTCCGCCCCCACCGGCCGTGGACGTCACCGGTCGCCCCCCTTGGACTCGCTCGATCCGAAACGCCGCTCGAACACCCCCACGAGATCACATCCGTGCCGCCGGAAACAAGAGCGGCCGCCCGGCGCACCCCGCTGACCGGGGGGACTCGGACAGGTGCGCCGCGGGCGGTCGTGATCGGCGTTCAGCCGTAACACGCGCGTTGCACGCCGGCCTCCGCTAAGGCCGTATGATCTGGCCGACACCACCGCCGCAGCAGCCCTTCGCCCAGGGCGGTTTGGTGACCCTTCCTTCCTCCTGCCCGGGCACGGGCCGCCGAGCCCTGCCCGCACACCGTGAAAGGCGGCCTGCATGGCCTCTCGCGTACGCGTCTGGCTCAACCGCACGTACGCGGAGAACGTGTTCTTCATGGATCAGCTGCGGCGAAATCCCAGCGATCGTGCGGTCGAGATCCACGCCACGCACGGCGACCCCGACTCCCCCGTGCTGGCCGCCGCCGACACCGCCGAGCTCGAGCCCGAGGGCCTGTCCGCGGCGGCGTACGTGGAGTACGCGCTCGCCCAGTGCGAGCGGCGCGGCATCGACGTGTTCGTGCCCCGGCTGCACCAGGCGGCGATCGTGGCGCACCGCGCCGAGTTCGAGGCGGCCGGTACGGCGCTGCTCGCGCCGACGCCCGAGGCGGTGGCCGTCTTCGAGGACAAGGTGATCGCCTACGAGGCGGTCCAGGCGATCGGGGTGCCCGTGCCGCCGTGGTGGCGGGTCCGTTCGGCGGACGAACTCCTCGCGGCCGTGGACGAGTTGGAGGGCCGGGGGTATCGCGCCTGCTTCAAGCCCGCCTCCGGTGCGGGTGGCGTGGGCTTCCGGGTGATCACCCGTACGCCGTTCTCGCTGGCGCAGCTGAACGGCTTTCCCGGCCCGCAGGTTCCGCTGGACCTGGTGCTGGAGGCGGTGCGGCGGGCCGACGAGCCGGTGGACTGGCTGGTGATGCCGCGGCTGGAGCAGCCGGAGGTGTCGGTGGACTGTCTCACCGGGCCCGACAACCGGATCCGGCTGGCGGTCGGGCGCACCAAGAACGGCCGTCGCAGGGGTTTCACCCTGCACGAGCAGTGGCTGGAGCCGGCCCGGCGGATCGCGGAGGGCTTCGGTCTGCACCACCTGTCCAACATCCAGTTCCGGATGCTGGGTGACCGGCCGGTGCTGATGGACGTCAACACGCGTCCGGCCGGCGGGCTGCACCAGCTGGCGCTGTGCGGGGTGAACGCACCGTGGGCCGCGGTCCGGCTGGCGCTCGGCGACGACCCGGGCGAGCTCACGCCGCCGTTCCTCGGCCAGGACTACACGGTGGTCGCCGGTCCGCGTCCGCTGCGTCCGGTGACATTGCCGCACCAGCGGGCGGAGGCGGCGGTGTCGTCCTCGCGACCGCCGGCCTCGCAGGTGAGCGCCGCGTCCCCGGGCCCGTCTCCGTCGCCCGTGAGTACCGGGTCCGTTGGCCCGTCTCCGTCACCTCTGACTTCCGGTACCTCTGCCCCGTCTCCGTCACCTCTGACTTCCGGTACCTCTGCCCCGTCTCCGTCACCTCTGAGCGCCGGTCCCGCTGCCCCGACACCCTCGCCGTCGCCCTCGCCGTCGCCCTCCCCACTCGCCGGCGTCCCCTCTGCCTCGTCGCCGGCGCCGGCGCCGTCCGCGCTCGCCGGCGTCCCCTCTCCCCCGGCGCCGTCCGCGTCAGCGCTCGGCGCCGTGCCCGCGCCCGCGGCGCCCGTGGAGCCCATGAGCGGGACCGCCGGCACCGACCAGTCCGCCGCTCCCGTCTTTTCTCCATGATTTTTTCGCGGAGGGTGTATCAGGCGGCCGGCCTGGTGCTCTTAACAGTGCGAGGCGCCGGGGGGCGCTCCGGGGGGAAGCACGGGGGAACGGGGGGCTCGGGTCGGTCGGCCGCTGTCACGGGGGGCGACCGGCCGACCCGATGCGCACGACGGCGCACCCCGGACAGGCCGGGCTGTATGGCTACGTGAGATAGGCCAGCCCCGGATGGACGGCCCTGTAGCCGTCGACGAGCCTGCGGGCCACGTTCACGGAGTCGACGAGCGGGTGCAGCGCGAAGGCCTTCACCGCGGTGCTGCGCGAGCCCGACTCCGCGGCGGCCAGGATCTCCCGCTCGACCGCCTTGACCGCGCACACCAGTCCGGCTGCGTGCGCCGACAGCGGGTCGGCGGTGACGGGGTGCGCGCCGTTCGCGTCGACCAGGCACGGCACCTCCACGACGGCGTCGGCGTCCAGGGCGGAGAGGGTGCCGCGGTTGCGGACATCGAGGATCAGGGTGGTGCGCTCGTCGCGGTCGATGGCCCGCATCAGGGCGAGGGCCACCTTCTCGTAGCCGCCGGACAGGTCGTCCTCGTCGCGGTCGCCGGCGCCCGCCGCCTCGCGGTTCTCGGCCATGTAGGTGGCCTCGCGTTCGGCGCGGGTGCGGTTCCACAGGTCCAGGGCGGGGGCGTGCGGGTCGGCCATCTCGGCGTAGAACCGGGCCTGCTGGTCGTGCAGGAAGGCGCCCCGCGTGCGCTCCGCGCCGCGGTAGGCGGCGACGGTCTCCCGGTTGAAGTAGTAGTAGTGCAGGTACTCGTTGGGGATCGCGCCGAGGGTCCGCAGCCAGTCGGCGCCGAACAGCCGGCCCTCCTCGAAGGAGCCGAGCAGCTGAGGGTCGGCGAGCAGGCGCGGCAAGAGGTCGTGTCCGTCGACGCGCAGGGCGCGTACCCAGCCGAGGTGGTTGAGACCGGCGTAGTCGATCCACGCCCGGTCCGGGTCGGCGCCCAGCACGCGGGCGATGCGGCGGCCGAGGCCGACGGGTGAGTCGCAGATGCCGATGACGCGGTCGCCGAGGTGGCGGGACATGGCCTCGGTGACCAGGCCCGCGGGGTTGGTGAAGTTGATGACCCAGGCGTCGGGGGCGAGCCGGGCCACCCGCCGGGCGATGTCGACGGCGACGGGGACCGTGCGCAGGCCGTAGGCGATGCCGCCCGCGCCGACCGTCTCCTGACCGAGGACCCCCTCGGCGAGGGCGACCCGCTCGTCCTGAGCGCGGCCCTCCAGGCCGCCGACACGGATCGCGGAAAAGACGAAGTCGGCGCCGCGCAGCGCCTCGTCGAGTTCGGTGGTGACGGTGACCTCGGGCGCGTCGGGCCGGCCGGCGGCCTGCTCGGCGAGGACCCGGCGCACGGCGGAGAGCCGACCGGCGTCCACGTCGTGCAGCACGACCTCGGTGACCCGCCCCTCGGCGCGGTCGCCGAGCAGAGCCCCGTACACCAGCGGCACGCGAAAGCCGCCACCGCCCAGAATCGCCAGCCTCACGTCCGCACCCTTCCCACGCCGCCGACGTGCACCTTAACGCGCCGCCACCGCCTCCTCGGCGTCGTCCACGGACGCCCGCACCCAGGGTCTTGCGCGGCGCCGGCCACCCGGGCCACGCTCACCCGGTCCACCACCGCCCGCACGCACCACGCACACCCGGCCCGCCATCATCCGCACGCGCCCAGGTCGCCGCCGTCCCACGCCCGGCCCCCTCCGACTCAGCTGACAGTCCCCGCCCCCGTCCGAAAGCCACCCCCGTGACCCACTCCTCCGCCCCCGACCGGCTGCTCGCCGTCCTCGCCGCCTTCGATCACGAGCATCCGGCGCTGACCCTGACGGACATCAGCCGCCGGGCAGGGCTCACGCTGACCACCACGCACCGGCTGGTGGGGGCGCTCGGCCGGTGGGGTGCGCTCGAGCGGGACGCGGCCGGGCGGTACCACATCGGGCTGCGGCTGTGGGAGCTGGCCGCGCTCGCCCCGCGCGGGCTCGCCCTGCGGCAGGTGGCGCTGCCGTATCTGGAGGACCTGTACGAGGCGACGCACGAGAACGTGCAGCTCGCGGTGCGCGACGGGAGCGAGGTCGTCTACACCGAGTGGCTGTCGGGCCGCTCGGCGGTCGGGGTGCACATCCGGGTCGGCGCCCGCTGGCCCCTGCACGCCACCGGTGTCGGTCTGGCCCTGCTCGCGCACAGCGATCCGGGCTTCCAGGAGGAGTACTGCGCGGGCCCGCTCGCCGCCTTCACCCCGTACACCGTCACCGACCCGGTGCGGGTGCGGCGGATGCTCGCCGAGGTGCGCCGTTCGGGGGTCGCCGTGAGCGACCGGCAGGTCACCGAGGACGCCCTGTCGGTGGCCGCGCCGGTGCGCGGACCGGACGGCTCGGTCACCGCGGCCGTGTCGGTCGTGGTCCCGCACGCCGACGCCCAGGTCCCGGTGCTGGTCCCGGCACTGCGGCTGGCGGCCCGCGGCATAGCGAGGGCGCTGGGCTGGCAGCCGGATATCCCTCTCACCGGTGAGGACCGCTCCGCCGGGCGCTCGTGATACTGGAGCGGCCCCCGCCCCGAGGAGCCGCTGATGTCCTTCCGGAACGCCCTCACGCCCGTCGTCACCCGGTGGCGCACGGCGAATCCGTACGCCGTGGACGCGGCGCTCGCCGCGCTGGTGCTGTTCGCGGTGTCCCTGCAATGGATCTTCCCGTCCGAGGGGGACGAGCGGCTGACCTGGCGGGGCTGGCTGATCGGTGCCGCCACGGCCGTCCCGCTGATCTGGCGGCGGCGGGCGCCGTTCGCCACCGCGTGCGTGGTGTCGGTGGCCACCCCGGTGCAGGCGGTGTACCACGCGCCCCCGCCGGATGTGATGTACGGCGGGATGGTCGCCCTCTACACGATCGCCGCGCAGGGCAGACGCTGGGAACGCAGGCTGATGCTGGTGGGGTGGCTGATCGGGGTGGTCGTCACCATGCACCACAAGGACGGCGAGCGGGCCTACGAGTACGCCTTCCAGCTGATGAGCGTCGTCTGCGCCTACGCCCTCGGGATGCTGGCCCGCGTGCAGCGCGCCTACACCGCCGAACTGGAGGACCGGGCGGGGCGGCTGGAACGGGAGAGGGCCGCGGACACCGCGCGGGCCCGTGCCGAGGAGCGGGCCAGGATCGCCCGCGACATGCACGACATCCTGGCCCACGCGGTGAGCCTGATGGTGGTGCAGGCGGAGGCCGGTCCGGTCGTGGTGCGCAAGGATCCGGAGCGCGCGGAGGCCGCGTTCGACACCATCGCCTCGACCGGCCGGGACGCGATGGCACAACTGCGGCGCATTCTGGGCGTGTTGAAGGAGGAGCGGCCGGGGGAGGCGGCCGGGCGGCTGCCGCAGCCGGGGGTGGCGGCGCTGCCCGGGCTGGTGCGGCAGGTCGGGCAGTCGGCCGGTCTGCGCACCGAGTTGCGCACCAGGGGCGAGCCGCGCCCGCTGCCCCCGGACACGGAGGTCGCCGCCTACCGTGTGGTCCAGGAAGCCCTCACCAATACGGTGAAGCACGCGTACGCTTCCTGCGCGACCGTGCAACTGGACTGGGCGGAGGACTGTCTGATGCTCACGGTGACCGACGACGGGCGGGGTCCGTCCGTGTCCGGCGGCGGGCACGGGCTGATCGGCATCCGGGAGCGGGCCGCCGCCTGCGGTGGCAGCGCCGAGACCGGCAGCGGCCCGGACGGCGGCTTCCGGGTCGTCGTACGGCTGCCCGTGTCCGTCGGCCGGCCCGCGGCCCTCGGGTGAGCATCCGGGTGGTCGTCGCCGACGACCAGGAGCTGGTGCGCGCGGGGTTCGGCATGATCCTGGACGCGCAGGACGACATCGAGGTGGTCGCCGAGGCCGGTGACGGCGAGGAGGCGGTGGCGGCGGTGCGCCGGCACGCTCCCGACGTGCTGCTGCTCGACATCCGCATGCCGGTGATGGACGGCCTGGAGGCGGCGCGGCGGGTGTGCGCGCAGTCGGACTGCAAGGTCGTCATGCTGACCACCTTCGACCTGGACGAGTACGTGTACGACGCGCTGTACGCGGGTGCCAGCGGGTTCCTGCTGAAGGACGTGCGCCGTGACGACCTGGTGCACGCGGTGCGGGTGGTCGCGGCCGGTGACTCGCTGCTCGCGCCGACGGTGACCCGGCGGCTGGTCGCGGACCTCGTGCGGCGGCGCCGGGAGCAGGCCGCCGCCGAGTCCGCCACCCCGCAGCGCCTGGACGCCCTCACCGCGCGTGAGGTGGAGACGCTGCGTCTGCTGGCGCGGGGGCTGTCCAACGCGGAGATCGCCACGACCCTGTTCGTCAGTGAGCACACGGTCAAGACGCATGTGAGCAACGTGCTGAGCAAACTCGGTCTCAGGGACCGGGTGCAGGCCGTGATCTGCGCGTACGAGTCGGGTCTGGTCACCCCGGGATCCCCCTGACGGGTGAGTCCGGCCCGCGCCTCCCCCGCACGGGCGAGGCCCGCGAACCGCTCCCGTCGGCGATCCGGCAGCACCCCGTCCGGCACGAGTCTGAGGGCGTCACCGACTCACACTCGCCGGGAGGGACCGTGCTCCTCGCACTCGCCCGGGCGGCTACTCGCCGCCCTCTGACCGTGATGCTCCTGTGGGGGCTGTTTCTGCTGCTCGGATTCGGGCTGGGGACGGGCGTGTTCGCGCGGCTGTCCGACAATGTGGCCGAAGTGCCGGGAACCGAGTCCGAGTCGGCCGCCCGGTACCTGGACCGGGCGGATCCGGCCGGCGACTCGATCACCGGCGTGGTGGCGGGCACCGCCGTCCGCGATCCGGAGCTGCGCGCCGAGGTCGAGCGGACGGTGGCGGACCTGCGCGACATCGCCGGGGTCGCCGCCGTACCGGATCCGTACGCCACGCGCGGGCTGACCGCCGAGGACGGGCGGGCGCTGCTGGTCTCGGTCACCCTGGCGGGCGGGCTGGAGGACGCGGCCGAGGAGCGGACGCTGGACGCGGCGGTCGAGCGCATCAAGGAGATCGACGCCCCCCACGTCCATGTGAGCGGCGGCCCGCTGCTCGGGGAGCAGCTCGGCGAACGGGCCCAGCAGGACGTGAAGAACGCCGAGTTGATCTCCTTGCCGGTGGTGCTGGCGCTGCTGCTCGTGGTGTTCGGCGGGCTGCGCTCGGCGCTGCTGCCGCTGCTGGTGGCGGTGAGCGGGATCGCGGGGGCGTTCCTGGCGCTGTTCGCGTTCAGCGAGGTCACCGACATCTCCGTGTACGCGATCCAGGTGACGACGATGCTGGGGCTCGGGCTCGCGGTGGACTACGCGCTGCTGATGCTGGTGCGGTTCCGTGAGGAGCGCCGGCACACCGAGGACGTCGTCGAGGCGGTGCACCGTACGGTCGCCGCGGCCGGGCGGACGGTGCTGTTCTCGGGGCTGACGGTGGCGGTCAGTCTGACCGGGCCGCTGGTGTTCCCGAGCGTGTTCCTGCGCAGCATGGGGCTGGCCGTCGCCGCGGTGGTCGTGGTCGACATGCTGGCCGCGCTGACCCTGCTGCCCGCGCTGCTGGCGCGGTTCGGCGGGCGGATCGCCCCGGCGAAGGCACGGCCGGAGGGCGCGGAGGGGCGGCTGTTCGGGCGCATCGCCGCCTTCGCGGCCCGGCGCAGGATCGCCGTGCTGGCCGTGGTGGTCCCGGCGCTGCTGGTGCTGGCGCTGCCCGTGTCGGGGATGCGGATCGCCGTCGGCGACGCCCGGCAGCTGCCCACGGACACCGAGGCGCGGCAGCTGTACGACATCGTCGGCGACCATTTCCCGCCGGGCACCGGGGTCTCGCCCATCAGTGTCGTGGTCGAGCCCGGCACCGACGCCGCGACCGCGGACCGGATCCGCGCCCTGTCGCCTGGCGCCGTGACCCGGGAACTGCCCGGCGGGGCCGCGGTGATCGAGGTCCGGCCGCCCGGCGAGGCCGACGGCGCGGCGGCCACCGAACTGGTCGAACGGGTACGGGAACTGCGCGGTGACGAGCCGGTCGAGGTGACGGGCGTGGCCGCCCGACTGGTGGACTTCCGCGCGATGCTCGCCGACCGGGCGCCCTGGGCGGTCGTGACCGTGCTCGGCGGGATCCTGCTCCTGCTGTTCGCGTTCACCGGCTCCGTGCTGCTGCCGCTGCGCACGATCGTGACCACCCTGCTCAGCCTGGGCGCCGCGCTGGGCGTGGTGGTGTGGGTGTTCCAGGACGGTCATCTGGCCGGGCTGCTGGGCGCCGAGGGTCTGGGCGCGCTCAGTCTCACCGCGCCGCCCCTGATCGTCGCGATCGCGTTCGGACTCGCCATGGACTACGAGCTGTTCATCCTGGCGCGGATGCGCGAGGCACGGCAGCACACCGGCGACGAGCGCGAGGCCGTGGTGACGGGACTGCGCCGCTCCGGCCGCGTGGGCACCTGCGCGGCCCTGCTGCTCGCCGTCGTCTTCGGCGCCTTCATGACGGGTGGTTTCTCCCCGATCCTGCAGATCGGCCTCGGCCTCACCCTGGCCGTCCTCATCGACGCGACGATCGTCCGCATGCTCCTCGTCCCGGCCACCATGGCCCTGCTCGGCCGCCGCGCCTGGTGGGCCCCGGCACCGTTGCGCCGGGCGCACGAGCGCATCGGGCTGCACGAGGAGGAGACGCCGCGGCCGAGGGTGCCGGAGAAGGTCTGAGCGGACCGGGCCCGTCCCGCGGGCGCGCAGTCGAACGGTCGAGCGCGAGGGCAGGCGCGGCGCCCGGGGAACCGTCCCCGGGCGCCGCGTCCGGCGTCCCCGTGGGCGAGCACAGCGCGCTTGCCCCCATTCGCACCCTTCATGAGCTGAACTCACCGATCCCGCAAGGACTTTCTCGGTTACACCTCTTGACGACCGAAGGGGCACGGAGCACATTGGCGGCACCCTTGAGAGCGCTCTCAGAACGGCGACCGGCGCTCGCAGGGCACTCCCCGCATTCGGCCATCCGTACCCGAGAGGCATCCCCACATGAGTGACACCTCCGGCACACCACGCACCACTCGTACCTCTCGCAGACCCCGACACCGCCCCGTGCGACGGGCCCTGCTCGCCGTCGTCAGCACGCTCGGCCTCGCGGCGGCCGCCGCGACCGTCGGCACCCCGTCCGCCAGCGCCTCCGCGCCGCCTCCCCCGTCGGGCTGGAACCAGCTCTTCGTCGACGACTTCGACGGGCCCGCCGGCAGCGGTGTCGACACCTCCCGCTGGCAGTACGCGACCGGCAAGGGCTACCCGGGCGGCCCCGCCAACTGGGGCACCGGTGAGATCGAGACGATGACCTCCAGCACGGACAACGTCTCCCTCGACGGCAACGGCAACCTCCGGATCACCCCGCGCCGCGACGCCGCCGGCAACTGGACCTCGGGCCGTATCGAGACCAACCGCACCGACTTCGAGCCCCCGTCCGGCGGAAAGCTGCGCGTCGAGGCCCGTATCCAGGTGCCGAACGTCACCGGCGCCGCCGCCAAGGGCTACTGGCCGGCGTTCTGGATGCTCGGCGCCCCCTACCGCGGCAACTACTGGAACTGGCCGGCGGTCGGCGAGCTGGACATCATGGAGAACACGCAGGGCCTGAACACGGTGTTCGCCACGATGCACTGCGGCACCGCACCGGGCGGTCCCTGCAACGAGAACAGCGGCATCGGCAGTTCGACCACCTGCCAGGGCACGACCTGTCAGGCCGGCTTCCACACGTACCGGATGGAGTGGGACCGCTCGGCGAGCGTGGAGGAGATCCGCTTCTACCTCGACGGCACCAACTTCCACACCGTGCGGGAGAACCAGGTGGACGCCACCACGTGGTCGAACGCCACGGACCACGGATACTTCATCATCCTCAACGTGGCGATGGGCGGCGGCTTCCCCGACGCCTTCGGCGGCGGTCCGGACGCCGGCACCCAGCCCGGTCATTCCATGCTCGTCGACTACGTGCAGGTGCTCACCTCAGGAGGCGGCGGCACCACTCCGCCGCCGAGCGGCAACCGCGACGCCTACGGCACCATCCAGGCCGAGTCCTACGACGGTCAGTCGGGCGTCATGACGGAGACCACGGCGGACTCGGGAGGCGGCCAGAACGTGGGCGCGCTCGCGAACGGCGACTGGCTGCACTTCAAGGGCGTGAACTTCGGATCGAACCCGGCCCGGCAGTTCTCCGCCCGCGTGGCGAGCGGCGCGGCGGGCGGCGTCAGCGGACTGGTCGAGGTGCGCCTGGACAGCCGCGGCAACGCGCCCGTGGGCAGCTTCGCGGTGGCCAACACGGGCGGCTGGCAGTCCTGGCGGACGATCCCGGCGAACATCAGCTCCGTGACGGGCACGCACGACGTGTATCTGACCTTCACCAGCGGCCAGCCGGCCGACTTCGTCAACGTCAACTGGTTCACCTTCGCCCACTGATCCACCCCCCACACCGGCCCTCCCCGGCCGGACAGAAGGGGGCCCCACGCACGCGTGGGGCCCCCTTTCTCGTGCGTCCGCCGCCCGGACGGGGGCATCACCGCAGGTCAGGCGATGATCCGACGCGTTCCGGGGACGGCGGGGAGTTAGAGTCGAAACATGCCGACATACCGGGCGCAGACGGTCTCCCGCAGGGACCGGCGAACAGGCCGGAAGTGAAGGATCCGGCATACCGGGACACCCTGTATGGGAGGAGCTGATCGTGCCGGGCCGTGCACCCGCGGCGCCGGAGGCTCGACGCGGTGACGAAGTCGCTGGACGACAAGGGAGTTGACGCCCGATGACCGACGAGACGACCCAGGATCCGGTGGATGCCGGTGCGGTGCCACCCACCGCACCGGCGGCCGGCTGGTCGAATCCGCTGCGGGACGCCCAGGACCGCCGGCTGCCCCGGATCGCGGGCCCGTCCGGGCTCGTCATCTTCGGCGTGACCGGTGACCTGTCCCGCCGGAAGCTGATGCCCGCCGTGTACGACCTCGCGAACCGCGGGCTGCTGCCGCCGGGCTTCTCCCTGGTGGGCTTCGCCCGCCGGGACTGGGAGGACCAGGACTTCGCACAGGTGGTGCACGACGCGGTCAAGGAGCACGCCCGCACCCCCTTCCGCGAGGAGGTCTGGCAGCAGCTCTCCGAGGGCATGCGGTTCATCCCGGGCGACTTCGACGACGACTCGGCGTTCAAGCAACTGCGCGCGGCCGTCGAGGAGTTGGACCGGTCCCGCGGAACCAGCGGCAACTACGCCTTCTATCTCTCCGTACCGCCGAAGTTCTTCCCGAAGGTGGTCCAGCAGCTGAAGCGGCACGGGCTGGCCGACAGCCCCGAGGGCGCCTGGCGGCGTGCGGTGATCGAGAAGCCGTTCGGGCACGATCTGAAGTCGGCCGAGGAGCTGAACGCGATCGTGCACGAGGTGTTCGATCCGGAGCAGGTCTTCCGCATCGATCATTACCTGGGCAAGGAGACCGTCCAGAACATCCTGGCACTGCGCTTCGCCAATCAGATGTTCGAGCCGATCTGGAACCGGTCCTTCGTCGATCATGTCCAGATCACGATGGCCGAGGACATCGGCATCGGCGGCCGGGCCGGCTACTACGACGGCATCGGCGCCGCCCGCGACGTCATCCAGAACCACCTGCTCCAGCTGCTCGCCCTCACCGCGATGGAGGAACCGGCCGCCTTCGACGCCGGCTCGCTGCTCACCGAGAAGCTGAAGGTCCTGCGGGCGGTGCGGCTGCCGAAGGACCTGGGCCGGCACACTGTGCGCGGTCAGTACGCGGCGGCCTGGCAGGGCGGCACGAAGGTGCGCGGCTATCTGGAGGAGGACGGCATCGACCCGGCCTCCGTCACCGACACCTACGCCGCGATCAAGCTGGGCATCGACAACCGCCGCTGGGCGGGCGTCCCCTTCTACCTGCGCACCGGCAAGCGGCTCGGCCGCCGGGTCACCGAGATCGCGGTGGTCCTCCAGCGGGCGCCCCACTCCCCCTTCGACACCACGGCCACCGAGGAACTCGGGCAGAACGCCATCGTCATCCGGGTGCAGCCGGACGAGGGCATGACGGTGCGGTTCGGCTCCAAGGTGCCGGGCACGTCGATGGAGATCCGGGACGTGACGATGGACTTCGCCTACGGCGAGTCGTTCACCGAGTCCAGCCCGGAGGCGTACGAACGGCTCATTCTGGATGTCCTCCTGGGGGATGCCAACCTGTTCCCCCGTCACCAGGAGGTGGAAGAGTCCTGGAGGATCCTCGACCCGATCGAGGAGTACTGGGCGTCTCACGGCACACCCGCGCAGTACGCCTCGGGCAGCTGGGGACCCGCGGAAGCCGACGAGATGCTCGCACGAGACGGACGGAGCTGGCGCAGGCCATGAAGATCGACCTGACCGACACCACGGCAAGCAAGATCAACAAGGCGCTGGTGCAGGGCCGCCGCGCGATCGGCACCCCCGCGGTGGGGATGGTGCTGACGATGGTGATCGTCACGGACGAGGAGAACGCCTACGACTCGATCAAGGCGGCCGAGGAGGCCTCGCACGAACACCCCTCCCGCACCCTGGTCGTCATCAAGCGGCACGCCCGCACCCCGCGCGAGCGCACCCACCCGCGGCTGGACGCGGAGGTCCGCGTCGGATCCGAGGCAGGCACCGGCGAGACCATCGTGCTGCGCACCTACGGCGAGGTGTCCGAGCACGCCGACTCGGTGGTGCTGCCGCTGCTGCTTCCCGACGCGCCGGTGGTGGTGTGGTGGCCCGCGGACTCCCCCGACAACCCCTCGAAGGACCCGCTGGGCGCGCTGGCCCAGCGCCGCATCACGGATCTGTACGCCGCCGAGCACGCCCTGGAGGCCCTGCAGACCCGGGCCCGCACCTACGCGCCCGGCGACACCGACCTCGCCTGGACCCGGCTGACCCCCTGGCGTTCGATGCTGGCCGCCGCCCTCGACCAGGCCCGGCTGAAGGTGACCTCGGCGGCCGTGGAGAGCGAGGCCGACAACCCGAGTGCGGAGCTGCTGGCCCGCTGGCTCGAGGCCCGGCTGAAGGTGCCGGTGGAGCGGGTGGAGACGCCGGGGCCGGTGGTGACGGGCGTCCGCCTGGGCACCGTCGACGGCGAGATCGTCATCGACCGGCCCGAGGGCCCGCTGGCCACGCTGTCCCTGCCGGGCCAGCCCTCCCGCCGGCTCGCCCTGAAGGTCCGGCCCACGTCCGAGCTCATCGCCGAGGAACTGCGGCGCCTGGACGCGGACGAGATGTACGCCGTCGCCCTGCGCGGCGAGGCCGAGGGGATCCCCGCCCATGCCTGACACCCCCGTGCCGACCCGGCGCCCCGAGTGGGCCGCCCTGGACGACCACCGCGCGGACGCCCTGCCCCGGCCGGACCTGCGCGAGCTGTTCGCCGCCGACCCGTCCCGCGCGGAGCGCTATGTCCTGCGCGTGGGTGATCTGTACATCGACTACTCGAAGCATCTGGTGACCGACGAGACGCTGGCGTTGCTGCGGGAGCTGGCGGTGGCGACGGATGTGTTCGGGTTGCGGGAC